>JBEVNC010000107.1:0-3764 GCA_040508315.1 Sphingobium sp.
GGGCGCAGGTGTCGGGGCTGCCCGGGTATCCGGTCTTCACCCACAAGCAGCACACCGACGTGTCCTACCTGGCGTGTGCGGACGCGATGCTGTCCCATGCGCCATGGATCTATCCCCAGTTCGCCACGCACAACGCGGGCACCATCGCCGCTGTGCTGCAGATGGCACGCGATGCCGGTGTGGACTTCGAGATGCAACGTCTGCACGGCATGGGCGAGGCCATTTATCGGGAGGTTCTGCAAGATTCCACGGTGGCCTGCCGTGTGTATGCACCGGTGGGGCAGCACCGGGACCTGCTGGCCTATCTGGTGCGGCGCTTGCTGGAGAATGGCGCGAACTCGTCCTTCGTCAACCGCATCGCCGATCCCGACGTGCCGGTGGCGGCGATGGTCGCCGATCCGGTGGACATGGTGCGCGCGATGGCCAGTCCCGGCGCGCGGCACGACCTGATCGCATTGCCGCCGGACCTCTATCCCGACCGGCGCAATTCGGACGGGATCGACCTGACCGACGAACTGGCGCTTGGCGCGCTGGGACAGGCGTTGGCGCAGTCGGCGCAGATGCAATGGCGCGCGGGCGGGGAGGGTGCTGGACAGCCGGTGCGCAATCCCGCCGACCACAGCGATATCGTCGGCATCGTGGTCGAGGCCGATCCCGATGCAGCAGTGGCGGCCGTCGCCCGCGCGACCTCCAGCGGCTGGAGCGCGGTGTCCGTGGCAGAGCGTGCCGCCATGCTCGACCGCGCGGCCGATCTCATGCAGGGGCGCATGGGCGCGCTGATGGGCCTCGCCATGCGGGAGGCGGGCAAGTCCGCCGCCAACGCCATTGCCGAAGTGCGCGAGGCCATCGATTTCCTACGCTATTATGCGGCGCAGGCGCGCGAGACGTTCGGGGAGCGGCAGGTGCCGCTCGGCCCCGTGGTGTGCATCAGCCCGTGGAATTTCCCACTGGCGATCTTCACCGGGCAGGTCGCCGCCGCGCTGGTGGCGGGCAATCCGGTGCTCGCCAAGCCCGCCGAGGAAACCCCGCTGATCGCTGCCGAGGCAGTACGCATCCTGCACGACGCGGGTGTTCCCGCAGACGCCCTGCAATGCATGCCCGGCGCTGGGGAGGTCGGCGCGGCCCTCGTCGCCGCACCGGGAACGGCGGCGGTCATGTTCACCGGCTCGACAGACGTCGCGCGCCTCATCCAGCGCCAGCTGGCCTCGCGCTTCTCACCCGAAGGCATACCGATCCCGCTGATCGCCGAGACCGGCGGGCAGAATGCGATGATTGTGGACAGCAGCGCGCTGGCCGAACAGGTGGTGGCGGACGTCATCACCTCGGCCTTCGACAGCGCAGGGCAACGATGCTCGGCCCTGCGCATCCTGTGCCTGCAGGAGGATATTGCCGACCGCACGCTGGCGATGCTCAAGGGCGCGCTGGCGGAATTGCGCGTGGGCAATACGGAGCGTCTTGCGGTCGACATCGGCCCGGTCATCACTGCGGAAGCGCAAGGCAATATCGTTAGCCATATCGAGGCGATGCGTGGCCGAGGTTGCCGCGTCGATCAGGTCGTGCTGGGCGAGGAGACGGAGCAGGGTAGCTTCGTCGCGCCCACCATCATCGAGATCGACCGCATCGAACAGCTGGAGCGCGAGGTGTTCGGCCCGGTCCTGCATGTCGTGCGCTATCGCCGCGACGATCTGGGCAAGCTGGTCGAGGCGATCAATGCCACCGGTTACGGTCTGACCTTCGGTCTCCATACCCGCCTCGACGAGACGGTGGCGCGGGTGACGGGCGCGGTGCGGGCGGGCAATCTCTATATCAACCGCAACACTATCGGTGCGATCGTGGGTGTGCAGCCGTTCGGGGGGCGGGGGCTTTCGGGCACGGGGCCGAAGGCGGGTGGGCCGCTCTATCTGGGGCGGCTGGTGAAGGAAGCACCTGCTATCCTTCCGGCCGCACTGGCTCCGCCGCAGGAATTGGTCGCCTTTGCCGAGTGGCTCGACGCGCAGGGGGAGGCACAGGCCGCAGCGGGCGCCCGCACGTTCGGTGCGTCGTCATCGCTGGGCGTCGAACTGGTGTTGCCCGGCCCGGTGGGGGAGCGCAACGTCTACGCCCTCCATCCGCGCGGCCGCGTCCTCCTGCGCCCCGCGACGCGCGCCGGGCTGCTCGGACAGATGGCGGCGGTGCTGGCGACGGGCAACCGCGCATCGGTGGAGGGCATGGCGATCCCGCCCGGCCTGCCCGCACCGATTGCCGACCGCTTCCGCGACGATCCGTGCGAGCCGTTCGCTGCCTGTCTGGTGGAAGGCGGCGAGGCAGCCATTCGCGATGCCTGCATCGCTATGGCCAAGCTCGACGGCCCTATCGTCCCTGTCCATGTTTGGGATGGGGATGGCGTCGGGCCGGGCTGCACGGCCTTGCTCGAAGAAGTGTCGACCTCGGTCAACACCACCGCTGCGGGCGGCAATGCCAGTCTCATGATGATCGGCTGACGGGGACATCGCTGATTCTCATTCACTATTGATGCGAACCATTGAGGGACCTTGGGCGGAGGCCGCAAGGCAACTGCCCTAAGCACCCGTCATTCTTCCCAAAGGATCATCCCATGTCGAAATCCATCATGATCATCGGTGCCGGTCCCGGCATCGGCCAGGCGGTTGCTCAGCGATTTGGCAAGGCGGGCTGGAGCATCGTGCTGACCGGCCGCAATGTCGAGCGTGTGGAGGGCCTCGTGGCGTCGCTCGCCGCACAGGGCATTAAAGCCCATGCCGTGCCCGCCGATGCCGCCGACCCTGCAGCACTGCGCGCCGCCATCGCGCAGGCGGAGAGTCTGACCGGCGGCCTCTCCGCGATCCACTATAATGCCGCCAATATCCGCCAGCAGGATCTGTTCAGCATGACCGACGCGGAGATCGAGCAGGATCTTGCGGTCAATCTGGTGGGCGGACTTCACACGATCCGCGCGGCGGAGGCATTATTCGGTGAACGGGGCGGCACCATCCTCATCACCGGCGGCGGGCTCGGCGTCGCGCCGCATCCTGGCTATGCCAGCCTCGGCCTCGGCAAGGCGGCGCTTCGCAACATCGTGCAGGGCCTTGCCAAGCCGCTGGGCGAGCGCGGCATTCGCATCGCTTTGGCGACGGTCGCGTCGTCCATAACCGCCGGATCGGTGGAAGCCAGCGACGTCGCCGACATCTTCTGGGATTTCGCCACCGGCGAGCGCACCGGTTGGGAGGCCGCCTATCCGCCGGTTGCCGCAGGCTGACGCCCTGCCGGGGCCCGTTGGGTCCCCGGCAAGGTTTCCATATGATGTCCATTCGATGGCTGCCGGGTCGTACAAGGCAACGCCAGGTTGCTGGCTCGCCATGAATCATTTCCCCATGCTTTGCCACTCTGGGCGCCGGTTGACAGCTTTGGGCCCGCTCGCCATCGACCCCGCAACTACTGCAAATCACTAGCAATATCGTTGGGGAATAGATGATGTTCGGACCTTTCGCTGTCCCGCGGCTTCGGCTTGCGGGGACAAGCCTGCTTGTGCTCGCAATCGCGGCCACCGCGCCTGCCCGCGCGGAAGAGGCGGACGACGCGACCACTGCGGACACCATCGTCGTCACCGCCGCGGGTTATGAGCAGAAGATCCGGGAGGCCCCCGCCAGCATCTCCGTCCTCGACCGCCAGAACCTCCAGGACAAGCGCTTCGGCAGCCTCGCCGAAGCCTTGCAGGACGTGCAGGGCATCGACGTCGGCGGTGAGGCGGGCAAGACCGGCGGCCTCAA
>JBEVNC010000126.1:0-3953 GCA_040508315.1 Sphingobium sp.
CCCATGGCGCGACGAGGACGCGGCTGGTGTCGTCCTGATGCTTGTAGAGTTCGGTGCCGTCGCCGGTCGTGACGCGGGTAATGCCATAGGGCGTGACCGCCACGCCCTTGCGCGCCACGCTCGCGAACGCCTGCGTCATGTCGATCAGGCGCACCTCGGACGATCCCAGCACCATGGAGGGATGGGTGTTGATCGTGCCGCGGACGCCAAAGCGCCGCGCCATGTCGGCGACGGCAGGAAAGCCCACGTCCATGCCGATCTTCGCCGCGACCGTGTTGATCGAATAGGCGAAGGCGGTGCGCACGTCGATGTCGCCCGAAAAACGCCCGCTGCTGTTGCGGGGGCTCCAGCCGTTGATCGTCACCGGCCCGTCATTGACGCCGGTATCGGGCGTATAGCCTGCCTCCAGCGCGGTCAGGTAGACGAACAGCTTGAACGCCGATCCGGGCTGGCGCAGCGCGGTGGTCGCGCGGTTATAGTTGGAGCTGATATAGTCGAGGCCGCCGACCATGGCGCGCACCGCGCCGTCGCGGTCGAGCGAGACAAGCGCGCCCTGCAGGCCGCCCGCCGCATTGGCCTTGAGCGCCGACGTCGCCGCGCGCTGCATCTTGAGGTCGAGCGTGGTGTAAACCTCCAGCGGCTGCTTGTCCTCCGTCACCAGCGTCTTGAGCTGCGGCATCACCCAGTCGGTGAAGTAGCGCACGCTGTCCTGCGGCTTTTCGGGCTTCATGCGAACGGCGCTGAGGTCCACGCTGGCCCGTTCCGCGCTGCCGATGACGCCATTCTCCTCCATCAGGTCCAGCACGACGCCGCCGCGCCCGACTGCCGCATCGACATCGGCCGTGGGCGAATAGCTGGACGGTGCCTTGACCAGTCCCGCGATGATCGCCGCCTCGCCCAGTTGCAATTCGGTTGCCGGATGGTTGAAGAATTTGCGGCTCGCCGCGTCGATGCCATAGGCGCCGCCGCCGAAATAAACCTTGTTCAGATAGAGTTCGAGGATCTGCTGCTTGGAGAATTTCCGCTCCAGCGCCAGCGCCAGGACCATCTCGCGCAGCTTTCGCCCGAAGGAATAGCTGTTGTTGAGGAAGATGTTGCGCGCGGTCTGCTGGGTAATGGTGGACGCGCCCTGCATGCGCCGCCCCGACCCGCGATTATCGAGCGCGATCCACGCCGCGCGGACCATGCCGATGGGATCGACGCCCGGGTGGTAATAGAAACGCTTATCCTCGGTCGAGACCATGGCGTCGACCATATGGCGCGGGATTTCGCCATACGGGATCCATTTGCCATAGCTCGGCCCCAATGACACGATCACCGTGCCGTCGGACGCGTGGACGCGCACCATCTGCTCGTTGAGCGAGGTCTTGAGCGATTCATAGTTCGGTAGCGACTGACGCGCCACCATCACCGCCACCACCAGTGCGATCAGCGCGGCCACAAAGCCGCCAACGCCGATCTTGAGCAGCAGCACCGCCCATTTGCGAACGCCGTTCAAGCGTCAGACCCCTTCCAAGATAAGGCGCGCGACGCGCCGCGCACGAAAACCATAAGCGCGACGGCGGCTTTACAGCCGATGAATTGCGAGCGCCACCACCCTTGACGGCGCCGGGTCCCGGCGGGCGGCATCAATAGCCCGCTCGCACCAGTTGCGCACGCAGATTGACCAGCGTCTTTTCCGGGACGCGGGTCCGCTGTGCCGCCGCCTTGCCGTCGCGCAGTCGCTGGCGGTCCTTTTCCGGCGGCTCGACGACGCGCACGCGCACGGGGACATGGCCCGCTGTCCTGACGCCAAGCAATTGCGCCGCGCCGCGCGACAGGTCGATGATGCGCGCCCGTCCGGCGAAGGGGCCGCGGTCGTTGACGCGCACCAGGATCGTTTCCCCGGTGTCGAGCGCCGTCACCTCGACATAGCTGGGCAGCGGCAGGGTGGTGTGCGCGGCTGTGACCCAGCGCGAGCGAAATTTCTCGCCATTGGCGGTGCGGTTGCCCGATTCCGATCCGTACCAACTGGCATAGCCGAGGAAATCATAGCGTGGGTCGGCGGCGGGCACATAGGTCGTGCCGCGCACCGCATAAGGCGGCCCGACGCGCACCGGCACGTCGCTGACCGGTCGGTAGCTGGCGCAGGCGGAAAGGAGCAGCATCGCCACCACGACGCCCGGCCTCATCCGATCATGTCGCTGATCACGCATGATATCCCTCTACACATTGTCCCGGCGGGTGGGAATCGCCGGAAATTTGTCCCCGAATGTGGCAGCCCGCCCGCAATCGACCATGAAATTGCCAAGATTCGTTCATCGTCGGGCCATGTGCCGAAGCATATTTGGGGGCCCACGCCGCTGTCGGCGGCGTGGAGCGGGGCGTTTTGAAATAGGTCGAAAGATGAACAATATCCATCCAAGATAGTAACCGACACCCCGATCCAATGACGAGAAATTCCTTGCCCCATGTACTTCATGGGACCGGGAGACTTTGTCCTTAATACTATAGGTGATTTATGAAAAATGCGATTTTCGCAGCGATTGCTGTTGCCGCCTTTGCAACCCCCGCCATGGCCCAGACCGGCGGCGACGAGGCTACGGCGTTCTCCGGCCCGCGCATCGGCGTGACGAGCGGCTATGACAAGATCCAGGGCCGCGACGGCGCGACCTACGGCGTTTCGGCGGGCTATGACCTGGCCGTGAGCCCGCGCATCCGCGCCGGTGTCGAGGTCGGCCTGGCGGACTCCACCGCCAAGACGGACGATGTCGTCGCCAGCCGCGACCTATCCGCCTCCGCCCGCGTCGGCTATGTGCTGACGCCCCGCGTGATGCCTTATGCCAAGGTCGGCTACACCTCCTCGCGGTTCGAGGATCGCGCCA
Organism: Sphingobium sp.; assembly: GCA_040508315.1. GTDB lineage: Bacteria > Pseudomonadota > Alphaproteobacteria > Sphingomonadales > Sphingomonadaceae > Sphingobium. The sequence continues at coordinate 2,865 of JBEVNC010000126.1, forward strand.
CCGACATTGGCGCCGGTTTCGAGGGCGTGCGCTACGGTGCGGGCGTCGAAGTCGCCCCGACCCCGCGCACCTATGTCTCCGCCGAATATCAGCGCACGGAATATGAGGCGGGCATCGGCGGCCGCGACGCCGCGATGGTGGGCCTCGGCCTGCGCTTCTGAGCGAACGGCCAGTCGTGTTTCAGGGAAAGGGCGGTCCTTCGGGGCCGCCCTTTTCATATGCGCCCCTTGCCGGGCCGCCGGGTGCCGCCCATCTTGCGGGCTATCCCCGGCGCGCCTTGCAAGTCGCGAACAAATCTGGAACAAATCGCCTCCATGAGCCTCACCAAGATTTCCGTGCGCGGCGCGCGCGAGCATAACCTCAAGGGCGTGGATATCGACCTGCCGCGCGACGCGCTGGTGGTCATCACTGGCCTGTCGGGGTCGGGCAAGTCGTCCCTCGCCTTCGACACCATCTATGCCGAGGGGCAGCGCCGCTATGTGGAGAGCCTCTCCGCCTATGCGCGCCAGTTCCTGGAGATGATGCAGAAGCCGGATGTCGAGCATATCGACGGCCTGTCCCCGGCCATTTCCATCGAGCAGAAGACGACGTCGCGGAACCCGCGCTCGACCGTGGCTACGGTGACGGAGATCTACGACTATATGCGCCTGCTGTGGGCGCGGGTCGGCATTCCCTATTCGCCCGTGACCGGCCTGCCCATCGCCGCGCAGACGGTCAGCCAGATGGTCGATCGGGTGATGACCCTGCCGGAAGGGACGCGCGCCTATCTGCTCGCCCCCGCCGTGCGCGGCCGCAAGGGCGAGTATCGCAAGGAACTGCTCGAATGGCAGAAAGCGGGCTTTACCCGCGTGCGTATCGACGGCGAATTCTACGAGATCGACGACGCACCCGCGCTCGACAAGAAGTACAAGCACGACATCGAGGTGGTGGTGGACCGCATCGCGGTGCGCGACGGCATCCAGACGCGGCTGGCGGAGAGTTTCGAGGCGGCGCTGAAGCTGGCGGACGGGCTGGCCTATATCGATCTGGCGGATGGCACGGTGGCTGACCTTTCTAGCCCCTCCCCTTCAGGGGAGGGGTTGGGGGTGG
>JBEVNC010000128.1:0-8374 GCA_040508315.1 Sphingobium sp.
GCGCGGGGCTTAGCAACCGTCCAGCGCCCCAAATGCGGCCCTGCGGCCCGGCAGGCTCGGCGCTCCAGCCGGGATACTCCGCCAGAAAGGCATCCACCTGATCGCGGCCCTCCGGATCGAGCAGCGAGCAGACTGCATAGACGATGGTCCCGCCGTCCCGCACCAATGGCGCGGCGAGGCGCAGGATCGCGGCCTGCTGCGCGGTCGTTCGCGCCAACATTGGCGGCGCGATACGCCAGCGCGCCTCCGGGTTGCGCCGCCAGGTACCCATGCCGGTGCAGGGTGCATCGACCAGTACGACATCGCATGCGCCGTTCAGCGGCGCCAGCATCGCCGCCTCCCGGCCGGCGTCGAGCAGCAGCGTCTCGATATGCGTCGCTCCCGCCCGTTCGGCCCGCGGCCGCAGGCGCGCGAGGCGGTCGCGGCTGATATCCGCCGCGATCAACCGCCCCTCGCCGCCCATGTCGGCTGCGAGCGCCAGCGTCTTGCCGCCCGCTCCCGCACACAGGTCCAGGACCGTTTGGCCGGGCCGCGCCGCGCACGCAGCGGCGATCATCTGGCTGCCCGCATCCTGCACGTCGATCAGGCCCGCCTGCCATTCGGGCAGCGCTTCGAGCGCCATCCCTTCCGGCAAGGCGATCCCATGCGGCGTGCCGGGGACGGGCGCGGCGTCGGCCAGGCTGGCAAGCAGCGAGTCGCGCGACGCCTTCGCCGCATTGACGCGGATATGCAGCGGCGCGCGGGCCAGCAGCGCCGCCCGTTCCGATGCGTCGATCAGCGGCGAGAGCAAGGGGAGCAGCCAGTCCGGCACCGGCTCGGTGGCTGTCGTCGCAGGGCTTTCGTCGGGTCCGACCGGTGCAGGGCCATGCGCCGATCCGTCGAACAACGCGGCAAGCGCCTCGTCCCGCGCGGCCAGCGTCAGCATCGCGGCCCGGCCGCTGGCGGGCGCATCGGCATGCGCGCGGATCGCGAGGTAGACGAGGTCACGCACGGCCCGCCGGTCCTTCGACCCGGCATAGCGGCGCTCCTTGAAATAGCGGGCGATCAGCGTGTCGGCCGCCGCGCCCTGCCCGGTGGCGGCGGCGATGATGGCGTCGAGGAGGTCGATGGCGGCCTGTAAGCGGGCGGAGGGGGTCATATCGTCTTTCCCCCTCCCGCATGCGGGAGGGGCGAGGGGTGGGCAGAACAACCGCCAGGTCGCTGTCGGCCGAAGGGACGGCGCAAGTCCAGCCCCAAACTTCCCCGCATGCGGCAGAGGAAAACGAAAACCTTACCGCGTCGGATAATTGGGTGCCTCTCGGGTAATCGTCACATCATGCACATGGCTCTCGGACAGCCCGGCATTGGTGATCTGCACGAAGCGCGCGCGTTCCTTCAGGTCCTTCAACGTCGCGCTGCCCGTATAGCCCATCGCCGCCTTCACGCCGCCGACCAGCTGGTGAATGACGTCGCGCGCAGGCCCCTTATAGGGCACCTGGCCTTCGATCCCCTCGGGCACCAGCTTCATCTGGTCCTTGATGTCCTGCTGGAAATAGCGATCCGCCGAACCGCGCGCCATCGCGCCGACCGATCCCATGCCGCGATAGCTTTTATAGGCGCGGCCCTGATAGAGGAACGTCTCGCCCGGCGCTTCCTCTGTCCCTGCGAGCAGGGAGCCGATCATCACGCTGGATGCGCCCGCAGCCAGCGCCTTGGCCAGGTCGCCGCTGGTGCGCAGGCCGCCGTCCGCGATGACGGGAACGCCGGATTTCTCCGCTTCCTCCGCTGCGTCCATCACCGCCGTCAGCTGCGGCACGCCAACGCCCGCCACCACGCGCGTCGTGCAGATCGAGCCGGGACCGATACCGACCTTCACACCGTCGGCGCCTGCGTCGATCAGCGCGCGCGTAGCCTCCGCCGTGGCGACATTGCCAGCGATCACCTGCACCGTGTTGGACAGGCGCTTCACCCGCTCCACCGTACGCGCGACGTCGCGATTATGGCCGTGCGCGGTGTCGATGACGATCAGGTCGCATTCCGCGTCGATCAGCGCCTCGGTACGCTCGATCCCCTTGTCGCCCACGGTGGTCGCGGCGGCCACGCGCAGGCGGCCGGAGGCATCCTTGGTCGCCTGCGGATAGGTCACGGCCTTCTCGATATCCTTGACGGTGATCAGGCCGACGCAATGATAGCTGTCGTCCACCACCAGCAGTTTCTCGATCCGGCGCGCATGCAGCAGGCGGCGGGCCTCGCCCGTGGTGACGCCGGCGGCGACCGTGGCGAGATTCTCGTGCGTCATCAGCTCGCGCACCGGCTGGGCAGGGTTTTCCGCAAAGCGTACGTCGCGATTGGTCAATATGCCGACGAGGCGGCCATTGGCCTCCACCACCGGGATGCCGCTGATCTTGTGATAGGCCATCAGCGCCTGCGCATCGGCCAATGGCTGGTCCGGGCCGATGGTGATCGGGTTGACCACCATGCCGCTCTCGAACCGCTTGACCGCGCGGACGGCGGCGGCCTGCTCCTCGACCGACAGGTTACGGTGGAGGACGCCGATGCCGCCCAGCTGCGCCATGACGATGGCCATGTCGGCCTCCGTCACCGTGTCCATGGCGGAGGAGAGGATCGGGATGTTGAGCGCGATGCCGCGGCTCACCCGCGTCGAGGTATCGGCCTGGCTGGGCAGGACGTCGGATTCGCGCGGCTGAAGCAGCACGTCGTCGAATGTGAGGCCGAGCCGAATTTCCATGGAATATGCCACCTTGCCGATGTGAGAAGGGATTCGTGGCGGCCCATGTAACCATTTCGGCCCGGCGCGGCTAGGCCCGTGTTGGCGGGTCCGGCGAGACGGCGTCGTCGTCCAACTCCAGCCCGTCGATCTGGGTGATCTGGCGGGAGTGCGGCATGGCGTACGGCATCTCCGTCCGCACGAAGGCGAGCAGGGACTCGCGGATATCGCAGCGCAGATCGAACGCGACGGAGGCATCGCGCGCGGTGACGAGGACGCGCACTTCTATCGCCTCGGGCTTCATATCGGTCACCTGCATGTTCCAGAAACGCCTGTCCCAACGGGGATTGGCCTGCACGATCTCACCGCATTTCGCCCGCAGCCTGTCGATGTCGACGGAGGGATCGAGATAGAGGATGGCAGACCCCAGCAGCTGCGACGTGCTGCGCGTCCAGTTCTGAAAACTCTGCTCCAGAAACCGCGATACCGGGACGACCAGCCGCCGCTCGTCCCACAGGGCGACCACGACATAGGTCAGGCGTATGTCCTCGATCCGGCCCCATTCATTGTCGACGATGACCACGTCGTCGAGCCGGATCGGCTCGGTAAAGGCCATCTGGATGCCGGCGATCAGGTTCTTGAGCGCAGGCTGCGCGGCCGCACCGACCGCCAGGGCCGCGAGACCGGCGGACGCCATCAGCGTGACGCCGACCGACCGGATGCTGGGGATGCTCAGCAGCATCAGGCAGATGGTGATGAACCCCACGCCCAGCAGCGCGATGCGGGTCAATATGGCGCTGCGCGTGCGCCTGCGCCGGGCGCTGAGATTATCCTCGACGGTGATGTCATTGCGATGCTCGACAATGGCCGCGCCCGCCCGGATCAGCGAGACGACGAGCCAGCCGCCCAGCGCCGGTACGATCAGCCCGGCGGCGCGGCTCCACAGGATCGATGCCCCTTCGTTCAGGTGCAGCGATTCGCGGATGATCGCGAGTGCGAAGCCCACCAGCAGCCAGCGCAGCGGGCGGTGCGCATGCTTGACGAACAGGTCGTCGGCAATGCTGGGCGTGCGGCGTGCGATGCGGTCCATGATACGCATGGCAATGCCGTGCACGACGAGCGCAACGAAGATGGCGATGGCGACGACGATCAGATCAATGATCCAGACCGGCACAGCCCATCCAGCGATCACAAGCGAGTCCATGCCCCCCTCAACCATGGCAGGCGGACGGGGTTCCAGGCGTTATTCGACGCTGTGCGCCAGCTCCCGGTTCAGCCACAGGGCGATCAGGGTCAGGATCGCACCCGACAGCAGATAGGCGCCCGACGCCGCCAGCCCGAACAGATAGGACAGCAACAGCGCGGCCAATGGCGCAAAGCCAGCGCCGAACATCCACGCAAGGTCGGAGGTCAGCGCCGACGCGGTATAGCGATGGCGCGGGTTGAAGCGAGATGACAGCGCGCCCGACGACTGGCCGAAGGATATGCCCAGCAGCACGAAGCCGATCACCATGAACACGACCTCGCCCGCAGTCCCGCCATCGAGCAGCTGGGGCGCGAACCCGCTGAACACGGCGATGGCGGCCGCCGATACGCCCAGCACGGTCCGCCGCCCGAAGCGGTTGGCGAGGATGCCCGACACAAACAGCGCGCCGATGCCGAACAGTGCGGCGACCACCTCGATCAGCAGGAAGCGCACGGGACTGTCCTGCGTGAACAGGAACACCCAAGACAACGGGAACACCGTGACCATGTGGAACATGGCAAAGCTGGCCAGCGGCACGAACGACCCGGCCCAGATCGTCCGCCATTCCGCCCGGACGGTCTGGAGGACGGGGGCTGGCTCCAAATCGCCATGCTCGAACATATTGGCATATTCGGGCGTCACCACGATGCGCAGCCGCGCGAACAGCGCGACCACGTTGATCGCGAAGGCGACAAAGAAGGGATAGCGCCACCCCCACGCCACGAAATCCGCGGCAGGCAGCATCACGATCAGGAAGCAGAACAGCAGGCTGGCTATGATGAGGCCGATGGGCGCGCTCAGCTGCGGGATCATCGCATACCAGCCGCGCCGTCCCTCCGGCGCATTGACCGCGAGCAGCGGCGCAAGCCCGTCCCACGACCCGCCCAGCGCCACGCCCTGCCCCATACGCAGCAGCGCGAGCAGCGCAGGCGCCCACACGCCGATGCTGGCATAGCCGGGCAGGAAGGCGATGGCGGCGGTCGATCCGCCCATCAGGAACAGAGCGGCGGTCAGCTTGACCCCGCGCCCGTAGGCCCGGTCGACATAGGTGAAGATAATCGTGCCCACCGGCCGCGTGACGAAGGCGAGCGCGAAGATGGCGAAGGAAAACAGCGTGCCGGTCAGCGGATCGGCGATGGGGAACACCAGCTTGGGAAACACCAGCACCGACGCGATGGCATAGACGAAGAAGTCGAAATATTCGGATGCACGGCCGATCATCACGCCGATGGCGATCTCGCCCGCGCCGATCTTTCGCCCCGTCTCATGAAGCTGGCGGGCATCCTGTTCGACGGTGGTGCTTCCAGCCATATCGCTGTCTTTCCGTATCCATATTGTCCGGGCGCAATATGCCCGCTGTCAATGCGGCCCTAATCGTCCCGGATGGGCGTTATGGGGATTGGACAAAATGTCCTATGTCCGCTCATCCCACGCAAGCCTAGAGGCGCGCTATGGCGATAACAGTCTTGTCCTCCGTTCGTTCAGCCGCAAAGGCCCTGCGGCCGGCACTGCTCCTGACGGCCGCGCTGCCCTTGCTGGGCGGGTGCGACATGGTCGTGTTCAATGCGGCGGGCGATGTCGCGCGGCAGCAGGGCAATCTGGTCCTGATCTCGACGGGACTGATGCTGCTCATCATCCTGCCGGTCATGGCGCTGACCATCCTGTTTGCGTGGCGTTACCGCGCGCAGAACCAGGACGCGCCCTATGAGCCGGATTGGGACCATTCGACGCAGCTCGAACTCGTCATCTGGGCTGCGCCCCTCGTCATCATCATCTGCCTTGGCGCACTGACATGGGTGGGCACCCACCTCCTCGACCCCTATCGCCCGCTGGCGCGCACCGCGCCGGGCAAGGCGATCGCTGCGGACGTGCGGCCGCTGGATGTGGAAGTGGTCGCGCTCGACTGGAAATGGCTGTTCATCTATCCCGATCAGGGCATCGCGACCGTCAACGAGCTGGTCGCGCCGGTGGGCCGTCCGATCCGCTTCAAGATTTCCGCCTCCTCGGTGATGAACAGCTTCTACGTGCCCGCGCTGGCCGGGCAGATCTACGCCATGCCGGGCATGCAGACGCAGTTGCAGGCGGTGTTCAATCAGACCGGCACCTTCCAGGGCTTTTCCGCCAATTATAGCGGCGCTGGCTTCACCCATATGCGCTTCAAGGCGACGAGCACGACCGACGCCGGTTTCGCCCGCTGGGTCGCGCAGACGAAGCAGGCGAACGGCACGCTCGACCGGCGCGAATATCTCGCGCTCGAACGGCCGAGCGAGAAGGAGCCGGTGCGCCGCTTCGCCAATGTCGAGCGGGGCCTGTTCGACGCCATCGTCAACCTGTGCGTAGAGCCGGGCAAGATGTGCATGGCCGACATGATGAAGATCGATGCCAAGGGCGGCCTCGGCATGGCGGGCGTGCATAATGTCCAGCACCTGTCCTACGACAAGTTCGCCGGGCGCGGCACGATGACGGTCGGGGCTATTCGGCCGATGGACCGCAAGATGGTCGCAGCCCTGTGCGCTCCTCGTACCCCGCACAAGATCGGCGCACCTGCCGCGCCGCCAGTCGATCAGGCACCGCTGCGCGGCGCTGGCCTCACCCGGCCGGGCGCCGGCCCCTCCCCGCTCATGACCGCTGCCGCAGAGGCCCTTTCGCCCGCGCGCACGCCAAGCTGACAGGTCACCCCATGTCCTCCGTTCCGCAAATGTCGCCCTATGTCCCGACGCCCATCAGTCCGCTGCTGGGGCGCCTGTCGATCGAAGCCTTTCCGATCCACGAACCGATCCTCGTCGCGACCTTCGCGGCGGTCGTGCTCGGCGGGCTCGCGGTGCTTGGCCTCGTCACCAAATACCGGCTCTGGGGCTGGCTGTGGTCCGAATGGTTCACCAGCGTCGATCACAAGAAGATCGGCATCATGTACATGATCCTTGGCCTCATCATGTTCCTGCGCGGTTTCGCGGACGCGATCATGATGCGCTTGCAGCAGGCTTTGGCGTTCAACGGATCAGAGGGATATCTCAACGCGCACCATTACGATCAGGTGTTCACCGCGCACGGTGTCATCATGATCTTCTTCGTCGCGATGCCGTTCGTCACCGGCCTGATGAACTATATCGTCCCGCTCCAGATCGGCGCGCGCGACGTGAGCTTTCCCTTCCTCAATAATTTCAGCTTCTGGATGACCACGGCGGGCGCGGTGCTGGTCATGATGTCGCTGTTCGTGGGCGAATTCGCACAGACCGGATGGCTCGCCTATCCGCCGCTGTCGGGCATCGCCTACAGCCCGGCGACCGGCGTCGACTATTATATCTGGGCGCTCCAGATCGCGGGTGTCGGCACCACCTTATCGGGCATCAACCTGGTCTGCACCATCCTCAAGATGCGCGCGCCGGGCATGACCCTCATGAAGATGCCGATCTTCACCTGGACGTCGCTGTGCACCAACGTGCTGATCGTCGCGTCCTTCCCGGTGCTGACCGCCGTCCTCGTCCTGCTCGGCCTCGACCGTTATGTGGGCACGAATTTCTTCACCAACGACTTCGGCGGATCGCCGATGATGTATGTGAACCTGATCTGGATCTGGGGCCATCCGGAGGTCTACATCCTGATCCTGCCGCTGTTCGGCGTGTTCTCCGAAGTCACCTCGACCTTCTCGGGCAAGCGGCTCTTCGGCTATACCTCGATGGTCTATGCGACGATCGTCATCACGATCCTGTCCTATCTCGTGTGGCTGCACCATTTCTTCACCATGGGGTCGGGGGCCAGCGTCAACAGCTTCTTTGGCATTACCACGATGGTCATTTCCATCCCAACGGGCGCGAAGCTGTTCAACTGGCTGTTCACCATGTACCGCGGCCGCATCCGCTTCACCCTGCCGATGATGTGGACGGTCGCCTTCATGCTGACCTTCACCATCGGCGGCATGACCGGCGTGTTGCTCGCGGTGCCGCCCGCCGACTTCGTGCTGCACAACTCGCTGTTCCTGATCGCGCATTTCCACAATGTCATCATCGGCGGCGTATTGTTCGGACTGTTCGCTGCGATCAATTACTGGTGGCCCAAGGCATTCGGGTTCAAGCTCAACGAGTTCTGGGGCAAGATCAGCTTCTGGTGCTGGGTCGTGGGCTTCTGGCTCGCCTTCGCCCCGCTCTATGTCCTCGGCCTGATGGGCGTGACGCGGCGCATGCGGGTGTTCGACGATCCCAGCCTGCAAATCTGGTTCGTCATCGCGGGCATCGGCGCTGCGGTCATCGCGGCGGGCATCGGCGCCATGCTGGTCCAGTTCGCGGTCAGTATCTGGAAGCGCGAGGAACTGCGCGACGTGGACGGCGACCCATGGGGCGGCCGCACGCTGGAATGGGCGACCAGTTCGCCCCCGCCGGACTATAACTTCGCCTTCACGCCCGTCATCCACTCGCTCGACGCCT
>JBEVNC010000133.1:0-19930 GCA_040508315.1 Sphingobium sp.
TGGCCGCGTTGCAGGCGGGACAATGGCCGGGCAATGTCCGGCAATTGCGCAACCTGATCGAGCGCACGATGATCCTCGCGCCCGCCGACCGCATCGGGCGAATCGAGATCGACATGCTCCCCCTCGAGTCGAGTAATGAGCAGGAGCGGGACGGGCTAGTGTCCGGCGCGATCATGGGTGCACCGCTGCGCGAAGCGCGGGAGAGGTTCGAGCGCGAATATCTGCGAGTCCAGATCAAGCGGTTCTCGGGCAATATCTCCCGCACCGCCAGTTTCATCGGGATGGAGCGATCCGCGCTGCACCGCAAGCTGAAATTGCTGGGCCTCACCGACGACCGCGAATGAGGGCAATGGCGGGGCAGGGGCGTGCTGCCCGATAGACGGGCCGTCCAAAATTGTGCGCCGCACACAGGCAAAGCTGGATTTCGGTTTCGCTTTGCCCTATCCCACTATCTGTTCGCATCTGCGGCGAAATTATGATGGAACCCCCGCGAAAGGGGCCATGCGGGCTACGACCCGCCAATAACGGAGCGTGCTAATGGCCGATAAAATCAACAATCTTCAGGACGTGTTTCTCAACACCCTTCGCAAGACCAAGACGCCCGTTACGATGTTCCTCGTCAAGGGGGTGAAGCTGCAGGGCATCATCACCTGGTTCGACAATTTCTCCGTTCTGTTGCGCCGCGATGGCCAGACGCAGCTTGTCTACAAGCATGCGATCTCCACCGTCATGCCTGCGCACCCCGTCGACCTGAGCCAGGTGCGCAAGGCGTTCGAGGCGAACGACCGCAAACCGCGCCTGCTGCAGGAAATCTTCCTCGCAGCGGTGAATAACAGCGGCGACCCGGTGACGATGTTCCTCGTGAACGGCGTGATGCTCCAGGGCGAGATTGCCGCGTTCGACCTGTTCTGCATGCTGCTTCAGCGTGACGGCCTCGTCCAACTCGTCTATAAGCATGCGATCTCGACGGTCCAGCCGCTCCACGCGCTCGACTTGTCGGGTGAAAATGACGAGGATGGCGACGACGACTGATCGTCGCTAAGGAACGAGCATATTTCGACTTTTTCAGAACGAGAGGAAGTATCGCGGGGCGCACGCGCCATTGTGGTGCATGCAGACGTCGGCAGCCGCCACGACCGCGACATCGCGGCGCGGCTTGAGGAGGCAAGTGGCCTCGCCCGCGCCATCGGTCTCGACGTGCTTGAAACCCGCGCCTATCGCGTGCGCCAGTCCCGGCCCGCCACATTGTTCGGTTCGGGTCAGGCGGACGAGATCGCGACCATGGTCCTCCAGAACGAGGCGGAACTGGTCGTTGTCGACAATGCGCTGACCCCGGTCCAGCAAAGCAATCTCGAAAAGCTGACCAATGCCAAGGTCATCGACCGAACCGGCCTGATCCTCGAAATCTTCGGTGAGCGCGCGGCCACGGCGGAGGGGCGGTTTCAGGTGGAACTGGCCCATCTCGACTATCAGGCGGGGCGTCTGGTGCGCAGCTGGACCCATTTGGAGCGGCAGCGCGGCGGCTTCGGCTTTCTAGGCGGTCCCGGTGAAACGCAGATCGAGGCGGATCGCCGCATGATCCGCGACCGCATGGCACGAATTAGGCGCGAGCTGGAGCAGGTGACGCGCACTCGCGCGCTCCACCGCGAACGCCGTCGACGTGCGCCCTGGCCAGTCATTGCGCTGGTCGGCTATACCAATGCGGGCAAGTCCACCCTGTTCAACCGCCTGACCGGCGCGCATGTGGTGGCGCAGGACATGCTGTTCGCGACGCTCGATCCCACCATGCGCGCCATCCGCCTGCCCGGCATCGACAAGGCGATCCTGTCGGACACGGTGGGCTTTGTGTCCGACCTGCCGACGCAGCTGATCGCCGCCTTCCGCGCGACACTGGAAGAGGTGGTCGCCGCCGACTTCATCCTGCATGTCCGCGACATCGCTCATCCCGACAGCGAGGCGCAGGCCAATGACGTGGTCGATGTTCTACGCGAACTGGGCGTGCTGCCGGATCCGAACGGGGAGGGGCCGGACCCTGCCGAAGTGCCGCGTATGCTGGAGGTTTGGAACAAGGTCGATCTCGTTCCCGCCGAGGATCGCGACGCCCTGACCGAACGGGCGAAGCGTGAAGGGGCCGTGATCGTTTCCGCGCTGGAGGATGAGGGCGTCGAGGCGCTCACCATCACCATGCGCGATCAGCTGCTGAGCGACTTTGCCCGGCATCGAATTCTGCTCGACCCCAATGATGGCGCAGCGTTGGCGTGGCTGCACGAACATGGCGACGTGCTGGGCACGGACATGGATGAGGAAGACGGCCGCATCGCCGTGGAGGTCCGACTGAGCGGCGCCGAATATGCCCGCTTCCTCTCGCGCTTCGTTGCGCAGGATTAAGGCCCGATGACGGTCGTCGCCGCAGTCCATTATGAGAAGGGCAAACCGTCGGCACCCATCGATATCGAGACCGCCGGTAAATTCACCACGGGCTTCGACTGGATCGGGCTTTGCGAGCCGAACACGGAAGAGATGGCGGCGATCACGCGCCGATACGGCCTGCATCCGCTGGCGGTCGAAGATGCGGTGAATGGCCGCCAGATGCCCAAGCTGGAAAGCTATGGCGAGCAACTGTTCCTGGTCGCGCGCACGGCGAGCCTGATCGACGGTCGCATTCAATATGGCGAGACGGCGATCTTCCTCGCCCGCGATTTCATCGTGACCGTGCGCCACGGGTCTGCACGCAGCCACACCGCGTTGCGCGAACATCTGGAGACCTCTCCCGACCTTCTCGGACACGGCCCCGACTATGTACTGCACGCGATCCTGGACTTCATCGTCGACGGATATTTCCCCATCGTCAACACGATCGAGGAGGATGTGCTGTCGATGGAGGACCGGCTGATCGAGGGCTTCCTGCGACACGAGGATATCGTGCAACTGTTCACGCTGCGGCACGACACCGTGCGGTTCCAGCGCGTCCTCGGCCCGATGCAGGAGGTCGCACGGAAGATCGTGAACCTGGAATTCCCGTGCATCGATGCCAATACGATGCCGTGGTTTCGCGACGTCCTCGACCATGTCCTGCGCGCCGAATATCGGGTCGCGGGCCTGCGCGAAGTGCTGTCCTCTGCCATCGACACCGCCAATCTGGTCGAACAGCAGCGACAGGGCGAGATTACGCGGCAGTTGGCGGCCTGGGCGGCGATTCTCGCGGTGCCGACCGCCATTGCCGGGATTTACGGCATGAACTTCGATATCATGCCCGAACTTCGCTGGAAATATGGGTATTTCGCCATTCTCGCCGTGATGGGAATGACGTGCACGTTCCTTTATGCGCGGTTCAAGCGGAGCGGTTGGCTTTAGCTTAGAGCCCTCGCTGCTTGGCCTCTACCCATAGCACCTCTTTCTGCTCAAGGCTCAAACCAGCGAAAGCCGCGCCTGCGGAGGCCTCCATAGCACGGAAACGCGCCTCGAATTTAAGGTTGGCCCGGCGAAGCGCGACTTCCGGATCGACACCCAGATGACGGACGAGATTGACGGCGGAAAACAATAGGTCGCCAGCCTCATCTTCCACAGCATCGGACGTTTCCGCGGCATCGAGTTCGGCCAGTTCCTCCAGCAACTTGTCCCTGACCGCTGCCTTCTCCGTCCAATCGAACCCCGTCCGTGCCGCGCGTTTCTGCAGCTTCTCTGCACGCATCAGCGCGGGCAGGGCGACCGCCACGCCGTCGAGCGCTCCGGCTGCCCCGGCATTCTTGCGCTCGTCCGCCTTGATGCTCTCCCAGCCAGGCGTCGGTGCGCCGTCGCCGAAGACATGAGGATGGCGCCGGATCAGTTTCGCGGTGATCGCTCCGATCACGTCGGACAGCGTAAACGCGCCTTGCTCCTCCGCCATGCGGCTGTGGAACACGACCTGGAGAAGGAGGTCGCCCAGTTCATCGCGCAGGTCCGCCATATCTCCACGCGCGATGGCGTCCGCCACCTCATAGGCTTCCTCTATGGTGTAGGGCGCGATGCTGGCAAAATCCTGCTCGACATCCCATGGACAGCCGGTGGCCGGATCGCGCAGCCGCGCCATGACATTGGCAAGAGGGGTGATGTCGGGTTCAGCCATGGACAGTTCGCTTGCTCATCGGCCAAGCATTTAACGCAGAGACAGTTCATGGGACATAGAAATGTCGAGGCAGCGGGAAATGTAGAGGTAGTAGGAAACCAGCGGTGCCGAACGAAAACGAAAAGCCCAAATCCAGGCATCCCAAAGCCCGATAATATATATTATGTTAAATTACCACCTATGGCAGCCTCAGACCGAGCACATCGAACGCCAGATAGATCGCTGCCAATATGGCAACCCATGCCGCGCCCCAGACCAACAATCTCTTGCCGGGCACGCGCCGAGCGACAAGTGCGCTGGCCACCATCACCAGGACCACGACGACCCAGATGATCCGCGCCCACTGATCGCCGTCAGCCATCGGCAAACTCTATGGTCATGCCGTCATAGCCCGGCTCCACACCCATGGGGAGCCGCGCGGACAGTGAGGCAAAGTCCATGCTGGTATCCATGTGGGTCAGGATTGCACGGCCAGGTGCGATGCGCTCTATCGCGGCCAGGGTCAGCGCGAGATGGGCGTGGGTCGGATGCGGACGGTCGCGTAGCGCATCGGCGATCCACAGGTCGGAATCTGCGAACAACTCCACCATATCATCGGTGACATCATGGAAATCCGTGGAATAACCGATCGACCGGCTACCCTGAGTGATACGAAATCCGGTCGAGAAGATATCGCCATGTGGCTGGTCCACGGCGTCGATTATCAGGTCGCCGATGGTCAGCGATCCGTCCGGAGGCAGCGCAGCGGCCTCGATGATTGGGGGATAGCCCGAGCGGCCCTCGAACGCATAACGGAACCGCCGGATCAGCAGATCCATCGTCTGCGGCCGCGCATAGCCACGCACCTGCACGCCGCCGCGACCTTGCGCGATCTGGCGGACATCGTCGATACCATGGCAATGGTCGGCATGGTCGTGCGTCCACAGGATCGCATCGACCTGTCCCACGCCCGCATTCAACAATTGTTCGCGCAGGTCCGGCCCGGTGTCGATCAGGATGCGCGTCGTCGCGCTTTCCACCAATACCGACGCGCGCGTACGCCGATTGCGCGGATCGGACGGGTCGCAAGCACCCCAGTCGCCGCCGATCCGGGGAACGCCCGATGATGTGCCGCAGCCGAGGATGGTCACTTTGAGCATGGATCGCCCTGCTCTACCTGCCGGAACATTTGCTGAACAGTCGGTCGAAATTGGCGCTGGTCAGTTCGCCCAACGTTTCCACCGATACGCCGCGCAAATCCGCCACGAAGCCCGCGGTGTCGGCAACAAATGCCGGCTCGCACGCCTTGCCCCGGTGGGGTACGGGGGCGAGAAAAGGGGAATCCGTCTCGATCAGGAGACGGTCGTCCGGAATGCGGCGCGCGGTTTCCTGCAAATCCTTCGCGCTCTTGAACGTCACGATGCCCGACAGGCTGATATAAAGGCCAAGGTCGAGCGCGATATCGGCGAAAGCGTCGCTGGCGGTAAAGCAGTGGATGACGCCGGGGAAGGCCCCCTTCCCCATCTCCTCGCGCAAGATGGCCGCCGTGTCCTCTTCGGCTTCGCGGGTATGGACGATCAGCGGCAGGCCAGTGTCGCGCGACGCCGCGATATGCGCGCGGAAACTGTCGCGCTGCCTGTCGCGGTCGCTATGGTCGTAATAATAATCGAGGCCGGTCTCGCCGATGCCGACGATGCGCGGATGCTCCGCACCCTCGACAAGGCGACGGGTGTCGACCTCCGGATGGGCATCGGCCTCATGCGGGTGAATGCCGATGGTCGCCCACACATCGGGCTCGCGCTCGGCCGTCGCCAGCACGTCAGCCCATTCGCTCGCGCGCGTCGCGATGTTGAGCATGCGCGACACACCCCCTGCCCGCGCCCGCGCCAGCACCCCCGCCTGATCCTCGACCAGTCCCTTGTAGTTCAGGTGGCAGTGGCTGTCGGTGAGCATCAGGCGTCCACGGCGGGAAGTTCGAGGCGCGGGAACAGGGGCTTGGGCGGCGACAGGATGAAGCCCGACGCGCGTAGCCCGGCATACCAGTCGCTGCCCAGTGCCACGTAGGAACGCACTTCGGCAGGCACGCCGATCTGGTCCAACAGCGCCTCGGCGCTCGACGGAATGACCGGCGAAATGGCGATGGCGAGTTGCCCGATGGCCTCGTACAGCGTCGCCAGCACCGCCTCCATCCGCGCCGGATCGGTCTTGCGCAACGCCCAGGGCGCCTGCGTGTCGATATAGGCGTTGCAGGCGAACACGGCGCGCATCCACGCTTCGATCGCGACCGAGATCGCGCAATCGTCGAACGCAGCGGGAACCAGTTCCGCGCAGGTCCGCCGGACCTCCGCCAGCAATGCCTCATCCGGTTCGGCGGGCGCAGGCGCTGGCAGGCGGCCTTCCAGATTCTTCGCGATGAAGCTCAACGTCCGCTGGGCCAGATTGCCGAAACTGTTCGCAAGATCGCTGTTGGCTTTCAGAACAATGGCTTCTGGTGAATAGCTGCCGTCATTTCCGAACGTGACCTCAGCGCACAGGAAATAGCGCAACTGGTCCACACCGAAGCGTTCGGCCAACTCCAGCGGATCAGCGACATTGCCGACCGACTTGGACATCTTCTCGCCCCGGTTGAGGACGAAGCCATGGCCGAAGATCTGCCTGGGCAGTGGCAGCTTGGCGCTCATCAAAAAGGCCGGCCAATAGACCGCATGGAAGCGCACGATGTCCTTGCCGATGATATGCGTGGTGTCGCCGCCCTCAGCCCAGTATCGCGAAAAACGTTCCATATCATCGGGATATCCGCAGCCCGTAATGTAATTCGTGAGGGCATCGACCCACACATACATGACATGGCCGTCGCTGCCCGGCACCGGTACGCCCCAGTCGAAACTGGTGCGCGACACGCTGAGGTCGGTGAGCCCGGATTCCACGAAGCGCAGCACTTCGTTGCGGCGGCTCTCCGGGCGAATGAAGTCGGGACGTTCAGCGTACAGCGCCAGCAAGCGGTCCTGATAGGCGGACAGGCGGAAGAACCAGCTTTCCTCGACGGTCCACTCCACCGGCGTACCCTGGGGCGACAGCTTCTGCCCGTCCTCCCCGGCGGTCAGTTCCTCCTCGCCGTAAAAGGCTTCGTCGCGAACCGAATACCAGCCCTCGTAGCGGCCGAGATACAGGTCGCCATTCGCCTCCATCGCGCGCCACAATGCCTGGCTGGCCTGATAATGCCCGGCCTCGCTGGTGCGGATGAAACGGTCGTAGCTGATGTTCAGCCGGTCATCCATCTCGCGGAAATAGCCGGCCATCTCATCGGCCAGTTCGCGCGGCGATATGCCCTTGTCGCGCGCCGCCTGCGCCATTTTCAGGCCATGCTCGTCCGTGCCGGTCTGGAAGAACACATCGCGCCCCGCCAGCCGCTGCGCGCGGGCGAGGACGTCCGTGGCGATATGCTCATAGGCATGGCCGATATGCGGGCGGCCATTGGGATAGGCGATGGCGGTCGTGATGGTCGCTGGGACAGGCATTCCGGTCTCTGGGAAAAAGGGCTTGGACAGGCTCTTTAGTGGACCGGCACCGCCCTGCCTAGGCCTTCTGCTCGGCCAGCCGCGCGACGGACCCGCACAGGGCGAATATGGTCGCGGCGGGATCGAGCGACAAGGTGATGGCCCCCTGCCCGGTCCGGATCGCATCCGTCCATGCCTCCGCCCGGCCCGCGCCCGCCGCCGAGCGATCCGACCGCAGCCGCCGCGCGATATAGTGCGGCACATAGTCGATGAACGCTTCGTAGCGCGCCTGTGCCGCCTTGGGTGCCAGGGCGCGGGCCAGCGCGATACGCTCCCGGTTGGTTGGGTCGCCCGTGGACGCGATGCGCTCCAGCACCGTTTCGAACTGCGCGAGATCGAGGTCGCGCATCGCCAGCGCGCGTCCCGGCGCACCCTCGGCGCCCAGCATCAGCGCGCGCCGCTGCGCCTCCGGCATATCCGCCACCACGCCCGCCAGAATCTCCGCCATCTCGTCATCGCCCAGCGGCTGGAAATGGAGATATCGGCAGCGCGACCGGATGGTGGGCAACAGGCGGCCCGGCACATGACTGATCAGCAGAAACACTGTATTATTAGGGGGTTCCTCCAGATTTTTCAGAAGCGCGTTGGCTGCTCCCCGCTCCATATCCTCCGCTGCGTCGATGACGATCACCCGCCGCGCTGCCATGGATGGCGCCAGATGCAGGAAGCGCGACAGGCCGCGGATCTGGTCCACCGTGATGTTGCGCGCCAGCGTTGGGGCCTCGCCCTTCTTGGCATCGCGTTGCAGGCGCTCGATGCGAACGAGATCGGGGTGGGTGCCTGCATCCACCAGCCGCGCCACCGGATCGTCCGCCGCAATCGCCAGCCCGTCCCCGCGTGCGCCCAACAGCCGCCGGGCGAAGTCCATCGCGATCCCCGCCTTGCCGACCCCCGCCGGGCCACCCAGCAGCCAGGCATGGTGCAGCCGTTCCGCGTCCAGCGCCGCGAGCATGTCCGCAATCGCCCGGTCCTGCCCGAGCCAGTTGCTCATGGCAGCAGGTCTTCGACAGCCGCCAATATGCGCGCGCTCACATCCTCCAGCTCGCCGCGCGCATCGACCACGCGCACCCGCTCGCTTTCCGCCTGCGCGATAGTGTAGAAAACGGAGGCGACCTCCAGATGATAATCCTCTGTTCGGCGTCCGATCCGGTCGGTCGTCGCCCCGTCCCGTTTCCGCACCCGGTCCGCGGCCTCGTCTATCGGGAGGGTCAGCAGGATGGTGCGGTCGGGCATCAGGCCGCGGCAGCCGAACTGGTGCAGCGTCATGATGTCGTCGTCGGAGATCAACCCGGCCCCGCCCTGATAGGCGCGGCTGGAATCGATGAAGCGGTCGCAGATCACCCAGCGGCCGACCGCCATGGCGGGCTTGATCGTACGTCGCACATGATCCGCGCGCGCGGCGGCGAACAACAGCGCCTCGGTCCGCACGTTCCAGCGTTCCTCGTCGCCGCTGAGCAGCAGTTCGCGGATGGCCTCCGCCCCGCCGCTGCCCCCCGGCTCGCGGGTCAGCACCGCGTTGATGCCATGCACCAGCAGCGCCTTTTGCAGCAACCGGGCCTGCGTTGACTTGCCGACCCCCTCGCCGCCCTCAAAAGTGATGAAGCGGCCCGGCTGGCTCATCCGAACAGCGACCGCAGGCCGTTCCAGATGCGGCCGAAGAAGCCAGCTTCCTCGACGGCCTCGCCTGCGACCAGCGGCATGTTCAGCGTATCGCCCTCGGACGAGCGAACGACCAACTGGGCGACCTGCTGCCCCTTGGCGATGGGCGCCTTGAGCGGCCCATCATAGACGACGCTCACCTTCATGTCGTTCGACGCGCTCATGGGCAGGGTCATCGCCATATTCTTGGGCGCGATCAGCTTGACGGTCGGGTCGCTGCCGCCCTGCACCTCCGCCGTCTCGACCTCGGCCCCCTTCTTGAACAGGGGGACGGCGCGCCATGCCTTGAAGCCCCAGTCCATGAACCGGACCGATTCCGCGATGCGCCCGTTGAAGCTGTCCAGCCCGGCGACCACCATGACCAGGCGGCGGCCGTTCTGCTCCGCCGATCCGGTAAAGCCGAAGCCCGCCTCCTCCGTATGGCCAGTCTTGAGGCCGTCGGCGCCCGCGATCTTGCCGAGAATGGGGTTGCGGTTGCCCTGCGTGATGTCCGCGCCGCCCATCGTCCGGCCCCAGGTGAAGGACCGCGTGGCATAGAAGCGCTTGTAGAGGTCAGGCGTCTCCTCGACCGTCGCCTTGGCGATGGTGGCCAGGTCGCGCGCCGTCACCTGTGTCAGACCCTTGTCGGGCCAGCCGTTGGAGTTGCCGAAGCGGCTGTTCTTGAGGCCCATGCGCTTGGCCTCCTCGTTCATCATCTGGACGAACGCTTCCTCCGTGCCCGCAATCCCCTCGGCCAGCACGACGCAGGCGTCATTGCCGGACAGGGTGACGATCCCGTGCAGCAGATTCTCGACCGTCACCTGCTCGTTGACGCTCAGGAACATGGTCGATCCGGCGGCGGGGCCATGCCAGCGCTTCCACGTCTCGGGCCGGACAGTAAAGGTCTGGTCAAGCTTCAGCCGCTTCTGCTGGATCAGGCGGAATGCGACATGGGCCGTCATCATCTTGGCCATGGACGCGGGCGGGATCGGCCGATCGGCGTCGCGGGCATACAGCACGCGGCCCGACGACAGGTCGATCATATAGGCGACGGGCGCAGTCCCGTTGAAAGCGGGCGGCTGAAGCGCTCCGGCCGCCGTCGGCATGACCATGGCAGCGAGGGAAAGGATGATCGGCAGGCGGGCAATAGGCTTCATCGGGCGCGTCCAGACTTCGAAACAGGGGCGTTCACCGCCCTTCCATTAGTTGCGGGCTTGGCATCTGCAAAGCCCCCTCTCGGTGCTATTGCTCGACGGCGTCCGCCAGCAGGCCCACCGACAGCGCGTAGAAATTCGAGCAATTATAGTCGAGGATAGCGCGGTAGTTGCTGGTCAGCAGATAGGCGGTCTTGCCCTGCCCGTCCGGCTCCAGCAGCGTGGCCAGCGTCCGGTCGGGCAGGCTGCGGCCCGCGACCGGGGTCACGCCCAACGCGCGCCATTCCGCCATGCTGAGCCAACGGCTGTGCCGTTCCATCACGCGCGGACAACGTGCGGCAGAGGTCAGGTTCGCGATGCGCGCACGGTTGATGTTGGCAGGCACGGCCACCGCGATTCCCCACGGCTCGCCCGGCCGCCAGCCCGCATTCACGAAATAATTGGCGATGGAGGCAAGCGCGTCCGCCTCGCTGTTCCAGATGTCCACGCGCCCGTCATCATCGCCATCGCGTGCGACGCGCAGATAAGCGGAAGGCAGAAACTGCGGATAGCCGGTCGCGCCAGCATAGCTGCCCACCAGTTGCGATCGCGGCACGCCCCGGTCCAGCATCTGGAGCGCGGCGATCAGTTCCGGCTCGAACAGGTTTCGCCGACGCCCCTCATAGGCCAGCGTCGCGAGAGAACGGATCAGGTCGAAATTGCCGGTGTATGACCCATAATTGGTCTCATGGCCGAAGATCGCCACCATGATCGCTTCGGGAACGCCGGTCTGCCGCTCGATGGCGCTCAGCTTGCCGCGATTGGCGGCATAGGCGACCCGGCCACGACTGATCCGCGCGGCATCGACATGCTTGACCCGGTACGGCTCGAAATCGGGAATGGCCGAATCGAAACTGCCGCCTGGCTGCCCCTGATCGAGCGAGACGACACGCGGATTCGGCGTCAGGCCCGCAAAGGCGGCGTCGACCGTATTGGGTCGCACGCCCCGCGCCAGCGCCTTGGTCCGGACGCTGCCCAGATAGGCGGCAAAGGCAGTATCGACGGGCGCAACCGAATAGGTGGGCTGCACCATCTGTGCATCGGCAGCCCCTGCACATAGCAACGCCGTGCACAGCGCCGCGCGGCGAATCAATCGCATCGGGGACAGGTCGGGACGCCTCTTCGGGCGGGATACAGCGTTCATGCGCGCATTCTGCACCGCTTCTGCCCGCTGCGAAAGCCCGCCGCGACGACCCGCGCCGCTTTTCCGCACCCTTTTGGCCTTGCCCCGACCTTGCGGGATGTTCTAGCGACGTCCGGCTGCGGAAGGGTGGCAGAGTGGTCGATTGCAGCGGTCTTGAAAACCGCCGATGTGCAAGCATCCGTGGGTTCGAATCCCACCCCTTCCGCCAAGGAGCCTTTGCAACTCGTTGCATCGGGGATCAGATGTGTTTCGGTGGATAGCCAGAACCGAAAGCCCTTGCGCCCTCGATCCTTTTTTCCGACAGGGCGGACATGGCATTGGCTATTTTAGATCGCTTCCTTGACCGCGGTGTCCGTCAGGGCGTGCTGGAACTCGTTCGTCCCGACGGCAGCGTTCGCAGTTTCGGCACCCCTCAGGACGGCTTTCCCAACGTCCGCATCCTTCTCACCCAACCCTCGGCCGAGCGCCGCATCCTGAGGGATCCCCGGCTGGGTGCAGCGGAAGCCTATATGGACGGATTGCTGGTCGTCGAGCGCGGCGACATCATGGACCTGATCGCTTTGCTCCGGGCCAATGCCCGATGGGACCGCGGCGGCGAACTGAAGGCGAAGAGCCGATTGACGAAGGCGGTCGGCAAGCTGGCTACCCTTGTCGACGGCATCAACAAGGCTGCCCGGTCGAAGGCGAATGTCGCCCATCATTATGACATCGGCAACGACTTCTACCGCCTGTTCCTCGACGCCGAGCATATGCAATATTCCTGCGCCTACTGGCCCGATGAGGATATGACCCTCGCCGAGGCACAAACGGCGAAACTCGCGCACATCGCCGCGAAGCTGGCGTTGAAGCCGGGCCAGCAGGTTCTAGATATCGGCTGCGGATGGGGCGGGCTGGCAATCTATCTGGCCCGCAATTGTAATGTCACGGTCAAGGGCATCACGCTGAGCGAGGAGCAACTCGCTCTGGCCCGCGACCGCGCCGCCATTGCAGGTGTCGCCGACCGTGTTTCGTTCGAACTGGTCGACTATCGCGACCTTGCCGCACGCGGCGACAGGTTCGATCGCATCGTTTCGGTCGGCATGTTCGAACATGTTGGCCAGGCCCAGTTCGACCGCTTCTTTCGCGACGCCGCGACGATGCTGACCGACGAAGCTGTCATGCTGATCCACACGATCGGCCGCATGGGCGGACCGGGCTCCACCGACGCCTTTACGCGCAAGTACATCTTTCCCGGCGGCTACATTCCTTCGCTCAGCGAGACGTTGCAGGCGAGCGAGAAGGTTCGGCTGATCGCGTCGGATGTCGAAACGCTGCGCCTGCATTACGCCAGGACCCTGCGCGAATGGTACAAGAACTGCGTCGCGCACAAGGATGCCATCGTCGCCCGTTACGACGAACGCTTCTACCGCATGTGGACCTTCTATCTTGCCGGGGCGACCGCGGCCTTCGAGAGCGGCGGCATGTGCAACTACCAGATACAATATATCCGCAGCCGCCACGCGCTGCCCTTGACCCGCGATTATATCGGCGAGGGGGAACGGGCGCTGCGGACCACGCTATCGTCCTGACGGGCGCAGCGCGGGAATGGCCGCCCGAACCTCAGGACATCAGAATAGAACCGGCGATCATCAGCGATCCGATCAATATGGACGCGCATATCCATCGGCCCGCAGATCCGGAACCTTGCCGCGACGCGACCTCGGCCGGCTCGTCCTCCAAGCGGCGGATCGCTGCCCTGATCAGGCGGGGCGCATCATTGCCGATCTTCGCGAATTCCCAGCCAATCGCCTGAACGATCGGTGCCCAATGCGCAGGCGACAGGCGCGCCTCGACGAGCCTGAGCGAGGAACGCTGCATGGCTTCGGACAGATCGAAGTCGGGCTGGATAGCGGTCAGCACGCCGTCGATCGTGACCAGAGCCTTGAAGATCAGCAGCAGGTCGGGCGGCATCGTCATCCCGTCCGCGCGCATCAACTGGAAAAAGTCGGACACCATGGCGCTCAACCGGAGTTGCCCGCCGCCATGGCGCGTAATCAGGCGCTCGGCAGCGGAGGTGATCCGCGCGCGCGGCACGCCGCTTCCGGCAGACCAGGTCGCCAGCACATCGGCCAGCTGTGCGGGGTCCTTGCCGGTGAGGGCCTGAACGAAACCGATGAACTCCTCGCGGCGACGGGGCGAGACATGACCGATCAGCCCCAGGTCGAGCAAAGCGATGTGGTTGCCCGGCAGGCATAGCAAATTGCCGGGATGCGGATCGCCATGGAAGCGGCCGTTGATCAATACCATGTCGAGGACCATGTCCGCGCCGAGCGCGGCGATCGCCCTGGGGTCGATGCCTGCCGCCAGCAGCGCGGAACCGTTGCGCGGCGCGATCCCGTCGACATAATCCATCACGAGCAGGGTTTCGGTGGTCCATGCCCAGTGCACCTCGGGCACTATTACGCGCGGCTCGCCGGCGAAATCGGCACGCAGGCGGTCCCCGTTCCGCCCTTCGGAGGTGAAATCCAGTTCCTCCAGCACGGCCTCGGCCAGTTGCCGCACCATGGCGACGGGCGCGAAGCGGCGCGCCTCCGCGCTCGCCCGTTCCACGACTGCTGCAAGCTGCGCGATCAGCCTGAGGTCCGCCTCCATGCGCGGGCGAATGCCGGGACGCCGGATCTTGAGCACGACCGGCCGCCCGTCCAACAGCGTGGCGCGATGGACCTGCGCCATGGAAGCCGCCGCAATGGGCTGAGCATCGAAAGTGGCAAAGGCCTCCTCCGGCGGCTGGCCCAGCGCCTCCTCGACGGCGGGGCGCAACGTTTGAAACGCGAGGGTCGGCGCCTTGCTATGCAGTTTCTCGAGTTCCGCGATCCACTCCGGCGGCAATATGTCGCTTCGCGTGCCGAGTATCTGGCCCAGCTTGACGAAGGTGGGGCCGAGTTCTTCCAGCGCGAGACGCGTGCGGCGAGGGAGGTCCGGGCGATCTTCCCCCTTGTCCCCGTCCCCGTCCCCGTCCGTCCGGCCGAGGCCGAGCCGGTCCAACAAAATGCCGAGACCGAAGCGCGAGGCGATCTGGAGTATCTCGTTGAGCCGGTTCCTGTCGCGCGCGGCGACCATCAGTGTCTTGATCATGCCTCGATATAGCGACGGCGGCGCTCGGCCCCAACGCCTCGATGATCCGGCATTGCGCGGTCCCATCGCAAAGCGCGATAAGGACTGAGATGGTCGCTCGAGCGCCCGCTCAGTAACGCCAGCCGCGCATCTTGTTGCCGCCATCGCAGGAGAGAACCTCGCAGTTGATGAAGCGACCCTCGGGCGAGGCGAGGAAGACGTGCAGGTTGGCGATATCCTCCGCCGTGCCGCCTTCGGTCGCCATGAACTGCGTGGAGCGCAGCGCGAGAATCTTGTCTTCGCCCAGCGCGGCGTTGCTGGCCGGCGTTTCCATGATGCCCGGCTCGACCGAATTGGCGCGGATGCCATCTCCGGAGAACTGAGCGGCCATCGCATAGGTCATGGAGTTGAGCGTCGCCTTGGTAATGCCGTAGGCGGTCGCAGGCGTGTTCGCGGCCATGGACGACTGATTGACGATCACGCCCTTGGCCTTGGCCAGTGCTGGCCGCAGGGCGAGCGCCAATATGACGGGTGACACGCTGTTGATCGCGAAGAAATAGAGCCAGCGCTCCATGCTGAGATCGGCAAAGCCCCGCGAAATGTCATTATAGGCAAGGCCCGCATTGTTGATGAGCACGTCGACCGTGTCATGCTTCGACAGGATGTCCGCGCCCAGCGCCTTGATCTCCGTCTCGACGCTGAGGTCCACGCGATAGGTTTCGCATTGGACGCCGAGAGCGGTGATCTCTGCCGACGTATCGGCAAGCCCCTGCTCGTTGATGTCCACGATGACGATGTCGGCGCCCTTGCGTGCGAAGGCCAGTGCGATGGCGCGGCCAAGCCCGGCGGCGCCCCCGGTCACGACGGCCAGCTTGCCAGCGAAAATTTGGGTCATCGGTCTACTCCTGAGATATGCGGCGTCATGCGCGCGCGAAGGCGCGGGTAAGGGCATCCCGGCGCAAGCGGTTGGTCAGCTCGACTTGCGGTGCGGTTTCGCCCGCAAGTCCGAAGCCATGATAGGCGCCGGGGATGATGTGCAGTTCGGTCGGTACACCCGCGGCGATCAGGCGGCGCGCGTAGTCCATGTCCTCCTCAACGAAGAGGTCGAGCGCCCCCACCACGATGGAGGCGGGCGGCAAGCCGGAAAGGTCGGTCGCACGGGCAGGCACGGCGGCCGCTGGGACGTCTGCCCCGCCCGCCTCGACGCCGAGCAGCGCGCTCCAGCCATAACGGTTACTGCCCGCCGTCCAGATAAATTCGCCGGTATAGGGCAGCGGCTCGCGCGCGCTGCCAGTCCGGTCGTCCAGCATCGGGGCGTGGAGGTTCTGGAAGCAGATGGCATATTCGCCCCGGTCGCGCGCCAGCAATGTCAGCGCGGCCGCATGACCGCCGCCTGCACTCCCTCCCGTTACCGCGATCCGCGTCCGGGCTATGCCCAGCGCATCCGCCTCCTCATGCAGCCAGCGTAGCGCCGCGTAGCAATCCTCCAGCGCGCCGGGCCAGCGCGTTCCGGGGGCGAGGCGATAATCGACGGCGACCACTATACAGTCATGGTCGTGGACGATCAGACGGTTCGATCGGTCGGAAATCTCCGGCATGCCCATCACATAGCCGCCGCCATGGATTTCGAGGACCGCCGGGCGCGGCGCGTCGGCGTTGCCTGCGGGGGTATAGAGCAGGATGCGGACATCGGGCGCGCCGATCGGACCGGGGATGAAGCGCTCCTCGCACCCTATCGCCACAAGCTCGGGCGGCAAGGGAATGACCGGCGCGCGTATTGCGGAGGCTCCCGGAACGGCGCGGATTTGGGCGATCATGGCGTCGTCGACATCGGGGCCGCTATAGATGTCGAGCGGGGCGAGGAGTTCCGGGGCGACGAGATGGCGGGACAGTGACGAAGTATCGTTTGCGGTGTTCGGCATTGGCCCTCTTCCCCATTTTTTCGCAGCGACGTGCTCCGCTTTCGCAGAGTACCGAGGGCTCTACTCCTGCTCGCCCAGCGCCGTCGTCGCCAGCGAAATCTCCGCCCGCAGCCACATCGTCTCGCTCAAATTGCTCGACCCGGAATCCGCCAGCAGCTTCTCCAGCGCCGCCTTCTTCACCGTCAGCGCATCCCGGTTGCCCGGCTCGCCGTCCAGCGCGATATCGGTGAGGTGGAGCGCCTCCAGCGGCCGTCCCGCGACGAGGTGATCGCCTGCCCTCGCCGCCAATGCCGATGCGCCCGCCAGCGCGACGATGTCGGCATGCACGCTCGACCGGGGCACGGCGTAAAGGCCGGTGGTGCCATCCTCATAATGGAACCAGCCGCTATTCTCGTCCCAGATCGCGCGCACGGCCCAGCGGACGGTGCCATGAAATTCGCCAAGCGCCAGTTCGTCGGGCAGGACGATCTCACGCATCAGTTCGTGCACTGTCTTCCCCGCGTTCATCCCCTCGATAGTGCGGTCGCGGATGAACGACATGGCGGCGTGCATGCGGTCGAGGTCGGCGCGGATCTTGTCCTTGCCGATGATTGGGTCGCCATGACCGGTGATCAGCAATTCCGGCTCCAGATCGCGCACCAGTGCCAGCGAGGCGAGATAGTTGACGATCAGGCGAGGCTTGTCGCCGCGCGTCGTCGTCAGGTTGGGGACTGCCAAAAATACCGGGCCGAACAGGTTGCCGGTGAATATCGTCTTCTCCTCCGGCATCCACACCACCGACGCGCACAGGGACTCGCCGCCGGGCGTCGAGATCAGCTCGAACGTGCGATTGCCGACCGCGAAGGTCTGCCGGTCGTCGACGAGGATATCGACCTCGACCGGCGGCGCGGGCGGCGGGTTCGGCCCTTTGCGGTTGAATGCCCACAGCTTGCCCGACCGCTTAGTCAGATAGCTATGCAGGTCGTAGAAGAATTGCCACGTCTCCGGGAACCGGCGCTGCGTGACGACCTTCGTCTCCGCTTCCCTGATCGCGTTGAGGCCGCCAAAATGGTCAAGATGCGCCTGCGTTAGAAACACATAGCGCAGCGGCCCGGAGCGAACCTTGTCGAAGACCGCCTTGTTCTTCTCCGCCGTGAAATGCATGCCGGTGTTGACGAGGACGTCTCCGTCGCTCGTCGTCACCAGATAGGCGTTGGAGACATCCTTGACCATGAAGATATGGTCGTTGATCGGGATGGCGTCGGCCTGTCCTTCGCCCGCTTGCACGAGGCTGGCGAGCGGCGGCGCCTTCGCCTCCGCGCTCATGCGTCACACTCGATCATGACCTTGGCCGATTGCGGCGTGGCCGCGATCTTCAGCCCTTCCAGCACATCGGCCAGCGGCAGGCGGTGACTGATGAGCGACGCGATCTTGTCCTTCAGGCGGGGCAGCGCCGCGACGACTTCGGGCATCTCGTCGGGATAGCCGACCGCTGTGGTGATCGTCATTTCCGTGGTCAGCATCATGCCGAGGTTGATTTCCACCGGCTTCATATGGGCGGCGGTGACGACCAGACGCGACTGGAACTTGGCCATGGACACGATATCGTTGAGCAGGGTCGGCGCACCGGCCGCGTCGAGGAACACGTCGGTCCCCACCGCATCGCGGTTCAGCACGCGGCCGACGCCATGATATTCGATCAGCTTCTCGCGCACATTCTCGATCGCCGGATTGACGACATGATGCGCGCCCAACGCCGTCGCCCGCTCCAGACGCTCAGGGGCGAGATCGAACGCAACGACATGCGCACCGCGATCCACCAGCCACAGCACCATGCCCAGACCGATGGGACCGCAACCGAACACGGCGACCTTGTCGCCTGCTTTCACCTGCCCGCGATTGACGCCGTGCAGCGCCACCGACAGCGGCTCGGTCATCGCGGCGACCTCATAGGATACGTCATCGTGGATGGGGAGCAGGTTGTCGCCCAGCCGCGCGTCCGTCACCAGCATCCGCTCGGTCAACGCGCCCTCCGGCCCGCCGCTGCCGATATTGCTGGGCGTATTCATGGGGTTGATTGCCACGCGCTGACCGATGCTGACGCCCTCGACATCCTTGCCGACTGCCAGAACTTCGCCCGCCGCCTCGTGGCCGATGGGCGTAACGCCGCCCGGCGCGCGCCGGATGCCGCCATATTTGATGTAGGTCAGGTCGCTGCCGCATATGCCGCATGCCTTGACGCTGATGACGACATCCTTATCGCCTGCGACCGGCGGCTCCTTGGCATCGAGGCGGACATCGTTGACTTCGTGGATGTTGAGAATGCGCATAGCAGTTCCTCCTTATCTAAAGCCCCCCCTTTCAGGGGAGGGTTGGGGGTGGGGTTCTGTCCTCCGCGAGACGTCTGAAATTGGCGCCTGCCGAACTCCCCCACCCCCACCCCACCCCAGAAGGGGCGGGGCGATGAAAATATCACGGCCGAACCATATATCCGCCGTCGATCGTGATCGTCTCACCCGACATGAAGGACGAGGCGTCGCTGCACAGATAGGCGCCGATCCCCTCGAAATCCTCAGGGTAACCGACCCGCTTCATCGGCACTGTCGGCGCGAACCGCTCCTCCAGCGCGCTCTTATAATCCCCCATCATCGGCGTCATGATCAGGCCGGGCGCGATGATGTTGGCGCGGATGTTGTACTGCCCCAACTCGACCGCGAGGCAGCGGACAATGGAGCCGAGCGCGCCCTTGGACCCGGCATAGGTCTGCTTGCCCGGAATGCCCTGAAACAAGGAGAGGCTGCCGCACGCGACGAGGCTGCCGCCCGGCTCCCCCGCCTTCGCGCGGTCGACCATCAGGCGAGCGCCCTCCTGCAACGTCCAGAACGCGCCGTCGAGGCCGAGGGCCAGAAAGTCGCGCCATTCCGTCTCGTCGATATCGAACACCGAATGCGTCGGCGCGGAGCGGCCGCTATTGGCGAACACGCAATCGAGACGGCCGAAATCGCTCTTGATCTGCGCATAGCCATCGATGATCGCCTGATGGTCGGACACGTCGACCTGATAGGTGATAACCTTGCCCGCGCCCGCAGCCTCCAGTTCGGCCTTGGCGGCGGCGTTCTTTTCCGCGCTGCGCGCCCAGATCGCGACGTCGCCGCCCATCTTGGCCACGCCCATCGCAAAGCCCAGGCCGATGCCCCCATTGCCGCCGGTAACCAGCGTCACCTTGCCGGTGCAATCGAACAGGCCCTTGGACATGCAATCCTCCTTATGGCGGCATGGGTCTCTCCCATGCCTACAAAGCCGTGCATCAGGCCCCGCGC
>JBEVNC010000135.1:0-15317 GCA_040508315.1 Sphingobium sp.
ATTGAAGTGCGGAAAACCGATCAGCGCAGGGTTGCGATAAGCGCCCGGCTGGGTTCGCTCGCCGTCAGGTGCACGGGCCCGTCGAGCAGCCAGCATTCCCCCGCCTGCCAATGCTGCCCGTCGAGCGATCCGCCGCCCGTCAGCGGCACGAACCAGCCCGGTCCGTCCTGTGCACCCACATGGGCCGTATCGCCATCGCCAAAGCTGCGCAGGCTGAGCGCGAAAGGATGGTCACCCTCGCCGAGAAGGTCCGCCTCCTGCACCGCGGCCAGATTCGGCGTGACCTGCGCATAGGGTTCGGCGCGGCTTACCGCGACGCCATCTTCCAGATGGAGTTCGCGCGGGCGGCCATAGTCGTAGAGGCGGTAGGTGATATCGACATTCTGCTGAACCTCGACCAGGCTGATCCCCGCGCCGATGGCATGGATCGTTCCTGCGGGCACGAACAGGAAATCGCCCGGCCGGACGGGGCGCCAGTTCATCAGCCCCTCGATGGACCCGTCCAGCGCGGCGGCGCGCAATCGCTCGGGCGTCAGGGGTTCGAGCGTGCCGATGCCCAGCCGCGAATCCGGTTCGCAGTCGAGGATGTACCAGCATTCGGCCTTGCCGCCGGGCAGGCCGCGTTTGCGCCCCTCCACATCGTCGGGGTGGACCTGGATCGACAATCGCTCGCCGGTGAAGAGATATTTGACGAGCAGTTCGGGCGTCTCGTCCGTCTCCTCCTCGAACCAGATCTCGCCGATGCGCTTGCCGTTCGCGTGCGGGAACAGCGGTGGCAGGACGTCGCGGCCCCAGGGTTTGTCGAGATATTTGGTGGGGAGGCGGCGTGCGCTCATGGCTTGCCCTCCAGCACGACCTTGCGGCCGGCAATCCATGTCTCCGCGATCTTCGTTCCGGCGATTTCCGTAGGCTGGGCCAGTTCGATGTCGCGGTCGAGCAGCAGGAAGTCGGCAAATTCGCCCGGCGCCAGCGATCCGAAGCGGCCATCCGCGCCCAGCGCCGCTGCACCGCCCGATGTGGCCGCGCGCAGCGCCTGCGCGAAGGCGAGACGCTGGTCGGGCCGCCATCCCGCAAAGGGCTGGCCGTCCGGGGTCTCGCGCGTGATCGCGAGGCGGATCGCCTCCAGCGGGACGAGCGGGGTGAAGGGCGCGCGACCGGAAAAGGCCAGGCCGCCGCGCCCCTCCGCCACGGCCTTCCAGCCATAGGCGCGGGTGTCGGCGTCCCCGATCCGCGCACGGGCCAGCGCTCCGCCATCCGCTATGGCGCCCGGCTCCACGACGATGCTCGTTCCTTCGGGCAGTCCGGCAAGGTCGGTCGCGTTCGCGATGTCCGCGCCGTCTATCCGCCAGCGTATGCGCGCGCGATAGGTGTCGGTCATCTCGCCAATGGCGCTCGCGGCCTCCGTCACCGCGCGGTCGCCATGGGCGGCAAGGACGATCTGGAAGCCATCCATCGCCGCCCGACTCATCTGGTTGCGCAGGCGGGTGTCGAAGGTCAGCGGCGTGCCGCTCTCGCCCGCCGCATCGGCATAGGGGGCGGCCAGCCAGGCGCGCCGCGCGGCCAGCGATCCGTCGATGTTGAGCGCGACCCCGGCCAGCCGAAGCCGACCATCGTAGAGCCACGGCGTCTGCTGCGGCCCCGCCACCAGCGGCAGGTCGTCGACCGTCGCGGTATAGGCGACGACACGCATGCGCAGCGCGTTGCGATCCCCCGCCCGGCGCAGCGTCTGCCATGCCGCGATGTCCGTGCTCATGCCGCCGACGGCGGTGATGCCGCGCGACAGGAACAGCGCCTGCGCCTTCAGGAACGCGGCGTCGAGATCCTTGGGCGCGGGCTTGGGAACCGCCGCTTCCATCAGGTCTATGGCGCGGCCGGTCAATATGCCGGTGGGCTTGCCGCCCGCCATGACGATCTTTCCGCCCGCCGGTTGCGTTGTGGTGGCGGTGATGTTGGCGAGGCGCAGCGCCGCGCTATTGGCCCAGCCCTGCTCGCCGCGCGCATCGACCAGCCACACCGGCCCGTCCGCCACCTGGGCATCGAGCATGGCGGCGGTCGGCGGCGCGGCCCAGCGCGATCCATCCCAGCCAAAGCCCAATATCCAGCGCCGACCCGGACTTGCCGCGACATAGGCGCTGACCCGCGCAGCAGCGTCCTGCGCCGATGTCGCGGCGCTCAGGTCCAGCGAAAGCAGCGACACCGCCAGGCGCATTACATCGGTGCGCGCATCCACGAAACCGGGGATGAGGGTGCGCCCCTTGCCGTCGAAGCGGAAGTCCAGTTGCTTGGGCCGCTTGTCATCGCGCTGCAGCCGTTTCTCGACCCGCCCCTCGCCATCGAGCAGCAGCGCGTCGAACCGCACGATTCGTCCGTCGGCACCGACCGTGAGGCCGTTCACATTGTCGATCAGCCCGCTCGTCAGGGCAGGTGCCGACAGGCCGAGGGCAAGCAGCGCGCCGAGCGCCGCGCGATAAGCCATCATCTCTGGCTTATGCGCCTCACCAGCGCGCTCGTATCCTGCTTCGCGCCGCCCATGGCCTGCACATCGGCATAATATTGGTCGACCAGCGCGGCCACGGGCAGCGTCGCACCATTGTTACGCGCCTCTTCGAGTGCCAGCCCCAGATCCTTGCGCATCCAGTCGACCGCGAAGCCGAAATCGAATCGGTCCTCCGCCATGCTCTTCCAGCGATTGTCGAGCTGCCAGCTTTGCGCGGCGCCGCCGGAGATCGCCTCGAACACAGCGTCGAGGTCGAGATGGGCGGCCTGCGCGAAACGCAGCGCCTCCGATATGCCCTGCAGCACGCCCGCAATGGCGATCTGGTTGACCATCTTGGTCGTCTGTCCAGCGCCTGCCGATCCCACATGCACGATGCGCGCGGCATAGGTCTGCATCACCAGCCGCGCCGTTTCCACCGCCGGGCCGCTGCCGCCGCACATGATGGACAGGCGGCCATTTTCCGCGCCCGATTGCCCGCCGGAAACGGGAGCGTCGACGCAATGAATGCCCCGGCTCTCGCCCTCCACGAACAATTGTCGCGCGATCCGGGCCGAAACCGTGGTGTGGTCGATGAACAGCCCGCCCGAACGCAGCGTCCTGAACGCGCCTTCCCGGCCAAGCGTCACCGCCGCCAGATCGTCGTCCGTGCCGACGCAGGTGATGACGATATCGGCATCCTCCGCCGCCTGTGCCGGGCTGCCGACCGCGACGCCGCCATACCGCTCGACCCAGGCGCGTGCCTTGGCCATGGAGCGGTTATAGACAGACAGGTCGTGCCCTGCCGCTGCAAGATGGCCCGCCACCGGCCCACCCATTATTCCAAGACCGATAAACGCTATTTTTGCCATTGGCCGGGCATAGTGCCTGTTTCATAGGATTGCCAGATGGGTTAGGGGCGAGAGCATCATGTCAATCAGCCAAATGATCGCCCCCGGGCAGCAAATCCTGCCTGTGACCCTCGATGACATCATCACGGCGCGGGGGCGCATTGCGGATTCGATCATTCGCACGCCCACGCTGCACAGCCGCACCCTGTCCCAGCTGACCGGGGCGCAGGTCTATCTCAAGTTCGAGAATCTGCAGTTCACCGCGGCCTATAAGGAGCGCGGCGCGCTCAACCGCCTGCTGACGATGAGCGACGACCAGCGGGCGCGCGGCGTGATCGCAGCGTCGGCGGGCAATCATGCGCAGGGCCTCGCCTATCATGGCGCGCGGCTGGGCGTGCCCGTCACCATCGTCATGCCGCGCCCCACGCCGACCGTGAAGGTGACGCAGACCGAAGGGCATGGCGCGACCGTCGTCCTGTATGGCGAGACGTTCGAGGACGCCTTTGGCCATGCCCGCGCGCTGGAGCAGTCGCAGGGCCTGACCTTCGTCCATCCCTTCGACGAGCCGGACATCATCGCCGGTCAGGGCACCGTCGCCCTGGAAATGCTGGAGGATGCGCCGGACATCGACACTCTGGTCGTGCCCATCGGCGGCGGCGGCCTGATCTCCGGCGTGTCCACGGCGGCGCGGGCGCTGCGGCCCGAAATGATGATCGTCGGCGTGCAGGCGGCGCTTTATCCGTCGATGTACGACCATGTGAAGGGCGTGACCCTGCCGTGCGACGGCGACACGCTGGCGGAGGGTATCGCGGTCAAGGAGCCGGGCATGCTCACGCGCCGCTTCGTCGATGCGCTGGTCGACGACGTCGTGCTGGTGGACGAGCGGTCGCTGGAACGGGCGGTCAGCCTGCTGCTCCAGATCGAAAAGACCGTGGCGGAAGGGGCCGGCGCTGCCGGTCTCGCCGCATTGCTGTCCCATCCGCAGATGTTCGCGGGGCGCAAGGTCGGCTTGATCCTGTGCGGGGGAAATATCGACACCCGGCTGCTCGCCAATGTCCTGCTGCGCGATCTGGCGCGGTCCGGGCGACTGGCGCGCCTGCGCATCCGCCTTCAGGATCGGCCCGGCACATTGTTCGCGGTCAGCCGCATTTTCGACGAACTGGGCGTCAACATACTGGAACTGTCGCACCAGCGCATCTTTACCAACCTGCCTGCCAAGGGACTGACGCTGGACGTGGAGTGCGAGACGCGCGACGCGGGGCATCTGGAACGGTTGATGCAGGCGCTGCGCGATGCCGGGTTCAATGTGTCCCCGGTCGAGGCGGCGTGACGCAAAAACCCTGTCAACAGGGCTTGAGGTTGGCCCGGTCGATGGTAAACTGGCTTTTCACCGGCTCCCCGGGCCATCATATCGCCACCCCATGATTGCAGGATTCGGTTCCACCCGATTGGAGAGATAGTGAGCGCCGCATTCCGCTTTCCGCGCTTCTTCATGACGAATGCCAGCCCGTGCCCCTATCTGCCAGGGCGCACGGAGCGGAAGGTGTTCACGGAGTTGACCGGCCAGCATGCAGCTGAACTGAACGACGCGCTCGGCCGCATCGGTTTCCGCCGCAGCCAGAACGTCGCCTATCGCCCGAGCTGTTCCGACTGCTCGGCCTGCGTGTCGGTGCGAATCGTCGCGAACGAATTCAAGCCCAACGGGACGCAGCGCCGGGTCATCCGCCGCAATGACGATCTGGTGGTGACCGGCTGCAAGCCATGGTCGACTTCGGAGCAGTTCGAGTTGCTCCAGAAATATCTCTCCGTACGCCACCCCGGCGGTGGCATGACGGAGATGGACGATGTCGATTATGCCGACATGGTCGAACAGACGCCGGTCGACAGCTATGTGGTCGAATATCGCCTGCCCACGGACGATCCGGAGGGGCGCGGCCAGCTGGTCGGCGCCTGCCTGACCGACCGGCAGGGCGATGGCCTGTCGATGATCTACAGCTTCTATGATCCCACACTGGCCGACCGGCAGGGGCTGGGCAGCTACATCATCCTCGACCATATCCGGCGCGCGCAGAAGGCGGGCCTGCCCTATGTCTATCTCGGCTATTGGGTCGAGGGGTCGGACCGCATGGCGTACAAGGTCCGTTACAAGCCGCTGGAGCGTCTGGGGCGCGAAGGCTGGACCCGCTACGAGCCGGGCGAGCAGGAGAGCCGCCCTGCGATCAAGCCTGCCGCCACGGATGGCACGCCGACGGCGAACCCGGTTTCGCCGGGGGGCGGGGCGGTGCTTCTTAAATAGGGTCGTTGGGGGCGCATGTCGCGACCCCCGCCGGTCATTCCCGCGAAGGCGGGAATCCATCTCCCGACCGCTGCCCCAGGCAGAAATCCCGGTAGCGCGATTCTCGGCCTCGCAGGAATGACGGTCGAGAAAACGGCGCAAATTCGCCTCTTGGAACCACCGAGCGGGTGCAGGCGAGACGTGGGAGGTGTTAGGCGGCTAACGACCAATGTTCGCCGCCCAAATGCCAAGTTCGACTCTCTATCTGCTGACGGGCAGCGTTTCGATATGCCGAGTGCAAACTTCGCCAGTGCCACCATGTTGTGACGGTAGCGCGTTTGTGTCAGGTGTAGGCCGCTGGGATTGGGAGAGCGCGATGATCTGGATGCTTCTGTTAGCTGCCCAAGCTGCCCCTGCGGCGTTCGATGCGGTGGACGCTGCCCCAAACAGCCATCATATCCTGATGGAAGATGATAAAATCCGTGTCTTGCGGGTTGAGGTTGCCCCCGGCGCGACTGAACCAGTTCATAATCACCGCTGGCCGAGCATTATGTATTTCGAACAGCCTCAGCCCATAACCTACATTGTCTACAAGTTAGTCGATGGCAGGCCGGTTGAGACGGAGCGCTTCGATGCCCCTTCATTTGAGGTATCTCAGACTGTCAGGGGTGACCCGGAAGGCCTGCATGCCGTGACGAACCGGGGATCGGCGCCGTTTATCGCGGTGAGATTTGAATTCAAGGATGGCACGCCGCCTAAAGCCGATAGCGCTCGCCCATAGCGGCTCCGCAAGATCGACACCGCGAGCGTCGGCTATCGCCATTGCAGTTGCCCCAACGGACTGACGGCTCCCCACCAATCCTGGCCGCCCGGCATGTGCGCGTGCGATGCAAAATAGCTGCCGGACTGCAAACGACCATCTTTAGTCATTGCCGGGTTCCTCGCTGCTTCCCGACAGCAGACATTGAGCGAAGCGAGATAATTTGTCATTCTGCATTCATGAAGCAGAATAGCAGCAGCCATTTGCAAAAGTTCGGTCCGCACAGATCGGGTTCGCCCGTTGTGCCCGACCGTTCTTTGGAGTTAATTTGGTTCGGGCTGGCGACTTTTGGGGTTGCCCTCGCAATCGCATTTGCCGCTTATGTCTGGATAGAGCTTCAAATGCCGACGGCGGCTTGGTCACTGCTACCAATAGGATTATTCTCATGCTTGTTTATGTGGCCCGCGATGAGAGCGCGTAGAGCAAAGCTGCATTTGGAAATGGCGTTTGCTAGCCATCAAGCAGGCATCCAAAAGGCGTTTTCCGAACTCTAAAACTGACAGTCCGCTTTCCTCCCATCATAGCCATCGTCTAGCCTCAACCCAGCGCATCCCCCACCACCGCTACCAACGCCTCCAGCCCGGCCTGATCCGCCGCGTCGAATCGCGCGGGCAAGGGGCTGTCGAGGTCGAGGACGCCGATCAGCCGTCCTCCCGCGAACACCGGCACCACGATTTCCGATGCCGACGCGGCGTCGCAGGCGATGTGGCCGGGGAAGGTGTGGACGTCCTCCACCAGCACTGTCGCGCCGCTGGCCGCCGCCGTGCCGCACACGCCCTTGCCGAGTGCGATGCGGATGCAGGCGGGCTTGCCCTGGAATGGTCCCAGCACCAGTTCGCCCTCGACCAGCCGGTAGAAGCCTGCCCAGTTGAGATCGGGGAGATATTGCCAGATCAGTGCCGCGACATTGGCCATG
Source organism: Sphingobium sp. (assembly GCA_040508315.1). Taxonomy (GTDB): domain Bacteria; phylum Pseudomonadota; class Alphaproteobacteria; order Sphingomonadales; family Sphingomonadaceae; genus Sphingobium. The sequence goes on from JBEVNC010000135.1 coordinate 7,336, forward strand.
TTGGCGATGGGATCGCGTTCACCCTCCACCAACGCGCGGGCGGCGGAGAGGATGTCGGCATGGAGCGCAGCTTTGTCGGCCGTGGCAGTGGGGGTGAAGTCGAACATGGCGACGATGTAGGAAGTCGATGGGCGGAGGTAAATCTCCATCGATACTTTCCGATGCGACGCCATCGCGTTCGGTTCGAGCGTGTCGAGAACGGTCGGCGCGGAGTTCTCGACAAGCTCGAACCGAACGGAGAGGAAAGTGAACGGCCGAGAGAGGTGGGGTCGATGGGGGGAGGGGCCAGGACAGAAGACCGCCTCCGGCCCCAGCCCTCAACGCGCCGCCTTGACCTCCTCGGCCGTCACCGCATCGGTGTAATTATTGCCGAAATGGGTGCGGACATAGTTGCTGACGTCGGCGACCTGCTGGTCCGTCATCGTCTTGCCGACCGGCGGCATGCCGTTCAGTCCTTTCAGCACGACATAGGCGACATAGCCGCCCGCTGCCATCTTCTCGTTCCCCGCCAACGCGGGGTAGAAACCAGCGCCCTTCGCCCCCTTAGCGTCGGGCATGTGGCATCCGGCGCATACGCGCTTGTAGAGTTTCTCGCCGTCCGGCTCGCTGAAGGCGCGGGTGGTGACGAACGCGCCGTCCGCATCGCCCGGCCGGGAGCCTTGCGCGGCTGCGGCCGCTGCCGCGGAAGCGGGTTCCGCGGACGACTGGGCAAGAGCGGTGGCGGTGATCGACCCGGCAGCGGCGAGCGCGGCGAGGCCAAGCGTCCAATTTGCGATCTTCATCGGTTCAGCCCGCCATGACACGTTGATGGAGACGCCCGATGGCGTCGAGCGCGGAGGTGATGCCGCCTTCCTGCCAGGCGGGAATGAACGAGGCATGCTCGCCCGCCAGTAGGATACGGCCGTCGATCTGGCACAGATTCTTGTAATGCTCGGCCCGCGCCTCGTCGCTCCAATTGCCGAAGCAGCCCTGTGTCCAGGGCACGCGGTGCCACCCGACCGAAATGCCGTTCAGATATTCGGCCTTGTATTGCGGATGGATCTGCGCCCCCCATTCGACCGCGCGCGCGACGCGCTCGGCGGGGGGCAGCGACGTGAATTCATAGGCATAGGCACCAAATGTGTAGCCGCCGAGCAGGGTCGCGGGACCCTTGGAGCCATAGCGGCTGCTGGGATAGCTGATCTGCGAGATGGGCAGGTCGGTCGTCGTGATGCCGCCGTAAATCTGCTCGTCCTGTTCCCAGAAGCGCCGCTTGAATTCCAGACCGATCTTGAGGCCGGCCTCATAGGGCACGGCGCGGATGGCGGCCGCCATCGGGCCGCTCACGTTCATCTCGATCTGGCTCAGGATCGACAGCGGGATGGTGCACACGCACCAGTCGGCCTTGGCCTGCGCCTTCTCGCCCGTCTTGGTATCCTCGTAGCTGACCGTAACGCCCTTCTTGTCCTGGTGGATCGCCGTCACCTTGCTGTTCAGGCGGATGAGGTCGCCGACCTCCTTCTCGAAGCCCTTGGCCACCATGTCCATGCCGCCGACCGGCTGGAAGATCGCGGTCTGATGCTCATTGTTCAGGCTGGTGGCGATGTTGCGCCACATGCCGGATTTGAGCACCGTGGAGAGGTCCATCGGATCGGATGCGATCGGCTCTGCGGACAGGCCGCCGCCCGGCCCCTTGGTCCAGCCGCGCCGCTCGCTCGAATCCTCGCCCTTCACATAGCGATAATCTTTGTCGAGCGCGCCGAGGCTCTTGAACGCGCTCAGCAGGATCTCGGCATCTTCCTTGGTCACGGAGTCGTCGAGCGCGCCCTTCTTCACCGCCTTGGCCAGCAGTTCGTTGACATGGCCATGATAGTCCGCCTGGATATGGCGGTAACGCTGTGGCTTGCCGCCGAACGCCTTGGTCGAGTGGATATAGGCGTTGTAGTTGAGCTGCATAAACGGTTCGAGCGCGACGCCCAGTTCCTGGCAGTAATGCATGATCGCATAATGATTATAGGGGATGCGCCACGGGCCGGGGTTGATGTAGTTGCCCGGCGCGAATTCGCAGGTCTGGGTCAATCCGCCCAGTTCGGTGAAGCTGTCGCCGCCGCGCAACGTCCAGCTTCGCCCGCCGACGCGGCCATTATATTCCAGCACCTGCACCTTATATCCCGCGCGGCGCAGTTCGAGCGCCGACACCAGGCCAGCGACGCCAGCGCCCAGGATCAGGACCGACGCGCCCTTTTTGGGCATGCCTTCCAGCTTGATCGGTCCCTTGAACGAGGACATCTGCGCCTGTCCCAGGCTGGTCATCGCCATATACATGGCCGACGCGCCCGCCGTCCGCCCGATCAGGGTCAGAAGGTCGCGCTTGCTCATCGGCGGGCCGGAATTGCCTATCATCTTGTTCCCCCTTGGCGAACCTGACCATCTTGGCGGTCGGGCCAGTGCCTAGTCTATGTCATCGGCTGTGGAGTGGAAGCTGGGCATACGCCGTTGTGCGTATTTTCATGTCTGCAGCAAAATTTCTCATTTGACCGCCCTGCGGCGAAAAGCCGCCGGCCCATGGACCGGCGGCTTCCTCAGGCTTTCAGCCTGTCGGGGACAGGGTCAATATTTGACCCGGATGCGCGCATACCACAGGCCGCCGTTCAGGCCGAACGGACCGCCGCTGCTGGGATAGATCTGTCCGTCCGACGTGCCGCCCGTCACCGGGTAGATGGAGGCGGACTGGGTGTTCAGCCTGTCGGGGAACTCGTTGAAAAGATTTTGCGCGCCAACGGTCAGCGTGAAATGCTCCGCGAAGGTATAGCTTACGTCGAGATCGGTCGTGAACTTCGCGCCGAAGCGTTGGTCAGGGCCATAGCTCAGAGCAGCATTCCACCAGCTATAATAATTCTCGCGCAGGTTGAAGCTGACATTGTCCAGCGTCCAGCCGCTGGTGAAGACGACGCGATGATTGGGCGCACCATGTTCGATGTCGAGGATCTGGTCGGAGCTGATGACGTCCGGGTCGAACTCGGTCACTTCGCTCTTGTTGTAATTATAGGCGACCGTGAAGTTGACCGCTGCGCGGGCCAGTGTCGTGCGATAGGTGCCGACCACGTCAATACCCTGCGTGCGCGTGTCGAAGGCGTTGGTGAAGTAATTGACTACGCCGCCCGCGCCGACTGCGGCAAGCGCCGGTTCCCGAGCGATGTCGGCCGCCGTCACGTCGAAAGTCTGCGATGCGCCGATGCGGTCTTTCACGTCGATGCGATAGCCATCGATGGTCAGCGTCAGATTCTCGACAGGCTTCAGGATGATGCCGACGCCGTAATTCTTCGACTTCTCTGGCGTCAGCGTTTCCGCGCCGAAATAGCGCGAAATCGCGGTATCCACCGGATAGGTGCCGGTCTGCGCCTGCACGCCCGCCACGAAGCTGGTGGTCAGGATCGAGGTGTGCGACTGGCCGGGCGACGGTGCGTGGAAGCCGGTGCCGATGGTGCCGCGCAGCGACAGGAAGTCGGTGGCTTCCCATATCGCATTGACCTTGCCCACCCACGATCCGCCGAACGTATTGTAGTTTTCGTACCGGCCCGCCGCGCCGACGCTCAGGCTCTCGACCAGATCGGCCTCGAGGTTGAGATAGGCCGCGTAGCTGCGCTGGCTCCAGCGGCCCGCCGCTGCGGGGCTGGTGCCGCCATAGCCACTGGCGCCAGGCGCCATGCCGCCCAGTTCCTTGCTGTTGCCGTCCGCGTCGATATCGGCCGGAACATAGGGTGCGTACACGCCCGGCGCCGTCATGACATAGACCGACTGCGATCCCGCATAGGGGCCCGCGCCATAGGATTGCTCGTCACCGGCCTCCAGCGAGTAGATTTCCCGGCGGAACTCACCGCCCACTGCGATCGTCAGCGGGCTGGCCAGTCCCATTTCGAGCGGATAGCTGAGGTCGATATTGGCGTTGCGCTCCTCCTGCTTCATCTTGCCGAATTCGAAGCTGGTCTGGGTCCGCGGACCATAGGAGCCGTTGAGCGAGCCGAACATCGACAGGTCGAGCGTGTTCTTCGAGGCCGAGAAGGACAGGTCGTACTTCAGCCCGCCCATGTCGCCCTTATAACCGGCGGTGCCGTACATCTGCTCGGTCACGCCGGTAAATTGCGGGGTGAAGCCCGCCGGATAGAGGCTGTTCAACTGGAAGGTGTTGCCGTCCTTCACGAAGCTGCCGCTAGGGCAGGTCGCGTTACCGGCCGGGCAGGGCGTCAGGTAAAAGACCTTCTTGAAATAGTCGTTGGCGCTGCCGCTGCCGATGGCGCCCGTGGAGGTCGGATAGGACCAGTCGAGGACAGGGCGATAGTTGAAGCTCTGCGTCGATTCGACATGGGCGTAGTTGGCGAACAGGTAGAGCCTGCTATTGTCTGTGACGTCGATGGCGGAGTTGACGAAGACCTTGTAGCTTTCGGCGGGCGAGGAGCCCCAGATCTGGGCCGGACCAGGATAGTTGGGGATTTGCGGCGCCAGCGCCGGGAAACGCTCCGCGAGGAAGGCGGCGGACGGGCGGGTCACGCCGCGGCTGGTCCCTCCGTCGTCATTATATTCGGCAGCGACGTTGATGAAGCCGCTCTCGCCCAGGGCGACACCCGCATCGCCCGCGATCTGATAGGATCGGCCGTCGTTGAACTCGAAATATTCACCGGCGCGCGCCTGCAGCTCGAAGCCAGAGGCTTCCTTCAGGCCATAGTTCAGCACGCCTGCAATGGCGTCCGAACCATATTGCGCCGTCGCGCCGTCGCGTAGCACCTGGAGGCTGCCGACCGCGATGGCGGGGATCAGGGAGATGTCGGCGCCCTGCGACGCTGCCGACAGCGCCGTGTCGCTGCCGCCCGCCACCTGCACCAGCGCCGAGCGGTTGTAACGCTTGCCGTTGATCATCACGAGGACTTCGCTGGCTGGAAGGCCGCGCAGCGATGGCGCGCGCACGAAGGTCGAGGCGTCGGTGATCGTGTTCTGGGGCACGTAGAAGGACGGGATGATATTCTTGATGACGTCCAGCATGTTGCCGGACGGCTGCGCGGCCAGTTCGGTCGAACTGATGATGTCGATAGGCGATGCGGAGGAGGTCGCGGTGCGATCCGTCCGGCGCGTGCCGATAATGACGATTTCGTCGACGGGCGCGTCCGCTGCGGCATCGTCCGGCGCGGATTGTGCATAGGCTGGCATAGCGGCCATCGCACTAGCGGTCGCTAGAGCGAGAAGCGAGATAGTCGTCGTCTTCATGCGGAGGTCCCCTCTTAAGAAAGGCCTCAGACATCGTCCCCATTTTTTGCTTCTTGGGCGCCGCGTTCTCTGGAACGTCGTGCCCGATTTTGCCGGAGACATGGCCAGAACGCCCTGCATCGTCCTGTCAGTCTCCGGATCTTCACAAAATGAGGTGCGCCAAAGTGGACTGATATCCTCCTTCGGCGGTTTCTATTCTCCCTGGATATGATTCGTCTTGTTCCGGAAACAGATGACGCCATATCGAATGCCGCATTGCAACATAAAGTTCATGGAAGCTTAACAACGCCGCCATATGTACGTGACCGGTCACAGTGATCCGCGACCGAAATCGGCACTGCCCGGCCGCTCGGGCCGCTGCAAAGCAGCCTTCTCGGCGGTTTATGGGCATACGGCCGGCCGGACATGGCTCGGCGATGATGGGAGGGGTGGCGGCGCCGTGTCAGGCGTCCGGGGTTGCCCGGTGCTCGCCCTTGATCCAGCGCACGGTGCCCGACGATGCGCGCATCACGACGCTCTCGGTCGTCATCCGGCCGCCCGGCAGGCGCTTGACCCCGGCCAGCAGCGATCCGTCCGTCACGCCGGTCGCGGCGAAGATGCAGTCGCCCTTGGCCAGTTCGCGCAGGTCGTAAATCTTGTCGAGGTCGGTGATGCCCCATTTGCGGGCCCGGGCCTTCTCGTCGTCGTTGCGGAACAGCAGGCGTCCCTTGAACTGACCGCCGACGCAGCGCAGCGCCGCCGCCGCCAGCACACCCTCCGGTGCGCCGCCCGATCCCATATACAGGTCGATGGTCGTGTCGGGATCGGTCGTCGCGATCACCCCTGCCACGTCGCCGTCGGGGATCAGCATGATGCCGCAGCCAATGGCGCGCAGTTCCGCGATCAGCTTTTCATGGCGCGGCCGGTCGAGGACGCACACGATGATCTCGGCCGCGGTGACGCCTTTGGCTGCTGCTACGGACTCCACATTTTCGGCGACCGATTTGGCCAGGTCGATCACGCCGTCGGGATAGCCGGGTCCGACCGCCAGCTTGTCCATATAGACGTCGGGCGCGTTCAGAAGGCCGCCTTCCTCCGCCGCCGCCAGCACGGCGAGCGCATTGGGGCCTGCCTTGGCGGTGATGGTGGTGCCTTCGAGGGGGTCGAGCGCGATGTCGATGCGCGGTCCCTTGCCGGGCGCGCCGCCGACCTTCTCCCCGATGTACAGCATCGGCGCCTCGTCCCGCTCACCCTCGCCGATGACGACGGTGCCGTCCATATAGAGTTCGTTGAAGGCGAGGCGCATGGCCTGCACGGCGGCGGCGTCGGCCGCCTTCTCGTCGCCGCGCCCGACCAGCTTCGACGCGGCAATCGCTGCCGCTTCGGTCACGCGCACCATTTCCAGAACGAGCACGCGGTCCAGAACCGAACTGGCCTTCACCATGATGCCGTCATCCTCTTCTATTTTGTTGCGGCCCGATAGGGCACGCCCGAAGCGATGTCGAGGATGCGGGTGGCTCAGTCGAGGATGTGCATCACCATCGGCGCGTCGAGCAGGCTGTCCGATCCCGCGAGCCGGGCAAAGGTGTCGTCGATGCGCGACTTGGCGGTCAGGTGGGTGACGATGGCGAGGAGTACGGCCTCGTCATCGTCTATGCCGTCGGTCGCCGCGCTGCGCTGGATGAAGCTCTCGACCGAAACGCCCGCGTCGCGCATGGCGGCGGTGACCTCGGCCAGCACGCCGGGCCGGTCCTTGACCTTCAGGCGAATATAGTTGCGGCCGATGCGCTGCCCGGCGTCCGCCTTCACCTGACGCTGGAGCCATTCGGCGGGCATGGCAAAGGCGGGGCCATATTCGTCGCGCGCCACGTCGATGACGTCCGCGACCACGGCCGAGGCGGTCGGGCCAGCGCCAGCGCCAGCGCCCTGGAAGAACAGGCGGCCGACATAATTACCCTCTGCCACCACCGCGTTGAGTGCGCCGCCGACATGGGCGAGGGGGTGATCCATCGGCACCAGCATCGGGTGCACGCGCTGGAACAGGCCCAGATTGTCACCCTCCTCGTCGCATTCTGCCATGCCGACCAGCCTGATTCGGTAGCCGAGCGTCGCCGCCTCGCGAATATCCGAAGCGATGACGTGGCGGATGCCGGTGATATCGACCGATCCGAAGTCGATCTCCGTCCCGAAGGCCAAGCTGGCCAGGATCGACAGCTTATGTCCGGCATCGATACCGTCTATGTCGAAGGCCGGATCGGCTTCGGCAAAGCCCTTCGCCTGTGCGTCCTTGAGCACTTCGTCGAAATCGCGGCCTTCCCGTTCCATGGTGGAGAGGATGAAATTGCAGGTGCCGTTGAGGATGCCGTAAACCCGCTCGATCCGGTTGGCCGCCGCGCCCTCGCGAAGCCCCTTGATGACCGGTACGCCGCCCGCGACCGCCGCCTCATATTTCAGCGCGACGTCGACCTTCTCCGCCTCCCGCGCGAGGCCGAGGCCGTGATGGGCGATCATCGCCTTATTGGCGGTGACGAAGGGCTTGCGGGCGGCCAGCGACTGGCGCGCGAGAGTGAGGGCCGGGCCGTCCGCGCCGCCGATCAGCTCGACGATGGCATCGATATCGTCGCGCGCGGCCAGGCTGCCCATGTCGTCCACCCACTCATAGGGCGACAGGTCGACGCCCCGGTCGCGGCCACGGTCGCGTGCGGAAACGGCGACTATCTTGATCGGGCGCCCGGCGCGCCGCGCGATCAGCGCCTCATTCTCGA
>JBEVNC010000230.1:0-31081 GCA_040508315.1 Sphingobium sp.
CGGGCGCCCGTCTTGGCATAGATGCGCTTGCTATATGTTCGTGCAGATTCGACGGTGATGCCATTCTCCTGCGCGGCCTCCGCGATGGACATGCCCCTGCTGAGCGCCAGCGCCAGCCGCGCCTCGCTCGGCAGCAGGTCGAACAATTGGCAGAGCTGATCGTAGCGATCTTCGGAGGACCAGTTGTCGGCATGGACATAGGCGATCAGTGCCGGCGTAGGTCGGGCGGTCCCCGACCGCACGGGCGCGGGCACCAGCAGCATGTCGAGCCACGGCTCACGGCTGAGCACCACCGCACGCGGCCGCCCGGCCGGGTCGGCGGCCAGCGCCCGGATCGCTCCGGCGATTTCGGCCGCGACGTCTCGCGAACGCGCCGTCAGCCGCCCGGCATGGCTGCGCATCAACAGCGACGACGATGCCAGCATCCCCGCCCCTTGCGCATCCATGTCGAGGATCGTCCCCTCGCCATCCAGTGTCAGCCAGCCGAAGCGCAGTCGCCCGATGGCCTCCTGCGCGACCGAGGCGGCAGTACGCTCCCGCTCGAAGGCGACATGGGCGTGGAGGGCCGCGCCGAGGAAGGGCGCGAGCGCGGCAAGGACCGCATCGTCTGCCGCCGCGAAATCGCCGGTGCGGCGGGACGCGGTGACCCAGGCGCTGACGCCGCCCGGCTCCTCCACACGCATCATCCGCAGCATGTTCATGCCCGACGGTTCGAGCAGTTGGCGGCGATAGGCTTCATGGCCCGGATCGCGCCCGCTCAGCAACTCGTCCAGCGCGTAGACCCGCCCCGGCCGCATCGCATGATAGGGCAAGGGATCTACCCAGTAGAGATTCTCGCGATAGAGTGCCGCGACGATGGGCGGCGAATCCTGTCCCGAGAACAGATGGACTACGCGATATTGCGGCGATCCCTCGGGCAGCGGCCGAAAGACAAGGCTGGTATAATCCGCCCCGATCCGCGCGCGCAGTCGGTGGATGAAGGTGGACCACAGCGGTTCCTCCACCATCCCCTCGATCAGTGACCGGATCAGCCCGGCATCTTCCTCATCCATCATCGCCATGTCCCCAAATGGGAAGTTCTTGTCCATGGCCGGTATGTCATGAGGCCCGGCATAACAAGACGTCCTGGAGAGGATGCCGCCCTATCGCCGCCGCGAACCGCGCCACACGGAGCGCCGATCGCCCTGACGCCCGCGCATATTTCCCGGCCGTCGCGCGGCGTTACGGCCGGTGAGCGATGGCGCCGCGCTTGACTTGGCCGGTTGCCGCCCGCCACCTTGCCCGAAACAAGCAATGGGAGAGAGGGCATGAAGTTCGGTTTCGGACTGCCGCACATGACGCGGCTCAAAGCGTCGCTGCAACCCTGGGAAACCAGCGTCACCGGCCCCGACCAGTTGCGCATGGCCAAACGCGCGGAGCAACTTGGCTACGACATGATCGCGGTGCCCGAGCATTTCCTCGTGCCGCTCAGCCATATCGACCTGTCCGGCCCGCATTATTTCCACGGCATAGCGGGCATGGCGGCGCTGGCGGGCGCGACCGAGACGATCCGCGTCAACAGCTGCATCATGATCCTGCCGCTGCAGAACCCCATCGTGACTGCCAAGGGCCTGTCCACCATCGACTGGATGAGCGGCGGGCGCACCGTCGTCACCTTCGGCGTTGGCTGGGACAAGGAGGAGTTCGACATCCTCGGCGTGCCTTTCAACGAACGCGGCCGCATGGCCGACGAATATCTCGCCGCGATGATCGAACTGTGGACCAAGGAAAAGCCCGAGTTCGAGGGCAAATATGTGTCCTTCCGCGACATCGCCTTCGAGCCCAAGCCCATTCAGAAGCCGCATCTGCCGATCTGGATGGGCGGCGACGCCGACGCCGTGCTGAAACGGATCGCGCGCTACGCAACAGGCTGGTGGCCCTTCCTCACCAAGCCCGACCAGATCGGCGAGCGCATCGACTTCATCAAATCGCAACCCGACTACCGGGCGGGCAAGGATTTCGAGGTCATGTACGGCCTCGCCACCGCGCGCATCGGGGAAGGGCACAAGGTCATCGACGATCCCAATGCGCGGTCGGACATGAGCGGACAGGAAATCATCGACCGCATCGGCTTATTCAAGGAACAGGGCGTCACGATGACGAGCGTCCCCATCCCGCCGGTGTCGGGGATCGAGGCCTATATGGACCACGCGCAGTGGGTGATGGAGGAGATCAAGCCGAAGGTTTGAAGCCCCCGCCCCATGCGTCACCCCGGACTTGATCCGGGGTCCAGCTACTCGCCGCCGTCCCTCAACTCAGCCGCTCTATCGCCTCGCGATCCAGCGACCCCGGAATGACCATCACCGGACAGGGCAAGCTCCCTGAATCAGTGCCCGCAAAGTGCGAGACCAGCACGCCCGGATTGCCCTTTGCAGTTGCGCCCAGCACCAGTGCCGCGATGTCCGGCTCCCGCTCCAGCGTCTTGCGCACCGCCAGCACGGGATCGCCCAGTTCGACCGTGATCTTGGGCCGGATGCCGGACTCGCCCATGATGCGGCCCGCCGCGCTCATGACCAGCGTTTCGGCCCGGTCATGCGCCTCGGCCTCCATGGTGGCCTGAACGCCGCCCCATTGCGAGAATTCCGGTTTCGGCGCGGACGCCAATATGTGGACGGCCCCGGCCGTCTTCGCGGCGCGGCGCGCGGCGAACAGCAGAGCCGTTTCGGACTCGTGCGTTTCGTCGATCACGACGAGATATGTACGCATCGCCCCGTCCCCTCGATCCATCCAGACCAAGGCCAAGTTGCGTCAAATCATTGCCGCTGGCAAGCCGCGCGGCGCGACGGGGCGCGGCGCAGTCGGAATGATCGGCCCAAAGCGCCCACCCTCTTGACCCGCTTCCCCAAAGCGGCAAGGTGCGCGCCGACTATCCCTTGCCAAGCAGGAAGGCTCTCGCGACATGGCGATTGAGATCAAGATGCCCGCCCTCTCTCCCACTATGGAAGAAGGCACGCTGGCCAAATGGCTGGTGAAAGAGGGCGATACGGTGTCGTCCGGCGACCTCCTCGCCGAGATCGAGACCGACAAGGCGACGATGGAATTCGAAGCCATCGACGAAGGTACGGTCGGCAAGCTGCTGGTCGCCGAAGGCACGGAGCAGGTGAAGGTCGGCACGGTGATCGCCACCATCCTTGCCGAGGGTGAGGAAGCCGGCGCCGAACCCGCGCCCGCCGCTCCCACGGCAGAGGCCAAGGCGGAGGCCCCCAAGGAAGACGCGAAGAAGGAGGACGTGAAAGTGGAGGCAGTCGCAGAGGCAAAGCCGGAAGCACCCAAGGCAGCCCCGGCACCCGCACCGGCCGCCGCACCCGCTGCCACAAATGGTGATGGCCGCCTGAAAGCCAGCCCGCTCGCCCGCCGCCTCGCCACCGCGCAGGGCATCGACCTGGGCGCGCTCAAGGGCAGCGGTCCGGGTGGCCGCGTCGTGAAGGCCGATCTCGAAGGCGCGCCGACCGGTGTCGCCGCCGCCGAAGCACCCAAGGCCGCCGCGCCTGCCGACGCCAAGCCCGCCGCTGCCGCTCCGGCCGCGAAGGCACCTGCCGCCGCATCGCCCACCGACTATCCGACCCCGCATGAGCAGGTGAAGCTGTCGGGCATGCGCAAGACCATCGCGCGCCGCCTGACGGAGAGCAAGCAGACCGTCCCTCACATCTATCTGACGCGCCACATCCGGCTCGACGCGCTGCTCAAGCTGCGCGGCGAACTGAACGATGCGCTGAAAAGCCGCGGTGTGAAGCTATCGGTCAACGACATGCTCATCAAGGCGCTGGGCCTCGCGCTGATCCGGGTGCCGGAATGCAATGTGCAGTTCCAGGGCGACACGATGCTGAAGTTCAGCCGCGCGGACGTGTCCGTCGCCGTGTCCATCCCCGGCGGCCTCATCACCCCCATCGTCACCGATGCGGGCGAAAAGTCGATGGCCACCATCTCCGCGGAGATGAAAGTGCTGGCCGACAAGGCCAAGACCGGCAAGCTGCAGCCCAATGAATATCAGGGCGGCACCGCTTCCCTCTCCAACATGGGCATGATGGGCATCAGCGAGTTCGACGCGGTCATCAATCCGCCGCAGGCGATGATCCTGGCGGTCGGCGCTGGCGAGCGTCGCCCGTGGGTCATGCCGGACGACAGCATCGCACCGGCGACCGTCATGTCCGCGACCGGCAGCTTCGATCACCGGGCCATCGACGGCGCGGACGGCGCGCGCCTGATGGCGGTGCTGACCGAGCTGGTCGAGAAGCCGCTCGGCCTGCTGGTCTGACGCAGTGCACGACGGTCCGCCATCGCCGGACGCACGCACACCGTCGATCCGTGTGACGGTGATGCCCACCGACATGAATCCCTATGGCGGTGCGTTCGGCGGCTGGATCGTCAGCCAGATGGCGCTGGGCGCAGCGTCGCAGGCGTCCCGGATCGCGCGCGGCCGGGCGATCCTGGTCGCGGCGGACGAACTGCGCTTTCCAGCGGGCATGGTGTGCGGGGATGAACTGTCCGTCTATGTCACGCTGGAGAAATCGGGGCGGTCGTCCATGACTTTCTCCGCGCAGGCCGAACGGCGTGAGCGCGACAGCGAAACCATCCACACCGCCGCCACTGGCCGTTTCACTTTCGTAGCGGTTGACGATAATAACCGCCCGCGTCCCCTACCCCTTGCCGAAAAGAAGGATAGCAATGTCGTCCTATGATCTCATCGTCCTCGGTTCCGGTCCCGGCGGCTATGTCGCTGCGATCCGCGGTGCGCAGCTTGGCCTGAAGGTCGCCGTCGTGGAGCGCGAGCTTCTGGGCGGCATCTGCCTCAACTGGGGCTGCATCCCGACCAAGGCGCTGCTGCGCTCCGCCGAGATCTTCCATTATATGCAGCACGCCAAGGATTACGGCCTTGCCGCCGACAACATCACGGCGGACATAGAGGCGGTGGTGAAGCGCTCGCGCGGCGTCGCGTCGCAGCTCAACAAGGGCGTCACCGGCCTGCTCAAGAAGAACAAGGTCACCGTCCACATGGGACAGGGCAAGCTGCTGGGCGGCGGCAAGCTGTCCGTCACCAATGACGGCAAGACCGAGGAACTGACCGCCAAGCACATCATCATCGCGACCGGCGCGCGCGCCCGCGACCTACCCAAGGCGAAGGCCGACGGCAAGCGCATCTGGACCTATCGCCATGCCATGACGCCGCCCGAAATGCCGACCAAGCTGCTCGTCATCGGGTCCGGCGCCATCGGCATCGAATTCGCCAGCTTCTACAACGACATGGGCGCGAAGGTCACGGTCGTCGAGATGATGGACCGCGTGCTGCCGGTCGAGGACGCCGACGTCTCCACCTTCATGGCCAAGGCGCTGACAAAGCAGGGCTTCGACCTGCGCATCTCCGCCAACATTCAAAGCATCACGGCCAGCGACACAGGTGTCACGGCGGAGATCAAGGCGAAGGACGGCACGGTCACGACCGAGGAGTTCAGCCATGTCATCGTCGCCATCGGCATCGTTCCCAATGTTGAGAATATCGGCCTGGAGGACACCGGCGTCGAGCCGGACAAGCGCTATCACATCAAGGTCGATGGCTTTGGCCGCACCAATGTCGAGGGCATCTGGGCGATCGGCGACGTCACCGCGCCGCCATGGCTGGCGCACAAGGCAAGCCATGAGGGTGTGACCGCGGCAGAGGCCATCGCGCAGGCGCTGGGCAACACCGACGTCCACCCGCATGAGATGGACGCGAAGAACATCCCCGGCTGCACCTATTGCCACCCGCAGGTCGCATCCGTCGGCCTGACCGAAGCCAAGGCCAAGGAAGCGGGCCACGAGGTAAAGGTCGGCACCTTCCCCTTCATCGGCAATGGCAAGGCCATCGCGCTGGGCGAGGCGGAGGGCTTCGTCAAGACCGTGTTCGACGCCAAGACGGGCGAACTGCTCGGCGCGCACATGGTCGGCGCGGAAGTGACGGAGATGATCCAAGGCTATACCATCGGCAAGACCGCCGAACTGGTGGAGCAGGACTTCATGCAGACGGTCTTCCCGCATCCGACGATCAGTGAGGCGATGCACGAGAGCGTGCTGGCCGCGTTCGGGCGCGTGATCCATATGTGATTTCGCCTGTGGGGCGAGAAAGAGAGCCGCCGCGACCGATGGTCCGGCGGCTTTTTTGTTTGAGGGATTAAATCCTCCCCTGCAAGGGGAGGGGGACCGCTCGCGACGCGAGTGGGGGAGGGGTATCCACCTCTCGACGGCGCAACACCCCTTCGTCAGCCCTGCGGGCTGCCACCTCCCCTTACAGGGGAGGATTTTTGGGCCCCTAAATCGCCAACATCATCCCGGCCAATGACGCGCTCAGCAAATTCACCATGCTCCCCGCCAGCACCGCGCGCAGCCCCAGCCGCGCGATGATCGGCCGCTGGGCCGGGGCGAGGCCCCCCGCCACCGCCATCTGGATCGCGATGGAGGAGAAATTGGCGAAGCCGCACAGCGCGAAGGTCATGATCGCGACGGTGGACGGCGAGAGCGTCGCCTGCACCCGGCCGAACTCGATGAACGCCACGAACTCGTTCAGCACGATCTTGGTGCCGAACAGCCCGCCCGCGATCCCCGCCTCATCCCACGGCACGCCCAGCATCCACATCACCGGCCGAAACACCATGCCGAGCAGCGCCTGAAAACTGAGTTCGGGATGGCCCACCAGCCCGCCCGCCGTGCCGAGCAACCCGTTGGCGAGCGCGATCAACGCAACGAAGGCGAGCACCATCGCCGCGACCGCCGCCGCGACCTTCAGGCCCATCTGCGCGCCATTGGCGGCCGCCATGATGACATTCTCGGTACGCTCGCCGCCATGGCCGGTGTCGGTCAGCTCGGCTTCGTCGGCAACCTCGTCCTCCTTGGCGTCGGGCAGCATGATCTTGGCCATGGCGATGCCCCCCGGCGCCGCCATGAAGGACGCAGCGAGCAGATGCGGCAACAGCGCGGGGCCGATCATCGCGGCATAGGCGCCCAGCATCGTGCCGGCGACGCCCGCCATGCCGACCGTCATCATCGTGAACAACTGCGAGGGCGTCATCGCCGCCAGATAGGGGCCGATGACGAGCGGGCTTTCGCTC
Source organism: Sphingobium sp. (assembly GCA_040508315.1). Classification (GTDB taxonomy): domain Bacteria; phylum Pseudomonadota; class Alphaproteobacteria; order Sphingomonadales; family Sphingomonadaceae; genus Sphingobium. The sequence continues at coordinate 7,119 of JBEVNC010000230.1, forward strand.
TGCCCGACGAAGATGTTCGCCGCCGCGCCCAGGCTCTCTACCCGGCTGATCCCGGTCACGCGCCGGATAGCTCCGCCAAGCCAGCGGATCGCGAACTGCATGATGCCGAGATGATAGAGGATGGAGATGATCGCCGCGAAGAAGATGATCGTCGGCAACGCCGCGATGGCGAAACTGCCCGCCGACACTTCCGGCGACCCGATCCGCCCGAACACGAAGTCCGACCCCGCCTTGGCATAGCCCAGCAGTCCGGACACCCCATTGGACAGCATCGCCATCCCCTGCCGCCCCCAGGGCGTGCGCAGGACCAGGAAGGCGATGGCTATCTGAAGCCCCAGCGCCGCGCCGACCACGCGCAACTTGATCGCCCGCCGGTCGGCCGACAGCAGGAAGGCAATCAGCAATATGACGGCAATACCGATGAGGCCGGTGCCCAGTCTGGCGGCGATGACGAATCCCCCGTGAGGCGCGGCCAGCCCGCGCGGCGTCACTCTCTGACGAGTCCGGTTCGGGGGTCAAGGGTGTGGTTGGCCTGCTTTGCGACAACGCCACAGGACTCTGCAATGCCGTGCTCCTGCGAAAGTAGGAGCACAGGGTTATCTGGCATGCCCTGCTGCCCTGGGCTCCTGCCTTCGCAGGAGCACGGTCATTTTAAAACTGCTGCCCGACCGTGTGGAGGACGACCCCGACCAGCCCGCCGACCAGCGTACCATTGATGCGGATATATTGCAGGTCGCGGCCGACCGCCTGCTCCAGCCTGTTGGTGATGGTCTGCGCGTCCCAGCCGCGCACCGTCTCGCTGACCAGCCGCACGATGGCGTCGCCGTAGGAGGCTGCCGTACCGACAGTCACGCGCCGCGCGAACCGGTTGAGCAGGCGGCGCAGATCGCCCTCTTCCTCCAGCACGGTTCCCAATTGGCGCAGCATCTCGCCGAACTTGCCCGCCATCGCCGTGCGGGGGTCACGGGCCGCGCGCAGCATCGCCTCGCGTCCCTGCCGCCACAGGCTCTCCAGCCACGCCTGCATGGCGGGATTGCCGATGATCTCGTCGCGCAATTTTGCCACGCGCGCCTGCATGTCGGGATCGTGCTGGAGCCGATGGGCGAGCGAGGCCAGCCCCTCCATCCCCTTGGCGCGCAGCGGGTGATGCGGGTCAGCCGCCGCCTCCGCCAGTAGCTTTTGCAGGCCCGAGAGGATCGCATTGGCCAGCGTTTCGTCCAGCCCGGTCCAGCGCATGACCGACCCGGCCTTGTCGTGCACGATCTGGCGGATCAGCGCGGCATTGGCATCGAGCGTGCGCGACGCCCACAGCACCATCGCCTGGATGACCGGCTCGTGCCGCCCATCCCGGACCGCGGCGTCGAGCGCCTGTCCGACCAGCGGGGCGAAGTCGATCGAGCGCATACGCTGCGCGATGGCGGTCTTCACCATGCCGCCCAGCCGCTCATCGTCCAGCGCATCGAGAACGTCGGCGATCAGGCGCGACGCGCCCCGGCGCAGACGGCCGTCCATGTCGGGCGGCGAGGCCAGCAGGCGGCCTGCCGCGCCCGCTATGTCGAGCCGCGCCATGCGCCGCGCGACGACGGTGGGCGTCAGGAAATTGTCGCGCAGGAACAGCGCCAGCGTATCGCCGATCCGGTCCTTGTTGCGCGGGATGATCGCCGTGTGCGGGATGGGTAGCCCCAGCGGATGGCGGAACAGCGCCGTCACCGCGAACCAGTCCGCCAGCCCGCCGACCATCGCCGCCTCCGCAAAGGCGCGCACGAAGCCGATGGCGGGGTGCCTCGGCTCCGCCCAGCGCGCCAGGAGATAGATGCCGGCCATCGCCACCAGCAGACAAGTCGCAACGATCCGCATAGAGCGCGCGCCGTTAGCAGTGGGGATCAGGGCCATGCGGCAGGAACGTGCGGCGCTCCCCCCAGTTTCATCGTCCGTAACGATCAGCTGGTGGGCGTGCATGAATTGCCCGCGTCACTCCGCCGCTTGCGGCGCGCGCCCATGCTCGTCGCCCGGCCGATAGGTCAGCAGCCTGTTACGCAGACGCGGCCCCATCCAGCGCTCTACACCGATGGCGAGACTGAAGCTGGGCGGCACGATCAGCAGCGTGAGCAGCGTGGAGAGGGTCAGGCCACCGATCACCGTCACACCCATGGGCGCGCGCCATGCGCCGTCTCCCGACAGCGACAGAGCGGTCGGCAGCATGCCGGCCACCATCGCGACCGTGGTCATGATGATCGGCTGTGCGCGCTTGTGCCCGGCGTCGATGATCGCTTCCTTCTTGGGTACGCCCTTGGCCATTTCCTCCAGCGCGAAATCGACCAGCAGGATCGAGTTCTTGCCGACGATGCCCAGCAGCATGAGCAGGCCGATATAGACGGGCAAGGACACCGGATAGCCGGTGACGAGGAGCGCGATGCCACCGCCCAGCGGCGCCAGCAGGAGCGACCCCATATTGACGAAGGGCGGCATCACCGAACGGTAGAGCAGCACCAGCACCGCGAATACCAGCAGGATGCCGACGGCGACCGCGATCATGAAGTTGACCACCAGTTCGGCCTGCCACTTGCTCTGGCCCAGCACGATGCGAGTCACGCCATCGGGAAGATTCTTGAGCGTGGGCAGCGCGTTGATCTTGTCATAGGCCTGCCCCGACACGATGCCGGGCGCCAGATCCGCGCCGATGGTTACGCGGCGAATCTGGTTGGTGCGGTCGATCTGGGTCGGGCCCGCGCCGAAGGTGATGTCCGCGACGAGGCTGAGCGGTACGGACCCGCCGGTCTGCGTCTGGACGGGCAGGTTGCGAATGAAGTCATATTTCTGGCGGGCATTTTCATCCACCGAAACGCGGATCGGAACCTGCCGGTCGCTCAGCGAGAATTTCGCCATATTCTGCTCGATGTCGCCCAGCGTCGCGATGCGGATCGCGGTGCTCAGCGCCTGCGTCGTCACGCCCAGTTGCGCGGACAGGTCGAAACGCGGCTTCACGACGATCTCCGGCCGCTGGAGATTGCCCTCGACGCGCGGCGCGACGATCTGCCTGACCGTCGACATCTCAGCCTGGAGCTTAGCGACCGTCTGCTGCAGCTTGACCGGATCGTCGCCGCCCAGCGTGATGCCGATAGGCCGCGTCGTGCCGCCGCCACCCTGATTGATCGCGGTGAAGGCGACCTGCGCGTCGGCGACCCGCAATAGTTGCGGGGACCGCGACCGCTCGAACTCAAGGCTGGTGATCTTACGGTCGCGCTTCAGGTTGAGGAAGATCGACGCGCTGCCGACCTTGATGTTGGAGAAGGTCGATTCCACGACCGGATCGCGCCGCATCATCGCCGCAACCTTGTCCGTCACCGCTTCCGTCTGCGCCAGCGTCGCGCCCGGCACCAGCTTCACGGAAATCCGCGACGTATGCATGTTCGTATCGGGCTGGAACGTGACCGGAATATGGGAGAACGTCACCACTGTCAGCACGAGGCCGAGCGCGGCAAAGCCCATCATCCAGAGCCGGTGATCGGCCAGCATCGCGCGGATGCGCCATGTCCGGCCATATTTGGACATCACGATAGCCCGGCGGCGCGTATCGTCCAGCGCCCAGCGCAGCACGCCCATATAGCGGTCCATCAGCCAGCCCTCGCCATGGGTCGCACTGCCATGCGCCTCCAGGAAATAGGCGGCGAGCATGGGCGTTATCATGCGCGCCACGGCCAGGCTGACGACAACCGCACTGACGACGGTGAGGCCGAAATTGCGGAAGAACTCACCGGACACGCCCGGCATCATCGCGACGGGCAGGAACACGGCGACGATCACGCTGGTCGTCGCCACGACTGCAAGGCCGATCTCGTCCGCCGCATCGATGGACGCCTGATAGGCGGTCTTGCCCATGCGCATATGCCGCACGATATTCTCGATCTCGACGATGGCGTCGTCCACCAGCACGCCCGCGACCAGGCTCAATGCCAGCAGCGTCAGGCTGTTGAGCGAAAAGCCCAGCATGTCCATGAACCAGAAACTGGGAATGGCCGACATGGGGATGGCCAGCGCGGAGATGAGCGTCGCCCGCCAGTCGCGCAGGAACAGGAACACCACGACGACCGCCAGAACCGCACCCTCGATCATGGCATGGATCGCGGCCTTATACTGTTCCTTGGTATAATCGACATTGGTGAACAGGGTCGTGATCTTGACCTTGGGATTCTCTTTCTCGATCTCGCTAATGACCTTCTGCGCCTCGTCGTAGACAGTGACGTCGGACTCGCCCTTGGCGCGCTCGATGGCGAAGGACAGCACCTCTCGCCCATCGGACTTGGTGCGGGCGCGCTGCTCCTCATAAAGATCGCGGACGGTAGCGATGTCCTTGAGCGCGACCGTGCGGCCGTTACCGATGGCGATCTGCGTCTGGCCAAGATCATAGGCGGTGCGCGCATTGCCGAGGACGCGCACGGCCTGCTCGGTTCCTGCCACTTCGGCGCGGCCGCCCGCGGCATTCAGGTTCACCTGTCGCAGCTGCGTGTTCACCTGCGTCGCGGTCAGGCCGAAGGACTGCATGCGCAACGGGTGAAGAATGACGCGGATCTCACGCGTCACGCCGCCGATGCGGGTGACGTCGCCCATGCCCTGAATGGCGAGCAGACGCCGGGCGATGCCGTTATCGACATACCAGCTGAGCTGTTCCAGCGTCATGTCGGTCGCCTCGACCTTGAAGAAAGCGAGCGTGTTGCCGGACGTGGACAGGCGGATGACCTGCGGCTCCAAAATGCCTTCGGGCAGGTTGGACCGGATCTGGGACATGGCATCGCGAACGTCGGTGACGGCACGGTCGATGGGCGTGCCCAGTGCGAACTGGACGAAGGTCTGGCTGCTGCCTTCCGTCACCGTCGAGTTTAGCTCGTCAATGCCCTGGAGCGACCGGACCGCCGCCTCGACCCGCTGCGTAACCTGGGTCTCCAGTTCGGACGGCGCTGCGCCCGGCTGCTGGATCAGGACCATCGCGGCCGGGAAGTCGATATCGGGGTCCGCCTGAATGTCCATGCGGATGAAGCTCATCACGCCTGCCAGGCACAGCGCGATGAACAGCACGATAGGGGGCACCGGGTTGCGGATGCACCAGGCGGACATGTTGCGGAAGCCCATGGCGGCCGTCAGCCGTTCGCGCGAACGGGTTTGACCGTATCGCCGACGTGGAGGAAACCGCCTGCGGTCGCGACGACGGCTTCACCGCCGGCCAGGCCCTTGACGATGGACACGCCGACGTCCGTCACCGTGCCCGTCGTCACATTGCGACGAACGATCTTGTTATCGCGGCCCACGATATAGACGAAATTGCCCTTCTCATCGCTCTGCACCGCAGATTCGGGGAGCAGCACGCCGTTGGCGCTGCCGGTCGAGACCGTGCCGCTGGCAAAGGCGCCAGGACGCAGCGACGGCTCATAGCGCAGCAGGATACGCACGATGCCCTGCCGGGTCTGCATGTCGACGACGGGTGCGACCTGCCACACCCGGCCCGTCACCGCCGTCGTCGATCCGACCGGCGTGACGGAGGCGAAAGCGCCGGTCTTGACGCCCGTCAGATCGCCTTCGTTCAGGGCGAGACGCATTTCCATCTCGCCGTTCATGGCGATGCGGAACAGCACGCCCGATCCGCCGGACACGACTTGCCCTGCCTCGACCGTGCGGGTCAGCACCAACCCGTCGGCGGGTGCGCGCACGTCGAGCCGCGCCATCGACGCGCGCGCCTGTTCCAGCTGCGCGATGGCGACGTTCAACTGCGCGACGCCGGCATCGCGCGTTGCGATCCGACTATCCAGATCGGCCTTGGAGATGAAGCCATTGCCCACCAGTCCGCGTGCGCGGGTCAGGTTCGCTTCGGCCAGTTTCGCATTGGCGCGGGCAACCTCGACCTGCGCCGCCAGAGAGGCGGTCTCCTGCGTCTGGACCGACCGTTCGATGGTCGCCAGCACCTGACCCTTGCGCACCCATGCGCCCGGTTCGACCAGAACGGCGAGCACGCGGCCGCCCTCGCCCACGACGCTGACCGGCATGTCGCGCCGCGCGGCCAGAGAGCCGGTGCCTGTGACGGAGCCGCTGACCGCGCCCGAGGCGACATTCAATATGGTGACATTGGGAATTTCCGGGCCGGTGTCGGCAGCCGTGTCGGCGCCGGACCCCTTGCCCAGCGTCCACAGGATAATTGCGAGTACGGCGAGCAGCCCGATGCCGACCGCGATGACGATCCGGCGGCGCCTGCGCTTCGCGCCCGCTTCCTCGTCGATTTCGATCCCGGCGGACATCCTGTCGGCCGCCAGATTGGGTTCGTAGTTCATCTTGTCTGAAGCCTGTGAGTGCGCAGCCGCCGGTTATAGCACTGTATTACCCCAGCACAGCACCTCGCTCAAGCCGATATATTTCGCATATATTGCTCACGCGCGAAGGACCGTTCACCGGTAATGCGCACGGCCAGTAGCAGATAATTTCGCCTCCATCATCCTAAACATCGTCAGCTTATCGACGGCGACGACAGACTTGCGTCCAAAACGAAACCGCCCGGTCGTGATCCACGACCGGGCGGCTCTGTCAGCGATGCTTTGCCGCGTTAGCGGACCGAACCACGGCGTACCAGATTGACGATGCCCAGAAGGACGACCGCACCCAGCAGCGACACCAGGAACGATGTCAGGTTCAGCGGCGCGTTGTTGATGCTGCCACCAGAGAAAATCAGGCCGCCCAAGAAGGCGCCAACTATACCGACAACGATGTTCAGGAAAATACCCTGCTGTGCGTCAGTGCGCATAATGATGCTGGCAAGCCAACCAATAACGCCACCAATGATGAGCCAAAGAATAAGTCCCATGCCGTCCTCCATCTCTACCGGCCATGTCCTGGCACGTCCGGCTCCGTATCTGTTGTTGCAAAACACACATATATCCGGAACGTTCCCATCATCCTCTATAGGCAGGGGCACAAAGTCGCGCTAAGGATGGCCTGCGGCGGCAAATAGCCCGTTGCGGGGCGGTATCGATGGACCTGAAGGCGATAATAGACAGGATCGCCGCGGCCATGGCGGCCGAGAGCGACCGCGGGCAGGTCGCGACCTATATTCCCGGCCTGGCGCGGGTCGATCCGGCCCATTTCGGCATCGCGGTGGTGACGGCGGATGGTGAGACGGTGACGAGCGGCGACGCCGACCTGCCCTTTTCCATCCAGTCCATTTCCAAGGTGTTTGCGCTGACCCTCGCCCTGGGCAAGGTGGGCGAGCAGCTATGGAAACGCGTGGGGCGCGAACCGTCGGGCAATGCCTTCAACTCCATCGTCCAGTTGGAGGCGGAGAAGGGCGTGCCGCGCAATCCCTTCATCAATGCGGGCGCGATCGTCGTCGCGGACGTCAATCTGGGCGGGCACAGACCGCGCGAATCCATTGGCGAGATCTTGCACTTCGTGCGCTATCTGGCCGATGACGACACGATCTTCGTGGATGAGGATGTGGCGCGCGGCGAGCAGGAGACCGGATATCGCAACATGGCGCTCGGCCATTATATCCGGTCCTTCGGCAACATCGCCCATCCGGTCGATCTGGTGCTGGGCGTCTATTTCCACCAATGCGCCATCGCAATGTCCTGCGTGCAACTCGCCCGCGCCGGTCGCTTCCTGATGCTGGACGGGATGCTGCCGGAACCTGGCCGGGTGGTGTCGGCAGCGCGGACGCGGCGGATCAACGCGCTGATGCTGACCTGCGGCCACTATGACGCGTCGGGCGACTTCGCCTTTCGCGTCGGCATTCCGGGCAAGTCCGGTGTGGGTGGCGGCATATTGGGCGTCGTGCCGGGCCGTGCGAGCATCGCCGTCTGGTCGCCCGGCCTCAACCCCAGCGGCAATTCGCACCTGGGCACGCGCGCGCTCCAGATGCTGGCGGAGGCGACCGGATGGTCGATCTTCCGTCCGCATGGCTGATCCGGCGGATTGAGCATGTCCGGGGCGTGACAAAGCATGTCGCGATGCAGCCATCATTTGCGCGGCATCGGGCGCTTTCCTAGACGATGGCCCACCGCCATGACCAGACGCTCCGCTGCCATTTCCCTGCTCTCGATGCTGGCGCTGCCCGGCATCGCTCACGCGCGCGGCACGCATGACGAGCAGGTCTGGGTGAACGTCACCGGCATGGGCGGGATCGGCCGCCACATCGTCTATTTCGCGGAAATCCAGCCGCGTATCGGCGACGGCGCATCGGACCTCAACCAGCTTTTGCTGCGCCCCGCCATCGGCGTCCGCCTGTCCCCATCCCTCACCGTCTATCAGGGCTATGCCCGCGTGCGCACCCCCGTCTCTGGCGGGACCGACACGGTGGAGGATCGCAGCTTCCAGCAGATCAGCTGGAAGATTGCCAGTCCGCGCGGGCGCGGCGATTTCTCCTCGCGTACCCGGATCGAGCAACGCTGGGTCTCGACCGGCGAGGATATGGGCTGGCGACTGCGCGAGATGATCCGGCTCGCCGTGCCACTGGGACAGGAGCAGGGCCGTCCGCGCGTCGCCGCGCTGGCCGATGCGGAGGGCTTTTTTGCGCTGAACGGCACGGATTGGGGCGCACGGGGCGGGTTCGACCGGCTGCGCGCATTCGTCGGCGCAGAGGTGCCGGTCGGCGGTCGTTCGACGGTGGAACTGGGCTATCTCAACCAGACGGTGCGGCAGAGGATGCGGCCGGACACGATGGACCATGTGGCGTCGGTGAGTGTGTTCCTGCGGCGGTAGCGCACTGGCTCCCACTGCTTAAAACACCCACGCCTTGGCACGGCCCCCCGCGTCCCCTACATGGCGCCAATGCCGCCAGACACCCCCACCAATGCCAAAATCCCGCCCATGTGGGCGACGATGCGGCGCTTCCTGCCCTATTTGTGGCCGAAAGACGCCCCGTCGATGCGGCGGCGGGTGGTGTTCGCCATCCTCCTGATGCTGGTCGGCAAGGCTATCGGCTTCGCCATGCCCTTTGCCTATAAGGCGGGCGTGGACCGCATGGTGCCGGGTATGGAGCCGGGCGTCGCCATCGCCATCGCGCTGATCGTCGCCTATGCGGGCGCACGCTTTGCCGGCACCCTGTTCGAGAATCTGCGCAATGTCGCGTTCGAGAGCGTGGGGCAGGAGGCCACGCGCGGCCTGTCGGAACATGTGTTCCGCCACCTCCACCAGCTTTCCCTGCGCTTCCACCTCGACCGCAAGACCGGCGGCGTGACCAAGGTGATCGAGCGCGGGACCAAGAGCATCGACGTGATGCTCTATTTCCTGCTGTTCAACATCGCGCCGACCGTCCTCGAACTGGCGGCGGTGTGCGTCTATTTCTTCTTCAAGTTCGGCATCGGCATGGTCGTCGGCACGCTCGCCATGGTCGCGCTCTATATCTGGTTCACCCGGCTGGTGACGGAGTGGCGCAATGCGCTGCGGCGGGAGATGGTCGACCTCGACACCAATGCGGTCAGCCATGCGGTGGACAGCCTGCTCAATTTCGAGACGGTCAAATATTTCAACGCGGAGCGACGCGAGGGCGACCGCTATGGCGCCGCGATCCGCAGCTATGCCGCCGCCGCGCTCAAGAGCGAAAACAGCCTCGCCTGGCTCAATATCGGGCAGGCGCTCATCACCAATCTGATGATGGCAGGCGCGATGGGCTATACTGTCTGGGGCTGGAGCCGCGGGCAGTTCACGGTGGGCGACGTGGTGCTGATCAACACAATGCTGTCCATGCTGTTCCGGCCGCTCGACATGCTCGGCATGGTCTACCGCACCATCCGCCAGGGCCTGATCGACATGGAGGCGATGTTCCGCCTGATCGACACGAAGGCGGAGATCGTGGACGCGCCCGGCGCGCCTGCACTGGCCGTGGACGGCGGCGAAGTGCGCTTCGAGAATGTGTCCTTCGGCTATGACAAGGACCGCGCGATCCTGAAAGGCGTCAGCTTCACCCTGCCCGCCGGACAGACCTTTGCCATCGTCGGTCCGTCGGGGGCCGGCAAGTCCACCATCGCACGCCTGCTGTTCCGCTTCTATGATGTGAACGAAGGGCGGATCACCATCGACGGGCAGGACATCCGCGCCGTGCAGCAGGACTCCCTGCGCGCCTCCATCGGCATCGTGCCGCAGGACATGGTGCTGTTCAACGACACCATCGGCTATAACATCGCCTATGGCCGTGCGGGCGCCAGCCAGGACGAGGTCGAAGCCGCCGCGCGCGGCGCCGCCATCGCGCCGTTCATCGCATCGCTGCCCAAGGGCTATGACGCGCGCGTCGGCGAGCGCGGCCTGAAATTGTCGGGCGGCGAGAAGCAGCGCGTCGCCATCGCCCGCACCCTCGTCAAGAACCCGCCGATACTGGTGCTGGACGAGGCGACCAGCGCGCTCGACAGCCGGACGGAGGCCGCGATCCAGGACGTTCTGTCGTCCATCGCAAAGCGCCGTTCGACCATCATCATCGCGCACCGCCTGTCCACCGTGGTCGATGCGGATCGCATCATCGTGCTGGAAGATGGCCGGATCGCCGAGCAGGGCCGACATGGCGAACTGCTGGCGAAGAACGGCCTCTATGCCGCGATGTGGATGCGGCAGGCGGCGGAGCGGGTGGAGGAAGTGCTGGCGGAGGCACAGGGCGCCGACGTCCTCGCGCAATGACGGCCCACCCGCCCAGCGCCGTTCGGTTCGAGCCTGTCGGGCACGCACCGTCACACTCTCCGTCGAAGACCTACGCCCTCTACGTCCACTGGCCCTTCTGCGTTTCCAAATGCCCCTATTGCGACTTCAACAGCCATGTCCGCGACCATGTGGACCAGATCGCATGGCGCGACGCGCTCCTGAAAGACATGGCGCATGAGGCGGCGCGGACCGGCGGGGGCATCCTCTCCTCCATCTTCTTTGGCGGCGGCACACCGTCGCTGATGCCGCCTGCGACCATCGCGGCGATCATCGACGCGGCAAGCCGTCACTGGGTCTTCGCGCCGGGAATCGAGATCACGATGGAGGCCAATCCCAACAGCGCCGAAGCCGCCCGCTTCGCCGCCGCCGCCGCCGCCGGGGTCAACCGCGTCTCTATCGGCCTTCAGTCCCTGCACGACGACGCACTCAAATTCCTCGGCCGGGCACATGGCGCCGACGAGGGACTGCGCGCGGTGGCACTGGCGCAGACTCTCTTCGACCGGGTCAGCTTCGACCTCATCTACGCCCTCCCCGGCCAGAGCGAGGCAGAATGGCAGGGAGACCTCTCCCGCGCCCTCGCCATGGGCACCGGCCACCTCTCGCTCTATCAGCTGACCATAGAGCCGGGCACGCGCTTCGAGACGATGGTGCGCAAGGGCGACTTCATCCCCGCCGACCCGGATCATGGCGCGACGCTCTACGAACTCACGCGGGACATGACGAACGCTGCGGGCCTGCCCGCCTATGAGATCAGCAACTACGCCCGCCCCGGCGAGGAGAGCCGCCACAACCTGACCTACTGGCGCTATGGCGATTATCTGGGCATCGGGCCCGGCGCACATGGCCGCGTGCACGCCCATGCGACCCGCCGCCATCGCAAACCCGAAAACTGGATGACCGCCCTTGCCGCCAACGGCCACGGCATCGAGGAGGAAACACCCCTCCCCCCCGACGAGCGCGTGATCGAGGCACTGATGATGGGCCTCAGGCTGGCGGAAGGCGTCGATCTTGCCGACCTCTCGGCACGCACCGGGGTCGATGCAGCGGCCGCCATCGATGAGCGCGCGGCAGCCCGGCTGGAGGCGCAGGGGCTTGTCCGGCGGGACCGCCAGCGCCTCACCGTCACGCCCGACGGCATGCTGCTGCTCGACGGCATATTGGGCGCTCTCCTTTAGCGACAAATGATTTCCGGCATTACAGCGTTTGCCCCCCCGGCATTTCGCCTCTATCGAGCGTGCTCCATCCGACAGGGCGACATTTTGTGTCCCCGCCTCCAGATGAGGGCCATTTCATGGACGATACGCTGCGCCGCGCCGCACTCGACTATCATCGTTACCCGCAGCCGGGCAAAATGCGCATCGAACCGACCAAGCGCATGGTCAACCAGCGCGACCTCGCGCTCGCCTATTCCCCCGGCGTCGCCGCCCCGTGCGAGGAGATCGCGGCCGACCCGGACAAGGCGCTCGATTATACCGCGCGCGGCAACCTCGTCGCGGTCATCTCCAACGGTACGGCGGTCCTTGGCCTCGGCGCCATAGGTGCACTGGCGTCCAAGCCGGTGATGGAGGGCAAGGCGGTCCTCTTCAAGAAATTCGCCGACATCGACGTCTTCGACCTCGAGATCGACACCACGGATTCGCAGAAGTTCATCGACGCGGTCGCCTTGCTCGAACCGACATTCGGCGGCATCAACCTGGAGGATATCAAGGCCCCGGAATGCTTCGCCATCGAGGCGGCGCTCAAGGAGCGGATGAACATCCCGGTCTTCCACGACGACCAGCATGGCACCGCCATCGTCGTCGCGGCGGCGGTCAGGAACGCTCTGGTCCTGCAGGGCAAGACGCTTACCGAGGCGAAGCTGGTCACGTCGGGCGCGGGCGCTGCGGCGCTCGCCTGCGTCGACCTGCTCGTCTCCATGGGATTGCCTATCGAGAATGTCACGCTGACCGACAAGGACGGCGTGGTCCATTCGGGGCGCGAGGGCATGGGACCCAACATGGCCCGCTATGCCCGCACCACCAATGCCCGCACCCTGCCGGACGTTCTGCCGGGCGCAAACGTGTTCCTCGGCCTGTCGGCGCCGGGCGTGCTCAAGGCCGAATGGCTTCCCCTGCTCGCCGACCGCCCGCTTATCTTCGCGCTCGCCAATCCCGAGCCGGAAATCCTGCCCACCATCGCGAAGGAAGCGCGGCCCGACGCCATCGTCGCGACCGGCCGGTCGGATTTTCCCAATCAGGTCAACAATGTCCTGTGCTTCCCTTATATCTTCCGCGGTGCGCTGGACGTCGGCGCGACCACGATCAACGAGGAGATGAAGGTCGCCGCCGCCGAGGCGATAGCCAGCCTCGCCCGCCTGCCCGCGCATGAGAGCGTGGCGCAGGCCTATGGCGGCCGCAAGCTGGTGTTCGGCCCGGACTATATCATCCCGACCCCCTTCGACCCGCGCCTGATCGTCGAGATCGCGCCCGCTGTCGCCAAGGCGGCGATGGACAGCGGCGTCGCGCGCCGCATGCTCGACATCGACACCTACAAGCGGTCGTTGGCCCAGCAGAACACCCGGTCCGCCCAATTGATGATGCCGGTGTTCGAGGCGGCGCGCGGCGGCAAGCGGCGCGTCGTTTACGGCGAGGGTGAGGACGAGCGCGTACTGCGCGCCATTCAGGACGCGCTGGACGACGGCATCGTCAGCCCCGTCATCGTCGCGCGGCGGCGCATATTGGACAAGCGCCTGCCGGAGCTTGGCCTGCGCTTCCAGCTGGACCGCGACGTGGAGATCGTCGACCCGGAGACGGACCATCATATCCTCGAGCCGCTGGTGGAGGCCTATCGCGCCATCGCCGCGCGCAAGGGTGTGCCCGCCGCGGAGATCATCCGCCATGTCTATCGCCGCCCCACCGTGACCGCCGCGATGCTGCTCAAGACCGGCCATGTCGAGGCGGCGCTCGTCGGCGGCAACAGCGAATATTGGGGGCAGATGGAGCATGTCCTGCGCATCATCGATCGCGCGCCGGGCAGCAGCCGCGTCTATGCCCTGTCCGGCCTGATCCTGGATGCGGGCGCGTTGTTCATCACCGACACGCATATGGTGCCCGACCCCACGCCCGAGCAGATCGCCGAGATGACCATCCTTGCGGCGTCGGAAATCCGCCATTTCGGGCTGGAACCGAAGGCGGCGCTGCTGTCGCACTCCAATTTCGGCGCATCGCACAGCCCCAGTGCCCGCAAGATGCGCAGCGCCCTGGCGCTCATCCGCGCACAGGCGCCCGACTTGGCCGTAGATGGCGAAATGCACGCCGATGCGGCCCTGTCCCAGCCACTGCGCGAGCGGCTGGTGCCCGATACGCGCTTTCAGGGACCGGCGAACCTATTGGTGATGCCCAATCTGGATGCCGCGAACATCACGCTGACAGCGCTCAGCGCATCGTCCAGCTCGCCCACCGTGGGGCCGATGCTGATGGGCCTGTCGCAGCCCATCCATGTGCTGACGCCGGGCGCGACGTCGCGCAGCATCGTGAATTTGACGACCATTGCGGTGTCGGAAGCGATCCAGCGGGGGTGAATGTTTCGAATCCCTCCCCTCCCGCATGCGGGAGGGTTCAACAAGGACACGTGTCTCTGTTGAAGGGTGGGCCTGCGCTGACATCGAGACCGATAGCGACCTTGCGGTCGCTCGCCCACCCCCAGCCCCTCCCGCCTGCGGGAGGGGAGCAGACGGCCAGCTATCGGCTCTCAATCCTGAAACGGATCGCGCACCAAAATCGTGTCATCGCGCTCCGGCGAGGTCGACACCAGCGCGACCGGGCATTCGATCAGTTCTTCGATGCGGCGGATATATTTGATCGCCTGTGCGGGCAATTCCGCCCAGCTGCGCGCGCCCGCCGTCGTCTCCGCCCAACCGTCCATCGTCTCGTAGACGGGCACGGCCTTGGCCTGATCCTGCGGGTGCGGCGGCAGATAGTCGTAGGTCTTGTCGCCGACCTTGTAGCCCACGCAGATGCTCAGTTTCTCGAACCCGTCCAACACGTCCAGCTTGGTGAGCGCGATGCCGGTGATGCCGCTGACCGCCGCCGACTGGCGCACCAGCACCGCGTCGAACCAGCCGCAGCGACGCTTCCGCCCCGTCACCGTGCCGAACTCATGGCCACGCTCGCCCAGCCGCTGGCCGGTCTCATCCTCCAGTTCCGTGGGGAAGGGACCGGCGCCGACGCGCGTCGTGTACGCCTTCACGATGCCCAGTACGAACCCGACCGAGGACGGGCCCAGGCCCGATCCGCCCGACGCCGTACCTGCAATGGTGTTGGAGGAGGTGACGAAGGGATAGGTGCCGTGATCGACGTCGAGCAGCACGCCCTGCGCGCCCTCGAACAGGATGCGGTCGCCGCGCTTCTTGGCCTGGTTGAGCGTCACCCACACCGGCTTGGCATAGGGCAGGATATAGTCGGCGATCTCGGCGAGGTCGTCGAGCAGGCGCTGGCGGTCCACCGGCGGCTCGCCGAAACCGGCACGCAGCGCATCGTGATGCGCGCAGATGCGGTCCAGTTGCGGGCCGAGATCGTCCAGATGCGCCAGATCGCACAGGCGGATCGCGCGGCGACCGACCTTGTCCTCATAGGCCGGGCCGATACCGCGCCGCGTCGTGCCGATCTTGCCCGCGCCCGAGGCGTCCTCACGCAGACCGTCGAGGTCGCGGTGAATGGGGAGGATCAGGGGCACCGTCTCTGCTATGTGCAGATTGTCGGTGGTCACATCGACGCCCTGCCCTTTCAGCTTCGCGACCTCGTCGCGAAAATGCCAGGGGTCGAGCACCACGCCATTGCCGATGACGCTCAGCGTCCCGCGCACGATGCCGGACGGCAGCAGCGACAGCTTGTACGTCTTGTCGCCCACGACCAGCGTATGGCCCGCATTATGGCCGCCCTGAAAGCGCACCACAACATCGGCCCGGCTCGCCAGCCAGTCGACAATCTTGCCCTTGCCCTCGTCGCCCCACTGGGCGCCGATAACGGTTACATTTGCCATGGATATGCGTCCTCGCCCTGCCGAGGGGTGCCCGTGCCGCCCTTCGACAGGACTCGGCGGCAGGACTGGATATGCGGGCAGAGGATTGGCCCTCCGCCTGAACCGGCGAGCCGCCTAGGTCACACCCCGGCTCATGTCAAGCATCGGTGCGTTGGATGCTGGCATCGGATGGGATAGATGGGTTAGCACGACATCCCTAAATTCGTCATTCCCGCGAAGGCGGGAATCCAGAGCCGCCAGAAACTGTGCCTGAGACTCTGGATTCCAGCCTGCGCGGGAATGACTATCAACACCATCTCAATGCGCGTTCAACGCCGCGAACGCCTCCGCATAACGCCCCTCCGCTTCGGCGAAGCGCAGGAACCCCACCTTCTTCACGAGTATCTCCGCAGGCGTCGGCACCTGTGCGAACAGGGTCATCACCTCGTCGATATATTCGCGCAGCGGCATATAGCCCTCGCGCGTGGACTGACCCGGCGTCAGGTCGGTCTGTACGGCCGGCGGCGCGAGTTCGATCACCTCCACCTTGCCCGAGAGCTGCGCGCGCAGGGCCTGCGTGTAGCTGTGCATCGCCGCCTTGGTCGCGTTATAGGTGGGCGTCGCGACCAGCGGCACGAAAGCCAGGCCCGACGTCGTGTTCACGATCGCCGCCCCGTCCTGCACCGACAGATGTTCGACCAGTGCATCCACCAGCCGGATCGGCGCGAGCAGATTGGTGATGATGGTCTCCTCCGCATCGCTCAGGTCGCGGCGCGCGGTCAGCGTCTCCATCCGCATGATCCCGGCATTGTTGATCAGGATGTTGAGGTCGGGATGGTCCGCCACGACCCGCGCTGCGAGGTCGGCGATGGCCGCGCCGTCGGTCATGTCCACCGCATAGCCCGCCATGCCGGGATTGGCCGCCGTCACCTCGTCCAGCAGCGCCTGCCGCCGCCCGGCGATAACGACCTTGTTCCCGGCTGCATGAAACCGCTCGGCCAGCGCGCGGCCGATGCCCGACGTGCCGCCGGTGATGAGGATGGTGTTGCCTGTCTGGCGCATGGTCGGTCTCCTTTCAAAAGTGATGAACGCC
Organism: Sphingobium sp.; assembly: GCA_040508315.1. Taxonomy (GTDB): domain Bacteria; phylum Pseudomonadota; class Alphaproteobacteria; order Sphingomonadales; family Sphingomonadaceae; genus Sphingobium. The sequence goes on from JBEVNC010000230.1 coordinate 23,875, forward strand.
ATGTACGCCTTCACTCTCCATCTTGAAGAAGGCACCCAAAAGATTGATACTCACCCGATGGAGAGTGACATTCCGACCAGCGCCCGACGCTTCGCCCCCGACGTGGTGGAGCAGGCCCGCGCCGTGGCCGCCACCACCCCGCCCGACACCGTCGACCCGCGCGTGGAACGGCTGGTCAACGAGGTTATCGGCCGCGTTGCCGACAAATGGACCATGCTGATCCTCGAAGTGCTGGAGGAACATGGCGAACTGCGCTTCACCCGTATCGGCCGGCTGGTCGACGGCATCAGTCAGAAGATGCTGACCCAGACCCTGCGCCAGATGGAGCGCGACGGCCTGCTGATCCGAACCATCCACCCCGTCATCCCGCCCCGCGTCGAATATCGCCTCACCGATCTTGGCCATAGCCTCGGTGCGGCTTTCTGCGGAGTCTGGATATGGGCGGAGACCAATCTGACCCGTATCGAGGCGGCGCGCGAGGCGTTCGATAGCGCCAAGGCCTGACGCTCCTCTTGCGCAGGCCGCCCGACTGAGGCCAAGAACGCGCATAGCTATACGGATGAGAGAGGACGAGAATGACCAGCCCCGCCCAGCAATTGCGCGACCTCATCAACGGCAAGGACCATTTCGTCGCGGCGGAAGCCTATAGCGCGCTCACTGGCCGCATCGTGGAGAGCGTCGGGTTCAAGGCCGCCTATATGGGCGGCCATGCGTGCAGCGCCTTCCACTATGCCATGCCCGACAATGGCATATTCAGCCAGGTCGAGGCCATCGAGCAGGCCGGACGCATCGCGGAGGCCATGTCCATCCCCCTGATCGCCGACGCCGACACGCTGGGCGAGACCGTGGCCGACGCGTTCCACTTCACCCGGCGCTACATCCGCGCAGGGATTGCCGGCTTCCATGTCGAGGATGAGGTCAACCCCAAGCATAGCAGCTATTCCAACGGCCTGATCCCCATCGCCGACATGCAGTTCCGCATCGACGCGGCCGTGCGCGCACGCGGCGACCACCCCTTCGTCATCATCGCCCGCTGCGACGAACTCTATCCCGACGCGCGGCGCGGCGGCGGCGGCGGCTCCATCGAGGAAGCGATCAAGCGCGGCAAAGCCTATGCCGAGGCAGGCGCCGACATCCTGACCTTCCCCGTCGCCAGCCCGGAGGCGCACGCGCAGGTCGTCCCCGAAATGCCGGTGCCGGTGTGCACGCTGGGCTTCGACCTGCCGGACACGCTGTTCACGCTCAGCACGGGATGGGGATGGGTCGGCGCAGCGCAACTGCATCTGGCGCGCGCGAAGGAGTTGATGGCCACGGGCACGGTCAAGATGGACCATGTGTTGGAAGGCAAGGACCGGTTGATCGAGCAGGATTTGTATGATGGGCTTACGCGGGAATGGGCGGAGAAGACGGGGCGGAGGGTGCGGTAGGGGCACCGTTCTCGCTCATCGTTTGTGTCCTATAGCCTTTCCCAACCAGATCAGCGTGCGCCGACATCATTTGATGAATTGCGATTGTTTCGGACTGGTCATGCATGTGATAATTCCGAAGAATATGGAATACGGTTACGTAGCATACGTCGATGAAGCGGGTGACCCCGGCCTGAAAAGGGTTCGACCAATCGATCCGAATGGCGCTTCAGAATGGTTGATTTTGAGTGCGGTGATAATGCGCGCCAAGTGGGAGGATGATGTAGTCAGTTGGGTGGACGACATCCGTACCGGGCTAGGAATCCGCCAGCGTCGTGATCTTCATTATCGCACGCTGTCTCCAACAAGGAAGGTCGCGGCAACTACGGCGGTCGCAACTTTACCGCTGAGAGGCTTCGTTATATGCTCTAATAAAAAGAATATGCGCGGGCATGAAAATAAGAATGCCGCAAAAATTCCGTCGCAAGAATGGTTTTACAACTGGTGCGTCAGGCTATTATTAGAGCGTGTAACGCATTTTTGCGCTGACCGCACGATGCATGATCATGGCAGAATGCTGCCGATAAAAATCGAGTTTTCTCGTAGAGGCGGCCATAGATACAGTCAGACAAGGGCATATAGCCTATACCTCGATCACCAACGCAAGGCAGGATCAACTTTTCTGGATAAACGTCTTGTTCGTACAGATATGTTAAGTACTGATTTGATGGAAGATCACCCTCACGATAGCCGGGCTGGGCTGCAAATTGCAGATCTGATTGCGAGCGCCTTCTATCAGGCTTCGGATTGTCTTGGTCCTGGCTTTTGGGATGTTGATCCTGCAAAAGCACTTCTCCCGATCATGGCATCACAAAATGGCTCAAAGATTGATTGCGGTGTTTCCTTACAGCCAACTCCGCCATGGAAAGCGAATCTAACTCGCGACCAGCAGCAGATTTTCGAACATTACGGCTATAGTTTCGCAAGGTGGTAGGCCCCGGACCCAATGTCCCAATCCGCTGTTAGGACGCCATCCAAAGGGCGACCGTCGCATCAGTAGTGATCCGTTCTTTACTCGGACCACAAGGCTTATCCCGGCGTAGCCTACCATCGGTAAAATCTCATATCGCCAGTCAAATGTCAAGATTCTTCCAACGAATCCATAGCCTTAGTCATAGGGGCGTAATTAGGAATCGTTTCAACGACTTAAGTGGTCGCTTAGCCATCGATCTGTCAGTAGCTCAGCTATAATCGGCAATTCGCTGCAGATACCGACCAGATGCCTAGGCGAACGAGCCAGCTATTCATCTGCCATGCGCCAACGACGGGCCGTCTCCTTCGCTGCTTCAATAACCCTACGACCGGCCACCAACCACCAATCCCACTGCACACACCTCCCACCGCTCCCCATGGCTCCCTTCTGCCTCCCACGTGTTTCCCGCCTGCGCGCGTTCCGGGGATATCCGTCTCCACAACAGCGCCCGATGAAAAACCCGTTCAAGGGAGGAACAACATGAATTTCCGATCCATAGCGCTGATGGGGCTGGTGCCGCTCGCGCTGGCCGCCTGCACCAAGAAGCCGGAGCCTGCGCCGCTTCCGCCGCCGCCTCCCCCCGGATCGGTGACCGGCAGCACCGCCGCCGACCGCGACGGCGACGGGATCGTCGATGGCTATTATACCGCCGACGGCATCTATCATCCCACCGCGCCGCCGCCGCCTCCGCCACCGCCGCCGCCGCCCAGCCGACGCGGGGAACGAGGCTGATCGCCCGACCATGGGGGGTGCGGGTCGCCCGCATCCCCCTTTTCCTAATGATGGCGCTGGCCAGCGCCGCCCCGCTTCTTTCGTCCCCGACCCAAGCCGCGCCCCGGCGAACCATAAAGGCCGTGGCCGCGAAGCCGGGCAAAGCCACGAAAGCGATCAAGGTGGCGCCGTCGCCCGCCGTCATGGCGGCGCTGCGCGCGGAGGCGGGCGGCGCGCTGAAACGCTTCTATGCGGAGCGAGGTTATGCACCCCTGTGGCTGCGCGGCGACGCCGTCGGTCCGGCGGCGAGCGACTTTGTCGGCTTTCTCAGGACGGCGAAACTGGATGGCCTGCGCCCGTCATCCTACGACATCGACAAATTGCGCGAAGCCATCGGCGCGGCGCGCGGCGGTGATCCGCTGGCACTTGCCAAGGCCGAACTGCTGCTGTCCGACACCTTTGCGAAGTTCGTTCGCGACCAGCGGCGCGCGGGCGGCAAGGTTGCCATGATCTGGGCCGCCAAATCCCTCAAGCCCCAGCGGATGAAGGTGGAGGCGATCCTGCGCGCCGCCGCCCTTTCTGGCCCATTCCCTGCCTATGTGGCGGACATGGCCTGGATGAGCCCGCATTATGTACGGCTGCGGGGCCTGCTGGCGCGCGCCGAAAAGGCCGGGGGCAGCGAGGAGGCGCTCGGCCGCCTCCGCCTCAATCTCGACCGGGCGCGGCTGTTGCCGGGGCCGTGGACGATGCACATCGTCGTGGACGCGTCCGCGGCACGGCTATGGTATTATCAGGGCGGCAAGCAGCTTGGGACTATGCGCGTCGTCGTGGGCGCGCAAGAGACGCAGACGCCGATGATGGCGGGCCTGCTGCAATGGGCGACGCTCAACCCCTATTGGAATATCCCCGACTATCTGGCGCAGGGCAATATCGCGCCCAAGATCCTGTCGGGACGCTCGCCCGAATCGATGCGGATCGAGGCACTGTCTGACTGGAGCGCCAACCCCGCAGTCCTGGACCCGGCGACCATCGACTGGGCGGCGGTGGCGGCGGGCAAGCAGGAGGTGCGCCTGCGCGAACGCCCCGGCCCCGCCAACAGCATGGGCCGCATCAAGTTCCTGTTCGCCAATGACGAGGGCATATACCTTCACGACACGCCCAACCGGGCGCTGCTGGTGAAAGACGACCGGCATTTGTCGAACGGCTGCATCCGGCTGGAGGACGCGCCCGTGCTGGCCCGGTGGCTGATGCGGCAATCGCTGGCGACGGCAGCGAAGTCCAAGGGGGCAGAGCATGTCGTCAACCTGCCGGTGCCGGTGCCGGTCTACCTGACCTATCTGACCGCGCGGGAGACGAAGGCGGGCCTGGCTTTCGGGAAGGACGTCTATGGACGGGACAAGTAAGTGCGCCTCAGGCCATGAATTGGTTCACGCGGACCGGCAGAGGCTCGAACGATCCTCAGTAAGCGACCGCCTCATCACCCGACAACCAGTGACCGCAGCCCAGCAGCCGCCCGTCATCGCCCTCCGATAGCGCCGCAACCGTCACCCAGCCTTCACCGCGCAGCGTCGCTGCCCGCTCCGCATCGTGACCCAGCGGGAGGAACAGTCGTCGTTCCTCCGACCGACCGAAGCCCGCATCGATCAGCGGATCGGGATATAGCGAAAAGCCCACAGCCGGTTCCAGCGACCCGTCGTCGCGCAGGATCGCATAGCTGCCCCCGCGCCCGATCTCACCCGTGAAACCCTCGGCGAAGATCGAGAAGCCGAACCAGCGCTGATATTCGAAACCATGGCGCTCGGTCGGGTCGAGGGTCAGGGTGATGTCCCAGCCGATGGGCTTTGCGATGGCGCGCAGGCCCGCGATGCGGCTGGCGATGGCTCCAGCGGCGGGCCCTGCATCGATAGCCTCCAGCCGGGTCATGGCGGCGTGGAAGGTGCCGGTGACAGCGATCAACGGCAGATAAGCGGCAGCCCCCTCGCCCAGCGCCGCGACCGCGCCTGCATCCTTGGCGTCCAGCCGGTCGCGCAGGGCATCGCGCTGCTCGGCGGCGACAGGCATCGGGCCGTCCACCAGCGTATCGACAAGGTCGGGCAGCGTGAAGTCGATGGTGATGCCCGCCACGCCCGCGCGCTGCAGCGCCTCTATCGCGACATTCACGATTTCGACGGCGGCGGCGACGCTGTCCGATCCGATAAGCTCTGCGCCGATCTGCATGCGCTCACGCTCGGGCCGCAACTGGTCGGCGCGCAGACGTAGCACCGGCCCGCCATAGCAGAGCCGCAGCGGGCGCGGTGCGGCGGCGAGGCGCGTAGCCGCGATCCGGCCGACCTGCGCCGTCATGTCGGGGCGAAGCGCCAGCGTACGCTGCGAAATGGGATCGACCGACCGCAACAAATCCTGCGCGCCCGCCGACTGGAGGCGGCGCGTCAGCGTCTCCTCGAACTCCGCCATGGGCGGCATGACGCGGCCATAGCCATGCGCGGCCACGGTATCGAGCACGTCGCGCGTCAGGCGCGCAGACGCCTCCGCCTGCGGAGGAAGGCGGTCGGACAGGCCCTCGGGAAGGAGGCCGGGGGAGATGGTCGCGGTCATCAGGCTCCCTCCCCTCCACGGGGGGAGGGCTGGGGAGAGGGGGAAGCGCGAAGCGCTTCACTGATCGCAATCAGTACACCCTCAATGTTGTTCATAACGTCCCCATTGGCAAAGCGGATGACCCGATAGCCCAATAGTTCGAGCTTGCGAGTCCGTGCCGCGTCATAGCGATCTTCTGCAGCATGTGTATCCCCGTCGATCTCGATGACGAGTTTCGCGGCTCTGGATGCGAAGTCCACAATGTATGGCGCGATTATGGTCTGACGCGTGAACTGGTGATTATCGAAGCGGTTTGCACGGACGGCTAGCCACAGCTTCTGTTCTGCCGGGGTAGGGTTTGCGCGCATTTGTTTGGCGCGTTGTTTCAGTGTCGCATCCAGCTTCACCGTCGCTCCCCCTCTCCCAACCCTCCCCCCGAGGGGGGAGGGCTATTCTCCTTCTGCCCGCATCACGCGAACTTCAGCAGCTTCACATCCTTCACGCCGTCCAGGCGGCACACTTCCCACAGCAGCGGCTCCTGCACCGTGCCGTCGACGGACAGCAGCAGCACTGCCTCGCCGCCGACGTTACGGCGGCCGAGGTGGAAGGTGCCGATGTTGATGTCCGCCGTGCCCAGCGTGGTGCCGACGCGGCCGATGAAGCCGGGCTTGTCCTGGTTGATGATGAACAGCATCTGGCCGGTCAAATCGGCCTCCATGTTGATGCCGTTCAGTTCTACCAGACGCGGCTGCGAATTGCCGAACAGCGTGCCAGCGACGGAGCGTTCGCCGTCATCGGTCTTGACCGTGACGCGCACCATCGTCTGATAGTCGCCCTCGCGATCATGGCGCACTTCGCGCACGTCGAGGCCGCGTTCCTTCGCCAGGAAGGGCGCGTTGACCATGTTCACCGTGTCCGAATAGACGCGCATCAGGCCCGCCAGCACGGCGGCGACGATGGGCTTCTGGTTCAGTTCGGCGGCATGGCCCTCGGTCTCGACGGACACGCCCTTGATCTTGTCGCCGTTAAGCTGGCCGACGAGGCTGCCCAGCTTTTCCGCCAGCGCCATATAGGGGCGCAGCTTGGGCGCTTCCTCGGCCGACAGCGACGGCAGGTTGAGCGCGTTGGTGACGCCGCCGGTCATCAGATAGTCGGACAGCTGCTCCGCCACCTGAAGCGCGACATTGACCTGCGCCTCGTTGGTGGACGCACCCAGATGCGGGGTCGAGATGAAGTTGGGCGTGCCGAACAGCGGCGATGCCTTCGCAGGCTCCGTCACGAACACGTCGAGCGCCGCGCCCGCGATATGGCCCGAATCGAGACCTTCCTTGAGCGCCTCCTCGTCGATCAGGCCGCCGCGCGCGCAGTTGACGATGCGCACGCCCTTCTTGGTCTTGGCGAGATTTTCCTTGCTCAGGATGTTGCGCGTCTGGTCGGTCAGCGGCGTGTGCAGCGTGATGAAGTCGGCGCGGGCGAGCAGGTC
>JBEVNC010000238.1:0-5047 GCA_040508315.1 Sphingobium sp.
GGTCCATCGTGCCTGCCCAGCAGATCGTTCATCGCACCGCTGGCTCCTTCTGGCTCGTCTGGCTACGCCGCCTGTTCGCGGCCTTTCGCGCAAACTATTGAAGGGCGACGCTATTGGGCTTCATTTTGCCGAATGACGGTAATTTGGGGGATGAAGTGGCCGCACTTATGGTGCATGAATTATACAAGGTGCCTGCCGACGCCCGCGCGGGGCAGGTCTAAGGAGATTGACGAATGAGCATTGAGATCGGGCCGCCGCATGTGGACGAGCTGAAGCCCCGGATCACGGTCATCGGCGTGGGCGGCGCGGGCGGAAACGCGATCGCGAACATGATCGCCGCCGAGGTCGAGGGCGTCGATTTCATCGTCGCGAACACCGACGCGCAGGCGCTCAACGCCTCGCCCGCCGAACGCCGCATCCAGCTTGGCCTGCGCATCACCGAGGGTCTGGGCGCGGGATCGCGGCCGGAAATCGGTCGCGCAGCCGCAGAGGAAACCATCGCCGAGGTTCAGGAGGCGCTGAATGGCGTCCATATGTGCTTCATCGCGGCCGGCATGGGCGGCGGCACCGGCACGGGCGCTGCCCCCGTCATCGCCAAGGCGGCGAAGGAGAAGGGCATACTGACCGTCGGCGTCGTGACCAAGCCCTTCACCTTCGAGGGCAATCGTCGTTCGCGCTCGGCGGAGGCGGGTATCGAGGAGCTGCAAAAGCATGTCGATACGCTGATCGTCATCCCCAACCAGAATCTGTTCCTGATCGCCAATCCGAACACGACCTTCAAGGAAGCGTTCCAGATGGCGGACGAGGTGCTGCAGCAGGGCGTGCGCGGCATCACCGACCTGATGGTCATGCCCGGCCTCATCAACCTCGACTTCGCCGACGTGCGTTCGGTGATGGAGGAAATGGGCAAGGCGATGATGGGCACTGGCGAGGCGGACGGCGACGGCCGCGCGCTGGCGGCGGCGGAAAAGGCGATTGCCAACCCGCTGCTAGACGGCGTGTCGATGCGCGGTGCGAAGGGCGTGATCGTGTCCATCACCGGCGGCGAGGACATGCGCCTGATGGAAGTGGACGAGGCCGCGAACCATATCCGCGAACTGGTCGATCCCGACGCAAACATCATCTGGGGCTCGGCGTTCAACGAGAATTTGAACGGCAAGATTCGCGTGTCGGTGGTCGCGACCGGCATCGACGTGGATTCGAGCATCGCGGCCCCTGCCAGCAAGCCTTATGACTTCAAGCAGATGGGCGGCAGCCTGCGCGGTGCGCCTGCCGTGACCGCACCGGTGGCCGCAGACCCGACCCCGCTCGATCAGCAGGCGTTCGGCACGCAGCCGACCACTGCCAGCGAAGGGAGTGAGGATCATCTCACGGTCGATCCGGCACCGACCGTAGCGGCGGAAAGCCCGACCGGAGCGCCAGAGGTACAGGCGGCGCCGCCCGCTCCGGTGAAGGGCGAACTGTTCCCCGAGAAGGTTTCGCCGCCCGAGATCGAGGCGCTGGACCTGGGTTCCATCGCGCAGCGTATCGAGCCGAAGCCGGTCGGCAGCCCGGCCGCGGCGCCCGTCGCGAAACCGACGACCGGAGGCACATTGTTCGAGCGTATGTCGCTGCTCGCGCGTGGCAATGCGCGGGAAGAGGCGGATGACGGGACGAAGGGCGAATTCGACGTGCCTCGCTTCCTCAATCGGCAGAACAACCAGTAATGGCGCGGGACGGATGGGCGATCATGCCCGTCCGTCTTTCGCAACCGGCTGTCGCTGCATGGGTGTTCGCGATCTGTCGCCGCGGCCGATGCGCTGCTAGCAGGAATGACGGACCCCGTGTTCGCCGGTGGGGGATGACCGGCGGCCGCGCGGCTGAAAACAGATGAGGATTCGGGTCGTGAAATCTGCACTGGGGCTGTCGGTTAATGGACTGGCGGTGGTCGGGCTGGCGCTACTGTCCTTCGCTATGACCAATCCTGTCATGGCGCAGGGCGGCGCGATCGTACAGCCGACGCCGCCCGCGCTGGCGGTGGAGCGGCTCAACCAGAACCTGACCCGGCTTGCGCGACAGCCTACCGACATGGAGGCGCTGATCGGCGCAGGCGTGGCGTCCTACGAGCTGGGCGATGCGCAGGCGGCCAACGGTTTCTTCACGCGCGCCAATCTCGTCAATCCGCGCGTCGGCCGGGTGAAGCTGGGCCTCGCGCTGGTGGCGCTGTCGCTCAAAAATCCGCGCGACGCCGCCATGTATTTCGACGATGCGGAACGGCTAGGCGAACCGGCGACGCGCTATCGCAAGGAGCGGGCGCTGGCCTATGATCTGGCCGGGCAGCAGGACAAGGCGCAGCGCGACTACGTGACGGCGCTCGGCTCCGACCCGTCCAATGCCGACCTGATCCGCGCCTATGCGGTGTCGCTCGGCATTTCGGGGCGAGTGACGGAGGCGGAGACGCAATTGCGCCCGCTACTCGTCGCCAGCGACCGGGCGGCGTGGCGTGATCGCACGATGATCCTTGCGATGAACGGCCGTTCGGCCGAGGCGCGCAAGATCGCGCAGAGCATCATGCCCAAGTCGCTCGCCGACGGGATGGAGCCGTATCTGGCGCGCATGGCGTCGCTCGATGCGGGGCAGAAGGCGGCCGCCGCCCATTATGGCCAGTTCCCGGCCGAAGGCTTGCGCCTGGCCGTCGCGACGACGCCGACCGCGCCGCCGCCAGCCGCGCGTGCCGAGACCACCAGCCGTCGACGCGCCAGCAGCAGCCGCAACAGTCGCAACGCTGTCGTTCCTACGCCTGCTCCTTCGGAAGATAGCGGCCTCGTCGCCGCCATGCCGAGCGGCGCAGCCCCTGCGCCCGCCATGGTGCAGCCGATTCCGGCCGCGAGGACCGCGCCCGCGCCGCGCAGGGCGAGCAATGACGAGCGCGATGACTGGTCGGCCGCCGAGCAGCGGCTCGCCGCGCAGGATCGCGCCGCGAAAGCCGCCGCCGCCGAGCGGATGGCCACACAGATTCCCGTCCCCGTCCCGGCAGCGCGCACGCCGGCGCCCGTTCCGACGACGCCGGTTCGCACCGCCGCGATCCAGCCCGCCGCGATCCAGCCCGCCACGACCCAGCCGCGCCAGATGGTGCAGGGGCCGAGCCTGAGCGAAGGGGTCACACCGGCGCCGCAGCCTGTCCAGTCCGCGCCCATCGTGCAGGTGGTGCAGCCAGTGCCGCGCCCGGCCGAGACGCCAGCGGCATCCGCGCCGCCGCCGCTCACGCCGTCGCCGCGCTCGCTCGCGGCGATCATGGCCGAGATCAAGGTGTCCGATGCGGAGCGGGCCGCCAGCGCGAGGGCTGTCGATCTGGAGGAAGTCGCCCGCCTGCAAGCCGCCAACCGCAAGAATGCCGCCGCCGAAAGGGCGAAGAAGGACGCCGCCGTCAAAGCCAAGGCCGAAGCCGCCGCCAAGGCGAAGGCGGAGGCCGAGGAGAAGGCGCGGCTGAAGGCCAATCCTTCGCGGACATGGGTGCAGATCGCAACCGGCCGCGATCCCGCCGCGCTTGCGTTCGACATGCGCCGCTTGCGCAAGACCTATCCGATGTTGGCGGACGAGGACGCCTTCACCGTCGAATGGGTGGCGACGCGCAGGCTGGTCGTCGGGCCCTTCGTCAGCGTGACCAAGGCGAAGGAACTGGTGACCGACCTCAAGAAGGCGGGCGGTGACGGGTTCGTGTGGCAGAGCGAGGCTGGCGAGGTCGCCAAGGCGCTCTCTCAAAAGTGACTGGCCCGGAAATGACCGCCCATGCATCCTATGCGAGCGACCCGGCGCAGAGCCGGGGCCGCGAGCATGGCGAGCCGGGCGGCGAGCAGCGGGGGCCGCGCGACGCCTTCCAGCGCGACCGGGATCGCATCATCCACTCGATCAGCTTTCGCCGGTTGCGCCACAAGACGCAGGTGTTCGTCGCACCCGACGGCGACCATTATCGCGTCCGCCTGACCCACAGCCTGGAGGTCGCGCAGATCGGCCGCACGATTGCCCGCGCGCTGGGGCTGAACGAGGATCTGACCGAGGCGCTGTGCCTGGCCCACGACATCGGCCATCCGCCCTTCGGCCATGCGGGCGAGGATGCGCTGGAGGCGGCGACGGCGGAGCATGGCGGCTTCGACCATAATGCCCATTGCCTGCGCACGCTGATGCGGCTGGAGACGCCCTATCCGCGTTTCGACGGCCTCAATCTCACATGGGAAATGCTGGAGGGCCTCGCCAAGCATAATGGCCCGGTCACCGCGCCCGGCTGGGCAATGCGGGAGATCGACGCGGCTTTCCCGCTCGACCTCCACAGCTGGCCGTCGCTGGAGGCGCAGGTCGCGGCGATCTCAGACGATATCGCCTATGACAATCACGATATCGACGACGGATTGCGCGCGGGCCTGCTGTGCATCGACCAGTTGCTCGAAGTGCCATTGGTGCGCGAGGGCTGGGACCGGGTGCGGGCGCGCTACCCCGATGTGGCGGAGCATCGGCTGGTGCGCGAACTGGTGCGCGACCAGATCGGCGTGATGGTCAATGACGTCATCGCGGCGACCACGGCGAATGTCGCCGCCGCCGGAGTGACGAGCGTCGCCGACGTTCGCGCCGCGGGCCGCACGCTTGGCGGCTTTTCGGACGAACTCGCGGGCAAGGAGCGTGACCTGAAACGCTTCATGTACGCCAATCTCTATCACCACCCGGACCAGTTGGCGGCGGCCGACGCGGCCAATCAGGTCATCGCTCGGCTGTTCGCGGCCTATGCGGACAGACCGCGCCTGATGGGCGCCGATTGGTCGGCGCGACTGCCGCATGAAAAATGCGCGACAGTTCGCCATATCGGCGACTATATTGCGGGCATGACCGACCGCTTCGCCATCGATCGCTATGCCGAGATTTTCGGCCGCGCCGAGGTGCCCGAAGCATTGGCACATGTCTGATGAGGCGATGACCGCCACGGTCGTCAGCAGCGTGTTGATCGGCGCAACAGGCATGGTCGGCGGCGCTGTGATCGCGCGGGCTGCCGACCGTCCGCTGACAGTGCTGGTGCGGC
>JBEVNC010000014.1:0-12588 GCA_040508315.1 Sphingobium sp.
TGGCCGCGTGCCCATGGCCCCCGCCTTCGACCATTGGCAGGCACGGGCAGCATGGCGAAAGGCGATGCGCGGCTGGCCGGACGGCCATGTCCAGATCGCACGGCGGGAATCCTCCCTGCCCCCCATGCCCCACGACATGCCGCTGGACATGGGCGAATGACCGGCCATTCCGTCCCGCGCGTCGATGACATCGATATGCCCACGCCCGTTTCCCGTGCCGAGGCGATCCTGCCGGCGCTGGCGACGCTGGGCGCCCGCTACGACGCTGCGCCGATATTCCCAGTCGAGAGCATGAAGCTGATCGCGGCCGTCGGCCTTCACCGCACCTTCGCGCCTGCGCAAAGCGGCGGTGAGGCATTTGCCGACCGGCATGCCCAGATCCAGTGCATGATGTCGGTCCTGCGTATCGTCGGCCGCGCGGACCTCAGCGTGGGCCGTCTCTATGAAGGGCACGTCAACGCGCTCGCCCTGTTCGATTGGTACGGCTCGCCCACACAAAAGGCGGCGCTCGGGCAATCGCTCGCCATGGGCGCCTTCTACGGCATGTGGGCGACGGAGCCGCCGCCCGGCGTGCGGATCGTCGAGACCGGGGATGGACCGGTGTTGCACGGGGCGAAATCCTTTGCGACCGGTGCAGGAGGACTCGCTCATGCCATCGTGACGGCGCAACCGGCGGAGGGTGCGCGGCGGCTAGTGGTGGTGCCCGCCGACGATCCTGTCCGCGCCGACCTGTCGGGGTGGCGGGTACGCGGCATGCGCGCGACCGGCAGCGGATGCTACGACCTGACCGGACACGCCGTTTCCGACGACGACCTGCTCGGCATGCCCGGAGATTATGACCGTGACCCGCGCTTCACCACCGGCGCATGGCGGTTCACGGCCGTGCAACTGGGCGGGGTCGAGGCGCTGCTGATCGAAATACGCAAGGCCATGTCGGAGGCGGCGCGCGCCGACCCGGTGCAGCGCGCCAAATTCGCAGAGGCGGTGGTGGCGACGCGGACCGCGTATTTGTGGGTCAGGGAATGCGCCCTGCGCGCGGCGAAGGACGATAGCGATGGCCCCGCCTTCGCCCGCTTGACCCGCGGCGTGGTGGAACGCGCCGCACTCGACGTCATGGAACTAGGCGCCCGCATCGTCGGCACGCGCAGCGCCATGGACGGACAGCGCATCGACAAGATCATCCGCGACCTCAGCCTCTATCTCCGGCAGGCGGGCCAGGATCATGCGCGCGATCAGGCGGCACTGGCATGGCTGGATCACGACGCCTGGGGGAGCGAGGACGCGCTGTGGTAGCTGTCGGACTCGCGCAGCAGCCATGGCGGCGCATGCGCTGGCTCGTCCTCGCGCCGCATCCGGACGACGAGACGCTGGGGGCCGGGTCGCTGATCGCCCAGACCGCTCGCGAAGGGCGGCTCGCGGCGCTCGCCTATGTCACCGATGGATCGGGATCGCACGAACCCGACGACGCCCGGCCCGGCCGGATCGGGCGCGTGCGCAAGCGCGAGGCGACGCTGGCGCTGCGCCGTCTTGCCGGAATACGCAGTGCCCCGCCTCTGTTCCTCGGCTGGAAGGATGCTGCGCCCGTGCGCGCCGGACAGCCCGCGTTCGAGCGGACCCGTCGGTCGCTCGCTGCGCTGTGCGTGCGCCTGCGCGTCAATGCGCTGGCGGTGACGGCCCATCATGAGCCGCATTGCGACCATGAAGCCGCCGCCGAACTCGCTTATGCGGTGCAAGCCAGCGCCCGGCGCGCCATCGTCGTCATGGAATATGTCGTCTGGGGGAAGGCACCCCCGGCGCGGACATATAGGCGGTTCGTGACCTGCCCCATGCTGCCCGGCCAACGCCGCCACGCCCTCGCCGCCCATCGCAGCCAGTTGTCCGCCGCCTTCGGCCCCGGATTTCGACTGGCCAAACAGCAGCGCCGCATGGCGGCGCGCGACATACTCTATCTGCGGAGATCATCATGACCCGGCATGGCGCCACGCTCGGACCCGATTATTTCGAGGGCATGTTTCAGGGGACCGACGATCCGTGGGATCTGGAGACCAGTCCCTATGAACAGGGCAAGTTTCAGGACAGCATCGATGCCCTGTCGGGCCGCGCCTATACCCGCGCGCTGGAGATCGGCTGCGCCAAGGGTGTTTTGACGCAAAAGCTGGCCCCCTCTTGCTCGGCCCTTCTCGCGGTCGATGTCAGCAAGACGGCGCTCGATGCCGCGCGCCAGCGTTGCGCTGCGCTGGAGCATGTCACCTTGCGCCAAATGGCGTTCCCCGCGGAAGCGCCCGAGGGCTTGTTCGACCTCATCGTCCTGTCGGAAGTCGTCTATTATTGGGACGATGGCGACATCGCGTTGGCGGCGGAACGGATAGGACAGTGCCTTGCGCCGGGCGGCGACCTGCTGCTGGTCCATTGGATAGGCGAGACCGACTATCCGCAAAGCGGTGACGATGCCGTCACCAAATTATCTGCCGCGTTAGATGCGACGATGGAAGTCGTCATCGCCCGCCGCGAACCTTGTTATCGCTTGGACTTGTGGCGCCGCGCGGACTGAGCATCGTCGCTCCGCGGAGCGACGAAAAGCGGCGGGGCTGACCCCGCCGCCGCCGTTCAACCCTGCATCGAATGCTTGATGTCGCGCATCTCGTCATGCCCCGCCTTCACCGACGCATAGCTGGTCTCGATCAGGTCGCGCACCGCCGGGGACAATTCCATGTCGCCCATCGCGTCCTCGAACTTGGCCTTGATATGGTCCTCGCCCGCTTCGACCTCGTTGATGATGGCCTTGTCGTCATGGCCGGTCACGATGGACTTGAGGTTCAGGAATACGCGGTGGACACCGGCCAGGACCGTGCCGTCATCCTCGGGATTGCCGCCCAGGCTGACAACCTCCTGCTGGAGACGGCTCGCAATGCTGCGGCGTTCGGCGGCACGGCTGGTGAACAGCATCGAAAAGCGACCGGTTTCGCCATTCTTGGCGGCTTCGGTATAGCCATCATAGCTGTCGAGCGTCGTGGCGATCAGGCTGTTGAGCGTGGAAATGTCGTGGCTGGTGTCGGACATGAGTCTTCCTTTCGGGGCGTGCCGGGCAGCATGCAGCCGGTCAGCCGATCAACGAGGCGTGACACCGAAAGTCGCAAATCTATCGGTCGGTTGACTTGGATCAGTATGATTTTGCGGCGGCTGGCAAACATAGTCTCCGCTATCCTTCCCAATCGTCCAGCGCCCGGCGATAACGGTCATCCTCGCTGTCCCGCCGCTCTTCGAGCCGGCCGATCTCGGCGTCACGCTCCGCGCGCAGATCTGCGCGCTCGCTCCTCAGCCGCTCGATCTGCGCATCCAGCTTGGCCAGGCCGTCCTCATAGCTCCTGCGGCTTTTCTCCAGTGCCGCTTCGGCCCGCGCCAGTCTGTCGCGGCTCGGACGCGGCGCGCGCTTCTTCGGAGGCGGCGGATCGGCCTCCGCGACCGGGGCGGCGATGTTCCTCTTCGGCTCTCGGGTCGCGGCAAGGTGCTCGGCGGTGGTGCCGCGCGCCTGCCTGACCACGACACCGGGCTGCGCGAGGGCCGCCTTGGTGAGCCGGGCATCGGTGACGATTTCGGCGGCACCGCGCGCGAAGAGATTCTTCTCGGTGCCCCACGCGGCCAGAGCCGCCTTCTGGCTGGGCGCGGCGACATAGGCGTCCTGGAACCCGATGGACGTACGATAGACTTTGAGGGCGCGTTTCCCGGCCATGACCGGTGAACGCATGGCAAGGCGATTGGCGCCGTTGCCCGACCGGTCGCAATGGCCGCGCGCACGCCTATATGATCGGTCGTGCAGCAGACCGACCTCTTCGACCTCTCCCCGCCTTCGCCGCGCGGTCCCGATGGCCTTGGCTACCGTGCGGACGCCATCGATGCAGCGCAGGAGGCCGCATTGATCGCGGCCATCGACGCATTGCCGCTGACGCCGTTCCGTTTTCAGGGGTGGCTGGGCAAGCGCCTGACATACTCTTTCGGCTGGTCCTATGATTTCGACAAGGGGCAGGTCGCGGCCGCGCCGCCCATGCCGGACTGGCTGCTGGCTGTGCGCCGCCTTGCCGCCGACTTCGCCGGTCTGACGCCAGACGATCTCGTGCAGGCGCTACTGATCCGCTACGATCCGGGAGCCGGGATAGGCTGGCACCGCGACCGGCCGATATTCGAGCATGTCGTCGGCCTGTCCCTCGGGCAGCCCGCGACGTTGCGGCTCAGGCGGCGGACCGACACGGGGTTCGATCGGCATAAATTGCTGCTGGCCCCGCGATCCCTCTATCGTCTGGCGGATGCGGCCCGGCATCATTGGGAACATAGCATCGCGCCCATGGCGGTGACGCGCTGGTCGATCACGTTTCGCAGCCTCTCCGACAAAGGCCGCAAAATCCTCGGCTGAGACGCGGAACCGGTCGCATCGCCCGGCGGTAACGATCCTGCCGGAGGATGCCGCATGAAGATCGCCACCTATAATGTGAACGGGATCAACGGCCGGCTACCGGTCCTGCTGCGCTGGCTGGCGCTGGCGCAGCCGGACATCGTTTGCCTCCAGGAGTTGAAGGCCCCCGACGAGAGTTTTCCGCAGGCCGCGCTGGAGGCGGCGGGATATCATGCCATCTGGCACGGCCAGAGCCGGTGGAATGGCGTTGCGATCCTCAGCCGGGTGGGGGAGATCCACGAGACGCGGCGCGGACTGCCCGGCGATCCGGACGATATGCAGAGCCGCTATATCGAGGCAGCGGTCAATGGCGTGCTGATCGCCGGGCTATACCTGCCCAACGGCAATCCCCGACCCGGCCCGAAGTTCGATTACAAGCTGCGCTGGTTCGAGCGGCTGGAGGAGCATCTCGCCGGACTGATCGGGCTGGATGCGCCCGTCGTCGTCCTGGGCGACTTCAACGTCATGCCCACCGACCTCGACGTCTATGCGCCGGACCGCTGGCGGGACGACGCCCTGTTCGCGCCGGAGGTGCGTGCCGCCTACGCCCGGCTGCTGGGTCAGGGATGGACGGATGCGCTGCGGCACCTCCACCCGGACGAGACCATCTACACCTTCTGGAAATATTGGCGCGGCGCGTTCGAGCGTAATGCCGGACTGCGCATCGATCATGCCCTGCTGAACCCAGTCGCCCTGCCCCGCCTGCACTCGGCCGAAGTGGACACCGCGCCACGCGGTTGGGAGAAGACCAGCGATCATGCGCCGCTCTGGATCGAACTGGCGGACGGGGCGGCGAAACGAAGGCGGGTATCGCGTCGACCGGCGGGCTAGGCCGCTGGCGGCGTACCATCGGGCCGCGACCGTCGGCGCAGCGCCAGCGCGTAAATGATGACCGCGACCCCGGCGAACAGGAACCACTGCACCGCATAGGCGAGGTGGTTGTTGGGCACGTCTGCGGGGTCGGGCCGGGTCGAGGGCGCAAAGCCTGCCAGCCCCGTGCTGGACACGACCATCAGACGCGGTGGCGGCGAATGGGTGAACCAACGCTCCAGCGCGCTGCGGTTGTCGGGTTCGGGCACCGCCGGTCCCGTCACCTTGCCGCCAGTCCATTTGGGAACTGCCTTGGGATCGGGAGACAGGCCGATGTCGACCACCAGTCCCGGGCCCTCCGCGCCCGTGGCGCAGGTCGCGATATGCCGCCAGCCCGGCCCGCCGCCGGGAATCTGCCCGCCCTTGGTCTGCCAGCCGACAACGCGCAGGCAATAGGCGCTGACGGTGCGGAACAGATAGGACTGGTCGGCGGGATTGGCCGGATAGGCCGTCTCCGGCAGCGACAGATTGGCGGCATATTGCGCGATCAGCCGCTCCTTCTCGTCGCGGCGGCCCAATTGCCAGAAACCGAGCGCGATCATCGCCGCGACGGCAAGCGCGACGACGATGGTCGGGATCAACGGCACGCGATTGGTCATGCGTCCACCTTCGGCCCGCTTGCCAGTCGGCCTTCGTGCGCGCGATTGCGATATTCCAGGATCAGCAGCGCCGCCTTGGACAGGCGCAGGCAATAGACCACCGCCGCCGTCGTCAACGGCACCCAGAGCAGGATATGCACCCAGAAGGGCGGCTCGGCGGAGATATGCAGGATCAGCGCCAGCGCGGTGACGATGCCGCCGACGATCAGGATCAGGAAGGCGGCCGGGCCGTCGCCGACGTTGAACTGAGTGAAATCGAAACCGCAGGCACTGCACCGCTGCGCAAAGCGTATCCAGCCGTCGAACAAAGGCCCATTTCCGCAATGCGGACAGCGCGCCGCGAATGTCGCGGTGACGAGCGGTATGTCGCCTGGTGCTGTCATGGCTGCCTTCGGTCTTTCATCATGCACGGGTCAGGAACGGCTTTCGCGCGAAAATGATGCAGCGGCAAGGAAACAGATCGTCACCGCGCCGCTTGCACGCCCTCCAAAACAAAACGCACCCGGAAGTTGCCCTTCCGGATGCGCTGCCATTGTCGTCCAGCGCGCGGGGCACCGGACCTCATGCTGTCTGGATCAGCCGCCGTGGACCGGCGCGCCCCAGCCACCCCAGATGTAGATGGCGCAGAACAGGAACAGCCACACCACGTCGACGAAGTGCCAGTACCAGGCCGCCGCTTCGAAGCCGAAATGCTGACGCGGAGTGAAGTGGCCCTTATAGGTGCGCACCAGGCAGACGATCAGGAAGATCGTGCCGATCAGCACGTGGAAGCCGTGGAAGCCGGTCGCCATATAGAAGGCCGAGCTGTAGGGCGATCCGCCGAACGGGAACGGGGCGTGAATATACTCATAGGCCTGGATGGCGCTGAACAGCGCGCCCAGGATCACGGTGCACCAAAGACCCTTCTTCAGGCCCTCACGGTCGCCATGGATCAGCGCATGGTGCGCCCAGGTGACGGTCGTGCCCGAGCAGAGCAGGATCAGCGTGTTAAGCAACGGAAGCTCGAACGCGCTCATCACCTCGATGCCCTTGGACGGGAACAGGCCCTCGATCGGCGGCAATGCCGAGGGGAATAGCGAGAAGTCGAAGAAGGCCCAGAACCAGCCGACGAAGAACATGACTTCCGAGGCAATGAACAGGATCATGCCGTAGCGCAGGTGAAGCTGCACGACCGGCGTATGGTCGCCCGCCTGCGCTTCCTTCACGACATCGGCCCACCAGAAGAACATGGTCGCCAGCACGCCAAGGAAGCCGATGATGAACGCGGTGCCGCCATGGGCATATTCATGCATCCACATGACCGCGCCGACCGCCATGATGAGCGCCGACATGGAACCCATCAGCGGCCACGGGCTGGGTGGCAGGATATGATAATCGTGATTCTTGGCCCCGGCCATGCGTCTATTCCCCATATCTGTGTCGCGCCCATTCCCTGCTGCGCGACATTTTGGTCATTAACCTTGGTCGCCGTCCTTCTCAACCGGATAGAAGGTGTAGCTCAGGGTTATTTCCTGAACATCCTTATTGTCCGGGTCGTCGAGGAACTTCGGATCGACATAGTAAAGCACCGGCATCCGCACCTCCTGCCCTGGCTGGAGGGTCTGTTCGGTGAAGCAGAAACACTGGATCTTGGTGAAGTAGGCGCCCGATTGCTCGGGCGTCACGTTGAACACCGCGCGGCCCGTCACCGGCTTGTCCGACATGTTGCGCGCGATGTAGATCGCCATCTCGCGCTCGCCGACGCGGATCTGCTCGATCCGCTGCTCCGGCTTGAATTGCCAGGGCATGCCCTGCGCGATGTTGGAGTCGAAGCGGATGGAGATGGTGCGGCCGACGCCTGCCTTGCCCTCTGCCGCGATGGTGCGCAGCTGCGCCTCGCTGGCGCGCTGCGTGGTGCCGCCAAAGCCCGTCGCCTGACAGAACATGCGGTAAAGCGGCACGGAGGCGAATCCCAGGATCAGCATCGAGAGCGCAATGCCGACCGCCATCAACGCCGTGCGCGCCTGCTGCCCGGCGGATGCCATCTGCGTGCTCACGGCCCTCAGCCCTGCATCTTGGCGATGGTGATCGCAAAGAACAGTATGACGAGCGCGAACAGCACGACGGCGGTCGCGATGGAGCGGGACTTCTGCCGTGCGCGGATCGCGCTTTCTTCCTCGGGGGTCATGCCGCCATCCACCGGTCGGCCACGACCGCGGCGAAAAGCACGAACAGATAGAGCATGGAATATTTGAACAGGCGACGCTCGGGCTTCATCCGCGTCGGGTCGTCCTCACGGCGCAGCGACACCTGCAGCGCCATGGCGGCGAAGATGGTCGTGCCGATCAGCGCGGTCACACCGTAGATGGCGCCGGTCAGGCCGAGCAGCACCGGGGCCATCGCCGCGACACCCATGATTGCGGTGTAGAACAGGATTTGACGCCGGGTCGCGACCTCGCCGGCCACCACCGGTAGCATCGGGATGCCTGCGTTCGCATAGTCCATGCGGACGAACAGCGATAGCGACCAGAAGTGCGGCGGCGTCCAGAAGAAGACCAGGAAGAACAGCGCCAGCGGCAGCGCGCCGATGTCGCCGGTCACTGCGGCCCAGCCGATCAGTGGCGGGAATGCGCCCGCCGCCCCGCCGATCACGATATTCTGCGCCGTGCGCGGCTTCAGCCAGATGGTGTAGACGAAGACGTAGAAGGCGATGGACACGGCCAGGATCGACGCTGCCAGCACATTGGAGGCAAGGCCAGTCAACAGCACGGAAAATACGCTGAGCCCCACGCCGAAGTGCAGCGCCGTGTCGCGGCGCATGCGCCCGGCGGGCAAGGGCCGGTTGGCCGTGCGCTTCATCAACAGGTCGCGGTCGGCTTCATACCATTGGTTGAGCGCACCGGCCCCGCCCGCGCCGAGCGCGATGCCGAGGATGGTCGCAAAACCGAGGACGGGGTGGATGTGCCCCGGCGCCGCCAGTAGGCCGCACAGGCCGATGAACACCACGAGGGTCAGCACGCGCGGCTTGGTCAGCGCGACCAGATCCTTCCAGTCGGCCGGCATCAACGCCGGATTGACGGTCGCGAAATCGCGTGCGGGCACCGTTACGGTCACTGTCTCACCTCGAGCGGCCTGAATGGCCTTGTTGTAACTATGAAATTTTGGGGAGACGCAGCCAGCGCCGCATCCCCCCAACCAATATCTCTTATCGGGCGCCGCGAGACGGGCGCCCGATCCATCAGTGGTGGGCCGCGTCGTCGATGACCGGCAGGGTCTCGAACTGGTGGAAGGGCGGCGGGCTGGTCAGCGTCCATTCCAGCGTCGTCGCGCCTTCGCCCCACGGATTGTCGCCCGCCTTGCGCCCGGCCGCCAGCGACCAGAACACGTTGATCAGGAAGAACACCACGCCGACCGCCATGATCTCATAACCGTGGCTCGCGATCCCGTTCCAATAGGCATAGGCCTGCGGATAGTCGGGGATACGACGCGGCATGCCGCTCAGGCCCAGGAAATGCATCGGGAAGAACAGCAGGTTCACGCCGATGAAGAAGATCCAGAAGTGGAGCTGGCCGAGGACTTCATTGTACATCTTGCCCGACATTTTCGGGAACCAGTAGTAGAAGCCCGCGAAGAGCGAGAATACCGCACCCAGCGACAGCACGTAATGGAAGTGCGCGACCACATAATAGGTGTCGTGCATATTGTCGTCCACGCCGCCATTGGCCAGGACCACACCGGTCACGCCGCCCACGGTGAACAGGAAGACGAAGCCCATCGCCCAGATCATCGGCAGCTTGAAGCTGATCGATCCGCCCCACATGGTGGCGATCCAGGAGAAGATCTTCACGCCCGTCGGCACGGCGATGACCATCGTCGCGGCGGTGAAGTACATCTTCACGTTCACGGTCATACCGGTGGTGAACATGTGGTGCGCCCACACGACGAAGCCGACGACGCCGATCGCGACCATGGCATAGGCCATGCCGAGATAGCCGAACACGGGCTTGCGGCTGAAGGTGGAGATGATCTGGCTGACGATGCCGAAGCCCGGCAGGATCATGATGTACACTTCAGGGTGACCGAAGAACCAGAACAGATGCTGGTACAGCTCGGGATCGCCGCCGCCGGCCGCATCGTAGAAGGTCGTGCCGAAATTACGGTCGGTCAGCAGCATGGTGATCGCAGCAGCCAGAACCGGCAGCGAGAGCAGCAGAAGGAAGGCGGTGACGAGCACCGACCACACGAACAGCGGCATCTTGTGCAGGGTCATGCCCGGCGCGCGCATGTTGAAGATGGTGGTGATGAAGTTGACCGCACCCAGGATCGAGCCTGCGCCCGCGATGTGCAGCGACAGAATGGCAAGATCGACCGCCGGACCGGGGCTGCCGCTCGTCGAGAGCGGAGCATAGACCGTCCAGCCGGTGCCAGCGCCGTTGCCGGTGCCGCCGGGGACGAAGGTCGAGCCGAGCAGCAGCAGGAAGGCCGGGATCAGCAGCCAGAAGCTGATATTGTTCATGCGCGGAAAGGCCATGTCCGGCGCACCGATCATGATCGGCACGAACCAGTTGCCGAAGCCGCCGATGATCGCGGGCATCACCATGAAGAAGACCATGATGAGGCCGTGCGCGGTGATCAGCACGTTCCAGAGGTGATAGGCCTGGTCGAGGCTTGCCTCGGGGCCGTCGCTCCAGCGCGCCCAGATCTGCAGATACTGGATGCCCGGTTCCGCCAGTTCGATGCGCATCAGGCCCGAAATGGCGCCACCGATCAGCCCCGCCATGATCGCGAAGATCAGGTAGAGGGTGCCGATGTCCTTGTGGTTGGTGGACAGAAACCAGCGGGCGAAGAACGCCGGCTTATGTTCCGCGTGATGGTCGTCATGGGCGTGGTCGCCGTGGAGGCCGTCGCCGGTGATTGTCGTCATGGCTTGCTAACCCTTATTCTGCGGCTGCGGCGGCTTCGGCCGGCTTGGTCATCGATCCGCCCTGCGAGGCGACCCACTGTGCGAACTGTGCCGGCGGCAATGCCTCGATGGCGATCGGCATGAAGCCATGGCGCGCACCGCAAAGCTCGGAACACTGGCCATAATAGACACCGGGACGGTCGATGGTGAAGGTCCGCTCGTTGATGCGGCCCGGCACGGCGTCGATCTTGACCCAGAGGGCCGGGACCGAGAAGCTGTGGATCACGTCGGAGCCGGTGGCGAGCAGCTTGATCGGGCGGCCGACCGGCAGAACCAGCCGGTTGTCGACGCCGAGCAGGCCCGGCTCGCCATTCGCAATGGCCTTTTCCGGCGGCAGCATGTTGGAAACATATTCGGCGACGCCGTTGTCGGGATATTCATAACCCCAATACCACTGATAGCCTGTGACCTTGACGGTCAGTGCATCCTTGGGCGCTGGCTTGAACTGCTTGGCGAGAAGGTCGATCGACGGAATCGCGACGCCGACGAGGATGAGTACCGGACCCAGCGTCCAGATCACCTCGATCAGCGTGTTGTGCGACACCTTGGACGGGGTCGGATTCGCGCTGCGGCGGAACCGCACCATCGCGTAGACCATCAGGGCAGCCACGAACAGGCTCATCGCCGTGATCAGCGGGAGCAGAATGCCGTTATGGAACCACAGGGCATATTTGCCATTGGCGGTCACCTGCTCCTGAAAGCCGATTTCCTTCGATTGCGGCTGGCCGATATGTGCTTCCGGCTTCAGCGGTGTGGGCGCAGCCACCTTTGCGGCCGATTCGGCCGGGTCGGCGGCTGGGGCCGCTGCATTGGCGACGGGCGCTTGCGCCTCGTTCGCAGGTGCAGCAGCCGCATTGGATGCCTCCGCAGCAGGCGCCTGCGCTAACGCGCCCGACGCCCCGATTGCGAGCAACCCCGCAAAAACAACAGATTTCGCAATTTTCATATCCGCTCGACCTACCCCGCTGCCGAGCCGGCGGGACATGGCTCCGCCGGGCCGTTCTATCTATATTACGGGGCGGCTTATAGGGACGCTTGCCCCCGGTCTCAAGCAGGGAAATCGCCTTTTTGTTTGTGTTGATTGCAGCCCCTCGCCCGACTATTCCCCCGCCAACGGATTTTGAGGTCGAGAGTGATGACGGACGACGAGGTTCTGGCGGAATTCCGGGCGGCGGATGCC
Source organism: Sphingobium sp. (assembly GCA_040508315.1). Taxonomy (GTDB): domain Bacteria; phylum Pseudomonadota; class Alphaproteobacteria; order Sphingomonadales; family Sphingomonadaceae; genus Sphingobium. The sequence continues at coordinate 12,039 of JBEVNC010000014.1, forward strand.
CTTCTGCAAGGGCATTTCGTCCTGTCGTCGGGAAAGCGCAGCGCAAACTATCTGCAATGCGCGCGGGTGCTGATGAATGCCGACCGTGCGGCGCGCCTTGCCGTCGCACTTGCACAAAAGCTGCCACGCGACGTGCGGTCCGCTGTGGAACTGGTCGTGTCGCCCGCCATGGGCGGCATCATTATAGGGCATGAGATGGGCCGCGCGCTCCATGTCGACGCCCTGTTCCTGGAACGGCCGCAAGGCACGTTCGAGTTGCGGCGCGGCTTTGCGATCAAGCCGGGGCAGAAGGTGCTGATGGTCGAGGACGTCGTGACCACCGGCCTTTCCTCCCGCCAGGCGATGGACGCGATCCGTGCCGAGGGCGGCGTCATATTGGCGGAGGTCGCGCTGGTCGATCGTTCGGCGGGGCAGGCTGACCTTGGCGTGCCCTTCTACCCGCTCGTCAGCCTCAATTTCCCGGTCTACGATCCCGACGCATTGCCGCAGGAATTGTCGGCCATCCCGGCGATCAAGCCGGGCAGCCGCAAGAACTGACGGCGGTGGCCTC
>JBEVNC010000034.1:0-6101 GCA_040508315.1 Sphingobium sp.
GCGGGAATCCAGAGCCACGTCGAACTGCGCTTGCGACCCTGGATTCCCGCCTTCGCGGGAATGACTTATGGATTATGCTAAGGTCCCGCTTGCGGGAGGTTCATCGGAGGCACGTGTCTCCGATGAAGCGTAGGCAAGCGACCGTCAGGTCGTTGTTGTTCTCAACTGCAGCGCAGGCCCACCCCCGGCCCCTCCCGCAAGCGGGAGGGGAGAGATGTCTCAGCGCGGCACCCGCAGGTCCAGCGTCATCGGGAACTCGCCCGGTAGTTCCTCCGGCGGCATCTCGACCTTGCCCGGCGTATGCCCATAGTCCTGGAAGCGCGCCTTGCGCCGTGCCTCGGCCTCATATTCATTGACTGGCACGACGTCGTAATTGCGGCCGCCCGGATGCGCGACATGATAGACGCAGCCGCCCAGTGACCGGCCGCTCCACACATCGAGCACGTCGAAGTTGAGCGGCGCGTTCACCGGCGCATAGGGGTGGAGGCAATTGGCGGGCGCCCATGCCTTGTACCGCACGCCGGCCACGCCCTCACCCTGTGTCGACGTCGCCTGCATCGGCACGCGGCGACCATTGCACGCAATGATGTGGCGACCGGGGATGAGGCCGGTCGCGCGGACCTGAACCCGCTCGGTCGAGCTGTCCACATAGCGCACGGTGCCGCCAATGGCGCCGGTTTCACCCAGCACATGCCACGGCTCCAGCGCATGCGCGATTTCGAGCGTCACGCCGCCCGCCTCGATACTGCCATGCACCGGGAAACGGAACTGCCGCTGCGCCTCGAACCATGCCGGGTCGAAATCATATCCAGCCCCGCGCAGGTCGCCGAGGATGTCGAGGAAATCGCTCCACACGAAATGCGGCAGCAGGAAGCGGTCGTGCAGGCTCGTGCCCCAGCGGACCAGCTTGCCCTGCTGCGGCTCGCGCCAGAACCATGCCACCAGCGCGCGCAGCAGCAGTTGCTGCGCCACGCTCATCTGACCGTCTGGTGGCATCTCGAAGCCGCGAAATTCGACGAGGCCCAGACGCCCGGTGGGACCATCGGGGGAGAACAGCTTGTCGATACAGATTTCGGTGCGGTGCGTGTTGCCTGTCACGTCGACCAGCAGGTTGCGCAGCAGCCGGTCGAGTTTCCACCAGGGGAAATTCGTCTCTTCCGGCCCCGGAATCTGCGACAGCGCGATTTCGAGTTCATACAAGCTGTCGTGCCGCGCTTCGTCGATGCGCGGCGCCTGGCTGGTCGGACCGATGAACAGGCCGGAGAACAAGTAGCTGAGCGCAGAATGTCGCTGCCAATAGAGCACAAGGCTCTTGAGGATGTCCGGTCGCCGCAGGAAGGGCGAATCGCCCAGGCTCGCACCGCCCATGACGAGGTGATTGCCGCCGCCCGTACCGATGGACCGGCCATCGACCATGAACTTGTCGGCGGTCAGGCCGATCTGACGAGCCTCCTTATAAAGCTCCATCGTGATGTCCACCTGCTCGCGCCAGCTCGTCGCGGGATGGATATTGACCTCGATCACGCCGGGGTCGGGCGTGATTTTCAGCACCTTGAGCCGGGGGTCGGGCGGCGGGGCATAGCCCTCGATCCGCACGGGAATGCGCGTCCTCTCGGCCGTCGCCTCGACCTCGGCGATGAGTTCGAGGAAATCGTCCAGCGTCTGGACCGGCGGAATGAAGATGGAGAGATAGCCCTCGCGCGGTTCGACCGTGATCGCGGTACGCACGGCGCCCGCGATGATCTGCTGCTCGACCCGGTCCTGATGACCCGGCCCGGCGGCGGCCTCCACCCGCTCGACCTTTTGATCGGTGCGGGTCCGCGTGCCATAGTCCAGCCCCTGCCCCGGATCGCCGCCCTCGACGGGCGTCTGCTTCTGCGCGCGGAAGTCGGCCAGCGGCTCCCTCGGCTCGCTGGTGTCGTGGGGGTGGATATAGGGAAAGTCAGCCGCGGGGACGAAGGGCAGCGCGCCCAGCGGCAGGCGATAGCCCAGCGCGCTGTCGCCCGGCACGGCGTAGAGCGCGCCGCGACGCACCTTCCACTTCTCGCTCTGCCAGCGGGGCGCATGCACCTTCGACTGCCAGCGCTGGATGGGCAGTACGAAGCCGGACGGCGTGGCCAGGCCCCGCTTGAAGGTACGCACGATGCGCGTGCGCTCCTCCGGGTCGTCGATCTTGGGGTCGGTGGGCGTGACGTTGATCGGCAGGTCGGATTCGCGCGCCGACCATGTCACCGCATCCTCGTAGACGGGATCGACATTGTCGGGGTCGACGCCCAGGCCATGTGCGGTCGCGACGAGGAACTCGCGCGCGATGTCGACGTCGAGTTCGGGCCCGTCCTCCACCTCGACGCCCGGCTCCACCTTGGGCGGCAGGGTGGACCCGGCGATCAGCGACATGTCGTTCCAGACCGGCACGCCATCGGTGCGCCAGTAAAGCGAGAAGCCCCAGCGCGGCAGGCTTTCGCCCGGATACCATTTGCCCTGACCGTGATGGAGCAGAGCGCCGGGCGCGAAGCGTTCGCGCAGGCGGCGGATCAGTTGGTCGGCGTAAATGGCCTTGGTCGGGCCGACCGCATCGCCATTCCATTCCGGCGCTTCGGGATCGTCGGCGGCGACGAAAGTCGGCTCGCCGCCCGTGGTCAGGCGAACATCCTGCGCGATCAGGTCGTCCTCCACCTTGTCGCCCAGCGCCAGCAGCGCGTCCCAGCGGCTTTCGGTGAACGGCTTGGTGATGCGCACCGCCTCCGCGATGCGGCTGACCGACATGGCGAAGTCGAAGGTGACCTCGGCAGGTTCGGCCATGCCCGAAATCGGCGCGGCGGAGCGGTAATGCGGCGTGGCGGCGAGCGGGATATGTCCTTCGCCCGCGAACATGCCCGATGTGGCGTCGAGTGCGATCCAGCCGGCGCCGGGCACATAGGCCTCCGCCCAGGCGTGCAGGTCGACGACGTCCTGCGTGACGCCCTTCGGCCCCTCGACCGGCTCCACGTCGGCCACGAGCTGGATCGAATAGCCCGACACGAAACGCGCCGCGAAACCCAGCCGCCGCAGCAGTTGCACCAGCAGCCACGCGCTGTCGCGGCAGGAGCCGGAGCCGATCTGCAGCGACTCCTCGGGCGTCTGCACCCCTGCCTCCATGCGGATGATATAGCCGATCTTCTGCTGGACCTGCGAATTCACCTCGACCAGGAAATCGACGGTCCGGCCCTTGAAGGTCGAAAGCTCCTTGTACAGCGACTCGAACAGCGGTCCCTGCGGCTCGATATCGTGATAGGCCGCCAGGTCCGACGCAATCGTCTCGTCATAGGCGAAGGGATAATCCTCCGCATAAGGCTCCACAAAAAAGTCGAACGGGTTGATGACCGCCATGTCGGCGAGCAGATCCACCTCGATCGAGAGATGATCGACCGGGTCGGGAAAGACCAGCCGCGCCAGCCAGTTGCCGTGCGGGTCCTGCTGCCAGTTCAGGAAATGGTTCGCCGGTTCGATCTTCAGCGAATAATTGGGAATCTTCGTCCGGCTGTGCGGCGCGGGGCGCAGGCGGATGACCTGCGGGCCGAGCCGGATCGGGCGGTCATAGTGATAGGCGGTCTTGTGGTGGAGCGCTGCTGTTATCATGACCGCATGAAAGGGCGATCCTTGCTGCGATGCAACAAGTTTCTCGCGCTTTGATGAACGATCAGGCGATACGCCGCCCCGCCCAGATGACCCGGCCGACGATGGCGACGCTCGCCGGGTCCACATCCTCCCAGTCGGGATAGGCCGGATTGTCGCTTCGTACGGAGAATCGGTCGCGGCGCAGCGTCATCGCCACGCGCTTGACCATCAGCGCATCGTCGAGACGCAGGACATAGATCCCGTCGCGCAGCCGCTCCGCCCCGTCGCTCCGATCCACCATGATGTCGTCGCCATGGCCCAGCGTCGGCGCCATCGATTCGCCGTCCACCCGGATGAGCGAAAGGCTGTCCGGCCGCCCACCCAAATCGCGCAGCACCCGTTCGGGAAAAGCGATGGCGCCTTCCGGGCGCTCGTCCTCATCAAGCGAACCTGCACCCGCCGAAGCGCCCAATGGCAGGCGCGGCACCGCGACCAGCGCTTGCCCCGATCGCCGGGCAGAGCGGTGTACGAACGGCGCCCGCCTGTCTTCATGCACCATGGAGGTGGCGGCCGATGTAGCAGCGCCATCCGGCCCGCCCAGAACGCGCTCCTCCACGCCGAAATAGCGTGCGAGCTTGCGCCGGTCGTCTTCGTCCAGCTTTCGCGGACTCCCGCGCTTCACATATTGCTGGATATAGGCCGGGTTGCGCCCAAGCATGCGCGACAGCGCGCCATAATTGGCTCCGCTCTCCCGGATCAGCCGGTCAAGCACGTGTCGCGGCGCTGCATCATCCATGCCGATCCATATACGATAGGAAATTTCCCTCGACAAGTAGGATTTCGCCTTGGAAATAGGAAACGTCCTATTTGAGTCGATCCAGAGGAGATTCCGCCATGACCATGTTGCGAACCGTCGAATCCTTCCTGCGGGAAACGGGCATGAAACCGACCCGCTTCGGCCGCGACGCCGTGCGCGACCCGCGCATCGTCCACGACATGCGCAACGGCCGCGAACCGACAGAGCGCATGTGCCGCCGCCTCGATCATTTCATCGCGAGCCACCGGCTCAAGGCGATTCAGCAGACGGACGGGAGCGCACAGGCATGAATGCGATGACGATGTTTCCTTCCGCGCGCCGCTACCGCATCAAGCGTCGCCCACCGGAATCCATACAGCCTAGCACGCCGCGCCCGATGCGGAGGGACTGTCACGGTCGGCTCGTCTCGGCCTTGCTGGATCGCGCGGGGCCGGGCTGGGAGACAAGAGAGTGTGCGCTGACGGCGTGGGCCAGCGCGACATTCCTGGGCGCGCGCCATGTCGTGACGCTCCGACTGGAGGGTGAGGATGCGGAGGACCGGGCGCAAAGGGTGGTCGGGTGCTTGCCGGAGGCGGAGTTCGCCATTCCGGGCCATATCGTCGCCGATGTCGCCATCGACACTGTGCGCATGACGGATGGCGGCGCGACTGTCGCGCTTTCGATCCTTACCATCGAGGCATGGTAAGGATCGCCATCAGCGCTCGCCGCCCCGCGAGGAAAGGCGCCGAAGGTGCGCAAGCGCCGCATCGAGCGTGGCGACCGGCCGCACATCCAAAGTCATGGAAGCCTCCTCACCAGGCACGTCCGGCGAACGGGTCAGCGCGATGAGGCGATCGAGCCGATCCGTCCCATCGGGACCGTCGCTTCCCACCCAGCGCGCCGCGCCGCGTTCGAATCGTTCGACCAGGCGTGGCAGCGGCCGGACATCGTCAGCCATTCCGGGATGTACGGCAGTCGCCGACTGCGCGTCGTGCAGCAGTGTCTGGATGCGGCCAAGATCCGCGGTGCCGACCGGATCGGGTGAGCGCGGCAGCCGGCGAGGCGCGACGTCGTCTTCCCGCACCACCATCTTTTCGGAATGGGCCCAGGGCGCGGCAGATCTGGCGTCGGCAACAGGTCCCCAGACGAGCAGGGCGAACAAGATGCTGGCCAACAGCCCCGCCGCGGTGCGAATGCCCCATCCGATGCTACCCGGCGCAAGGTGCAGTATCCCCGACAGTCCGATCTGGGTGGCGGCGCTCTCGATGACGCCCAGCGGCAGCAGGAACAGGCCGGATGCCGCCGCGATGACGGTCGCGACCACCGGGGTCCGTCCCTCCATCCATGCGCCTTTGCGGTGGCGCCGATCCAGCCTGATCAACACGAGAAGCTCCCTTCGCTCAAATCTGAAGAGAAGCTATCCGAAGCTGGTAAACGAAATCTTAATATGAAGGATCGGTAAATGCGACGCCGCGAAAACGGCCTATTTGCGCCGCTTTCCGCTCATCGTGATCATGCCGAACTGCCCGGCATCGATGCTGGCCGTTAACAGATCGCCATTGAGGATGCCCTCGCAAGTGAAGGTCATCGGCATCGGGAATTTGGTTTCCATGCGCCAGCTCAGCCGGTCGCCCTCGACCTTGCCCTCGTTCACCTCCAGCGAGCCCAGCGGACTGGCATTGGTGCCCTGAAAGGTCGCGCCCTTGCT
>JBEVNC010000049.1:0-10184 GCA_040508315.1 Sphingobium sp.
CCCGCGACCCAGAAGCCGGTGACGGCATGAATGTCCCGCCAGAAGGTGCGCCGACCCAGGCGCGGCCAGACCACGCCCGCCAGCCCCCGCCCGCGCGGCCACCACAGATAAAGGCCGGTCAGGATCATGACGATGGCCCAGCTTGCCGCCAGTTCGACGATCCAGCTTCCCGTGCGGCCGATCAGCAACTGGCCGTGAATGTCGTGGACGACCTGCTCGATCCGCGTCTCGGGGTCGAGGCTGCCCACGACCTTGCCCTGCGGTGACACGAATACGTCGCGCATCGCGCGTCCATCGGCCAGCCCCAAATGGATCAGCGCGGCGTCGCCCGGCCGCTCCGGCAGGCGATAGCTATGGAAGCGCGCGCCCGGAAAGGCGGCCAGCGCCGCCTCCGCCTGCACATTGGGCGAGGCGGCGCCGCTGGTCGGCAAGTCCTGCCACGCCCGTTCCTCCCATCGCTCCACCTGCGGCTTGAACAGGTAGATGGCCCCGGTGATCGACAGGATCAGCACCAGCGGCATGACCATCAGCCCCGCATAGAAATGCCAGCGCCACAGCGCGCGATAGAGGCTGGCGTCGCGAAGGCCGCTCACAGCTTCCACTCCGCTTCGAGCAGGAAGCTGCGTTGCGGATAGGGGTGAAAGACCCAGGCGCGGTCATTGGCGATGTTGTTGACCCCCGCCGACAGGCGCAGCGCATCGCTCGCCTGCCAGTTCGCCTTCACGTCCACCGCCAGCATCTCCGACGTGTAACCATAGGTATCGCCGCGTTGCAGGCCGAACAGGTCGGTATTGGGACGGCTAGCATAGCGCAGGCCGATGCTGCCCTGAACGCCCGATCCGAAATCCTGCCGGACATTGCCGTTGACCCGCCAGCGCGGGATGCGGGGAAACATCTCGCCCTCCGCCGCTGGATTGGCCGCATTGCGCAGCGTGCGCGAATCGATCCACGCGGCATTGGCCTCCAGCGTCATGCCGGGCAGCGGCCAATCCTGCGCCTCCAATATCCCCTCGAACCCATATTGCCGGGTCAGGTCGATATTCTTGTAGTTGCTGACCGACACGCCATTCTGGTTGAACCCGAAGAACTGGAAGATCGTGTCCGTCACCCGTTGGTAGAAGGCAGAGCCGGTGAGCGCGACCGGGCCGAACCGCCGCGCGATGAGGAAATTGGCGTCGAGGCTGCGCTCGGGCTTCAGACTTGGGTCGAAACTGTCCGGGTTGAGCTGGCCATTGCCGTCGAGGCTCCCTTGAAACAGTTCGCCTACGGTGGGGAAGCGCGTCGCAGTGGCGAGGCTCAGCTGGATGCGCGTACTCCCGGCAAGTTCGACCTGCCCGGTCAGCTTCGGGCTGAGCGCATCGTCGCGCCGAGCGATGTAGAGGTTGGTGCGCGCCGCGTTGCGGATGCCGCCGTCATAGGCGCGCCAATCCTCGTACCGCAGGCCCAGCGTTATGCTGGCGGCGTCGGAGACATGCGCGACCGCCTCTCCCCATGCGGCGAGCGTGCGCGTGCGGCCGAAGGTCTCCGCACCGAACAGCGCGCCTGCCTCGTCCTGCCAGTGGGGCAGGCTCGATGTGGTATTGGCGGTGCGATAGGCGTTTCCCGACAGGCCCAGCGCGACGTCCACCGGCCCGCCGGTGCGCTCGGCTGACATGTCGCCCGTGACCCAGCCGGTCGGGCCTGCGCTGCTCAACGTGCCTGCGCCGTTTGACTGCCCGGCTGCGTAGCCGCGCGAGGTGTAGCTGTCGGAGCGCGCGATCTGATAGGTGGAGAGCGACAGGCGCGCCGTCCAGTCCCCCAGCGGCGCGGCGGCCTTTCCGCCCAGCAGATATTCGTCGCGCAGCACCTTTGCGAAATTCGCGCCCGACGCGGTGTAGCTCTGCCCGCCGATGCTGACCGCGCCGTCGCAGACCGGCTGTCCGGCTGCATCGCGCAGATAACAATCGGGCGCGGTCTGGCTGTCCTCGTTGCGCCAATAGGCGAACAGGATCTGGCCGGTGACTGCGCCGTCGTCATAGCCGAGTTTGACCTTCGCCTGATCCTGCGTGATCGCGGCGGGGGACTGGGCGGCGAAGAAGGGATTGCGCGCCGACCCCGGCACGGTGGGTACGGCCGCGCCTGCGGGGACCAGCGTGAGCGAGGCGTTGGCCGGATCGACGATGGCGCCCGTTACCGGCACCGGCGTTCCGGTCGCGCCGCGCGTCAGGCCGTAGAACATCTGCGGATGGCCATCGTTGCGAAAATGGCGGCCCGACAGGCGCAGCGACCATGGCCCGTCCTTCTGCCGGAACCCCATGCCCGCCTCTCCCGACCAACCCCAATAGGTGTCTTGTGTCCCGAACTGCGAATAGGGCTGCGAGAGCAATTGCACGCGGGCGAAGGCTTCGGTGCGTTCGGGGTCGCGGGTGGTGATGTTCACGATGCCGCCCATGCTGTTGCCGGCATAGCGCGCCGAATAGGGGCCATAGACGATGTCGAGTTGCCGCACCTCGCCCGGCCCGACCACGCCCCATTTGGGCGCGAAGCCGAAGCTGTTGCCCAGGAAGTTGGAGACGGTGAAGCCATCCACCATCACCAGCGCGCGGGCGCTCTGCGTCGAATGGGTGCCGCGAAAGCCGGGCACGCCATTGCTGTCGCCGGCAAAGCGGGTGCGCACGAAGAAATTGGGCGCATATTTCATCAGGTCTTCGGTGTTGGTCGCGCTGATGCCCGCAAACTGGTCCTCGCCCAGACTGACGGAAAGGCCGCGCGGGGCGATCTCTATGGGTCGCTGCTGCTGGCCGATGACGATGATGACGGGGTCGGCGGCATCCTCCTCGGCATAGGCGGCAACGGGAAACAGGAGTGCGGCGGCGCACAGCAGCGCGGGCCGCGAGGCGTGAAATGGCATGAAGTTTATCCTCGACAAAGCAGCGAGCCCGCGTGGCTACGCGGGCAGCGGTTCAGGCGAGGATGGCGGGCGGTCCGGAGGCTGGCGGCGGCGGCGCGGCGATCCGCGCGATCCAGCCGGTCTTGAGCGCGAAGGCGATGGGGCCGGTCGGCAGGTGCCAGACGGGCAGCGCCGTTGTCACGGCGGTTGCGGGGAGGGCAGGGGCGGAGACGCTCCCGGCAAAGGGGCAATGCTGGCTCGCATCGCCGGCATCGTCATGGTGGTTGTTTTTGTGATGCCCAAGGCGGCTTTCGGGGATGCCGTCGCGCGCGACCATCATCCTGACCGCGCCCTGACCGGTGCACAGGGTGACCATGACGCCCTGCGGCGTCGCGACCGGCATGAAGCCGGCGGGCGAGAGTAACCGCGCGCCAAGGACGAGCGCCACCAGCACGCAGAAGAGCACGCGCAGGTTTCTGTTGTGGCTTATGGCCCCCGTCATGGGCTTGCGCTTAGCGGTGTTGGCGGAGGGTGTCACGTGCTCTTGTCACGCCGGCCTTGAGCCGGGGTCCCGCTCCTTCGATTTGCGGTACGAAGTGACGGAAGCGGGACCCCGGATCGGGTCCGGGGTGACGTCGGGAGAGATGCCCGCCCACCCCAATCCGTTCGGTTCGAGTAGGTGTCGAGCTTGTCGAGACGCCATATCGAGAACTCTGGCGCCTCGCTGGATTTCTCGACTTCGGTTCTCGGCAGGCTCGAGACGAACGGTTAGAGTGGAATCCTCCAACCGCCTTGACTTCCCACGCGCCCCGCCGTCGATAGGGACATGGACAACGCTCCCCCGGCTCTGCGTTTCGATGGCATCGTGAAGAGCTATGGCGGTGCGCCGGTGCTGCGCGGCATCGACCTTGCCATATCGCGCGGCGGGTTCGTGGCGCTGGTAGGGCAGTCGGGGTCGGGCAAGACCACCCTTCTCAAATGCGTGAACCAGCTGGTGGAGCCGGATGCGGGACGGGTGCTGCTGGAGGGGGAAGATGGCGCTGCGCTACCACCCGCCATACTGCGCCGCCGGATCGGCTATGTGTTTCAGGGCACCGGCCTGTTCCCGCATATGAGCGTGGGCGAGAATATCGCCATCGCCCTGCGACTGACCGGCGTTGCCGAGGTGGAGCGGATCGCACGGGCGCGCGACCTGCTCGACCTGGTGGGATTGCCGATGGATTATGCGGATCGCATGCCGGCGCAGCTTTCCGGTGGGCAGGCGCAGCGGGTCGGCGTCGCGCGGGCGCTGGCGGCGCGGCCGTCGATCATGCTGCTGGACGAGCCGTTCGGCGCGCTCGATCCGGTGACGCGCGACACGTTGGGCCGTGCCTATCGCGATCTGCACGACCGGCTGGGCCTGACCACGGTGATGGTGACGCACGACATGGCGGAGGCGCTGCTGCTGGCGGATCGTATCGTGGTGCTGCGGGACGGCGTGATCGTCGCCGATGCGCCGCCTGCCGATCTGCTCGCCCATGCGTCCGATCCGGAGGTGGCGGCGCTGGTCGCTATCCCGATGGAGCAGGCGCGGCGGCTCGCGGCGTTGAGGGACGGCGCGGCATGACGGAGGCGTTCGCGACATTGCCGCAACTGCTGCGCGCGCACCTCCTGCTCAGCGCTGCCGCCATCGGACTGGCAATCCTGATCGGCCTGCCGTTGGCGCTGTGGGCCGCGCGGCATCCACGAAAGGCCGCGCCGGTGATGGCGCTGGTCTCGGTGGTGCAGACGGTGCCCGCATTGGCCCTGCTCGCGCTATTCTATCCATTGCTGCTGGCCTTGGGCCGCGCATCGGGCCTGGCGATCCCGGCCTTGGGGTTCCTGCCTGCGCTGCTGGCCCTGGCGCTCTATGCACTGCTCCCGATCATGCGAAACGGCGTTGCGGCGCTCACCCGCATCGACCCTGCGATCCTCGAAGCGGCGGACGGTGTCGGCATGACCGCATGGCAGAAACTGCGCCTGGTCGAAGCACCCCTTGCCATGCCGGTCGTCGTGGCGGGCATCAGGACCGCGAGCGTGTGGACCATCGGCGCGGCGACGCTGGCGACGACGGTGGGGCAGGCGAGCCTGGGCAACCTCATCTTCGCCGGGTTGCAGACGGAGGACTGGACGCGGGTATTGGTCGGCTGCGTCGCGGCGGCGGGACTGGCGCTGATCGTGGACGGGTTGTTCGTGCTGGTCGAGAGCGGCGTCAGGAAGCGGGTTCGCTGGCGGCTCTGGCTCGGCGGCGTGGCTTTGGCGGCCGGGCTGGTGGCGGCACTGACGGGCGGGCCTTCGGGCGAGCGGACGGCGGTAGTCGGTGCAAAGAACTTCACGGAGCAATATATCCTCGCCGCCCTGATCGCCGACCGGCTGGGCGGGGCGGAGCAGCGGACGGGCCTTGGCTCCGCGGTCGCCTATCGCGCGCTAGCAGGGAGCGATATCGACGTTTATGTCGATTATGCCGGGACGCTGTGGACCAATGTCCTGCGCCGGACCGACAGCCCGCCCGCGCCGGAGATGATCGCGACGCTGGGGCGGGAATTGAAAGCGCGCGACGGCGTGCGGCTGGTGGGGGCGTTGGGGTTCGAGAATGCCTATGCCTTTGCCATGCGCCGCGACAGGGCGAAGGCGCTGGGCATCGCGACGCTCGCCGACCTTGCGCGGCGCGCCCCGGCGCTGCGTTTCGGCACCGATCTTGAATTTACCGACCGGCCGGAATGGCGGGCGGTGGAGCAGGCTTACGGCCTGCGTTTTGCGAGCCGGACGAGTTACAGCCCCACATTCATGTACCGCGCGGTGGGGGATGGGACGGTGGACGTGATTTCGGCCTTCTCCTCCGACGGGCGGATCGCGGCGCAGGATCTGGTGATCCTGACCGATCCCAAGGCCGCGCTACCCCGCTACGACGCCGTACTGCTCGTCAGTCCGGCGCGCGCCGATGACCCGGCTTTCCTCACCAGGCTGAGGCCGCTGGTGGGCGCGATCCCGGTCGAGGCGATGCGCGGCGCCAACCTGATGGTGGACCGCGATGACGACAAGCGCAGCCCGGAGGAAGCGGCGCGCACATTAGCGCGCTGAGGTTCAGGCGCGCGGGTGCGCGTTGCGATACACGTCGAGCAGATGGGCGGCGTCGACCTGCGTATAGATTTGCGTGGACGACAGGCTGGCATGGCCCAGCAGTTCCTGGAGCGAGCGCAGATCGGCGCCGCGTCCCAGCAGATGCGTCGCGAAACTGTGGCGCAGCGCGTGCGGCGTGGTGCGGTCGGACAGGCCCAGCCGGGTGCGCGCCGCGCGCACGCTGCGCCGGATGATGCCTGCCTCCAGCGGGCCGCCGCGCGCGCCCCGGAACAATATCTCGTCCCGCCCCGGCGCCCAGGGGCATAGCCGCGCATAATCGGCCATCGCCTCGCGCACTTGCGGCAGCAATGGCACCATGCGCGTCTTGCCGCGCTTGCCCGTGACGCGCATCGCCTCTCCGGCGGTCACGGCCGCGCCGGTCAGCCCCAGCGCTTCCCCGATGCGAAGCCCGGCGCCATAGAGCAGCAGCAGCAGCGCCCAGTCGCGCGCGGCGATCCACGGCTCGCGCGCCTCGTCGGCGACGTCGCGCGCCAGTTCGACTGCATCGTCGGGACTGATCGGTCGGGGCACGCCCGGCTTGACGCGGGGCCCGCGCATGGCGGGAATGCTGCCATCCTCTCCGTCGGTGAAGCGGAGGAACGCGCGGAGTGCCGAGAGTTCGCGCGCGGTCGACGCGTTGCCGATCCCCTCCGCGCGGCGCGACGCGATATAGGCGCGCAGGTCCGACGTGGTAAGCGCCGCCAGCGCCGCCTTGTCCGCCTTGCCCCCCATTTCCGTCATCCAGTCCATCAACCGCTCGGCGGTGGCGACATAGGCGCGCACGGTATGGACCGAGCGCCGCCGGTCGAGGGAGAGGTGATCCTGCCATGGCAGCAGCAAGGGGGAGGGCGGGAACATCGGGCGACTGTAGCATTGCCGCCAGCGCGCCGCAGGCAGGAAATTGCGTTCACGCGGAGCCGCGGAGACGCAGCGTGACATTCTCTGCGTCTCCACGGCTCCGCGTGAACCAAGGAAAGAGTGATTTTTCGCGCAAAGGCGCAAAGGCAATAGCCGCAACCTCTTTGCGTGCTGTGCGCCTTTGCGCGAATCGGATTCATTGCCTGCGGGGGAAGGCACCTCCGCCGTCCGCGACACGCGCGCGCTGGCGCGAAGCATTCGCATTGATCCGCCGCGGATTACCGCGTATAGGCCCCGTTCCAACCGGAAATGGGCGGCCGCATAGGGCCGCCTTTTTCCGTTTGTGCGTCATCTCTACGCAAGGCTCACAGAAAGGTAGCCGCTCAATGTCCGACAAGCCCATCTCCCCGCTGATGCCCGTCTACCCCCGGTGCGACGTGCGTCCGGTGCGAGGCGAGGGCTGCTACCTGATCGGGGAGCGCGACGAGCGTTATCTGGACTTTGCGAGCGGCATCGCGGTCAACGCGCTCGGCCATGGGCATCCGGTGCTGGTCAAGGCCATCGCGGATCAGGCCGCGACGCTGATGCACGTCTCCAACCTTTATGGCAGCCCGCAGGGCGAGGCCTATGCGCAGCGGCTGGTCGATGCGACCTTCGCCGACACGGTGTTCTTCACCAATTCGGGCGCGGAAGCGGTCGAGTGCGCGATCAAGACCGCGCGCCGCTATCATTATGCGGGCGGCAAGCCGGAGCGGACCACGCTCATCACCTTCGGCAACGCCTTTCACGGGCGGACGCTGGGGACGATCTCCGCGACCAACCAGCCCAAGATGCGCGACGGGTTCGAGCCGCTGTTGCCGGGCTTTCGCTATGCCCCGTTCAACGATCTGGACGCGGCGCTCAGCCAGGTGGACCTCACCACCGCCGGTTTCCTCGTGGAGCCGGTGCAGGGCGAGGGCGGCATCCTGCCCGCCACACCCGAATTCCTGAAGGGGCTGCGCAAGTTCGCCGACGATCACGGCCTGCTGCTGGTGCTGGACGAGGTGCAGTCGGGCTTTGCGCGCACGGGCAAGCTCTACGCGCATGAACATTATGGCATCACCCCCGACATCATGGCGACCGCCAAAGGCATTGGCGGCGGCTTCCCCCTGGGCGCCTGCCTCGCCACGGCACAGGCGGCGCGCGGCATGGTGTTCGGCACGCACGGCTCCACCTATGGCGGCAACCCGCTCGCCATGGCGGTGGGTTCGGCGGTGCTGGACGTGGTGCAGGAGGAGGGCTTCCTGCCGCACGTGAACGCCATGGGCGAGCGCATCCGGTCGAGCCTGGAACAGCTCATCCCCAATCATGACGATCTGTTCGAGTCCGTGCGCGGCCTTGGCCTCATGATCGGGCTGCGCCTGAAGGTGGAGAGCCGCGATTTCGTGGCGCATCTGCGCGATAACCACGGACTGCTCACCGTTTCGGCGGGCGACCAGGTCGTGCGTATCCTGCCGCCGCTGGTGGTCGAGGAAAGCCACATCGCGGAGTTCATCGAGAAATTGTCGGCAGGGGCGGCGAGCTACAAGCTCCCGAAGGCCGCGTGAGCGTCCGTCACTTCCTCAACCTGTCGGACGCGGGCGGAGACGCCATCGCCGCGATGATCGCCGATGCCATCGATCGCAAGGGTGCACGCCGCGGCCTGCCGAAGGGCGCCGTGGACCGTGACGCCCCGCTGGCGGGCCGCACGCTGGCTATGATCTTCGAGAAGAATTCGACGCGTACCCGCGTGTCCTTCGACATGGCGATCAGGCAGTTGGGCGGCACCTCGCTCATCCTCGACGGCGGCACCAGCCAGCTTGGTCGGGGGGAGACGGTGGCGGACACGGCGCGTGTCCTGTCACGCATGTGCGACGCGATCATGATCCGCACCGACGATCACGCCAAGATCGAGGAGATGGCCCATTATGCGACCGTGCCGGTCATCAACGGCCTGACCGACCTGTCGCATCCGTGCCAGATCGTCGCCGACCTGCTGACCGTGATCGAACATGGCCTTGCCCTGCCCGGCAGCCAGTGGGCGTGGCTGGGCGATGGCAATAATGTCCTGCATTCGATCATCGAGGCGGCGGGCCTGATGAAGTTCGACGTGCGCGTCGGCTGCCCGGCGGGCTACGAACCCGACGGGGCCTTCATTGCTGAGGCCGAGGCAGCCGGTTCGCGCATCACCATCACGCAGGACCCCGTCGCGGCGGTCACTGGCGCGGATGTGGTCGTCACCGATACCTGGATCTCCATGGGCCAGGACCATGCCGAGGAAAAGCTGGCGGCAATGATGCCTTATCAGGTGACACAGGCGCTGATGGCGTCTGCAAAACCCAACGCGCGCTTCCTCCACTGCCTGCCTGCCCATCGCGGCGAGGAAGTGGTGGACGAGGTCATCGACGGCCCGGCCTCGCTCATCTGGGACGAGGCGGAGAACCGCGTGCACGGGCAAAAGTCTGTCCTGCTATGGGCGTTCGGAATCCTGGGATGACCGGCGGGCTTTCCGGACTGCCGTCGCGCGACATCGACACGGCGCTCAGCTTCATGATTCCGTCGCGCGCCCTGCGCGGCCGTCTCGTGCGGCTGGACAAGGTGCTGAACGACGTGTTGTCGGCGCATGACTATCCGCCGGTGGTGGAACGTCTGGTCGCCGAGGCGCTGGTGCTGGTCGGCCTGCTCGGCACGATGCTCAAGGACGACAGCGGGCAATTGACGTTGCAGGCGCAGACCGAAAACGGCCCTGTATCGCTGCTGGTCGCCGACTATAAGGCAGGTGCGGTGCGCGGCTATGCGCAGTTCGACGCCGACCGGCTGGCGGAAATCGGCGAGGCGCCCAGCCTGTTCGGCCTGTTCGGCAAGGGCTTCCTTGCGCTCACCTTCGACCTGGAAGCCACTGGCGAACGCTATCAGGGCATCGTGCCGCTGGAGGGCGATTCGTTGGCGCAAGCGGCCGAGCTGTATTTCGCCCAGTCGGAGCAGATACCGAGCATCGCGCAGATTGCCGTCCACCGCGATCCGGAAGATGGCTGCGTCGCGGCTGGCCTGCTCCTCCAGCATATGCCGGAGGGCGAGGTTGGGCGCGAGCGGCTGCATGTCCGCCACGACCATCCCGACTGGGAGCATGCCCGGATCATGGCAGGGACGCTCAAGGACGAGGAACTGACCGATCTCGATCTGCCCCTGCGCGATCTGATCTGGCGGCTGTTCCACGAGGAAAGCGAGATCCTCGTGATCGAGGACAGGCCGCTGGCCAAGGGGTGCCGGTGCAACATCGCCCATTTCGCCAGCGTGCTGT
>JBEVNC010000051.1:0-9195 GCA_040508315.1 Sphingobium sp.
CGTGCGCTGTGAAAGGTGACACTTAACCAGTGGGTGAGAGGCCCACCCGGCATGCTCCAGCCGGAAGCAACCGGGGCAGGCATGGAGGTAACGAAATGTCTGAAGCCCTCGGATGACGGTCACGTAGGTGATCGTGCGAGCGTACAGGCCGTAACGTGAGTGAACGCTGAGCAATCCTCGAAAAAGCCGATGTGCAGGCCGACCCGGTAGACCGAACGGGGAAGGTTGATATGAATGAGTGAGTTTGAGCGACGATAGAGCCCATTTGCTGCACCGGGGTAGTGGCGACAGCATGTACGCAAGGGAAGTGTCGCAACACGGGAAGCCCCATGGCGTGCCGAGGGATCGGCAACCGAACGCCCGCGAGGGAGGGGAGGGCGCGATAGGGTGGCGGAGAGGCCCGTAGTACCGTTGAAACCGGGTAATGCCGGAGGAGGGAAGGAGCCTTAGTTCAAGGCGAACGCAACAAGTAGTGAGGGGCAGGAGATTGGGAAACCTATCAACTCCGAAATGCGTCCAGAAACTGCAGACGGCGTTGCACGCGAAAGCGAAGGCAGAAGCCGGTTATCGCTTCTACGCGTTGTACGACAAGATCAGCCGCAATGACATTCTGGCCCATGCCTATGCCCAGTGTCGCTCCAACAAGGGCGCGCCGGGAGTGGATGGACGGGATTTTGCGGACATCGAGGATTATGGCGTCGAGCGGTGGCTGGAGGAACTGGCACTGTCGCTCAGAGAGGAGACGTACCGACCGGAACCGATCAGACGTGTCTATATACCGAAAGCCAACGGCAAGCTCAGGCCGCTGGGCATTTCCACCGTGCGGGATCGGGTCTGCATGACAGCAGCGATGCTGGTGCTGGAGCCGATCTTCGAGGCCGATCTTCCACCTGAAATCTACGCCTATCGCGCCGGGCGCAATGCCCAGCAGGCGGTGATCGATGTGGAGGAGCAGCTGTTTCGTGGCCGTCCGGATGTCGTGGACGCCGACCTTGCCGACTACTTCGGCTCCATTCCCCACCTTGATCTGATGAAATCGCTGGCCCGCCGGATCGTCGATCCGCGCGTGCTGCATCTCATCAGGCTTTGGCTGGATTGTGCTGTCGAGGAAACGGACGACAAGGGCCGGACGATACGAACGACGGAAAGCCGCGATCAGCGGCGCGGCATCCCGCAAGGATCGCCCATCTCACCACTGCTGGCAAATATCTATATGCGCCGGTTCGTGCTGGGATGGCGGAAGCTCGGCCTTGGGCAACGCCTCGGCTCGCGGCTCGTCACTTATGCGGACGATCTGGTGATCCTGTGCGAGAAGGGCAAGGCACAAGCCGCGCTCGATCATATGCGCAGGATCATGGGACAACTGAAGCTGACGGTGAACGAGGAAAAGACACGCATCTGCAAGGTGCCGGACGAGACGTTCGACTTTCTAGGCTACACGTTCGGTCGGATCTACTCATCGAAGACGGGAAGGGCCAACATCGGCCTTCGCCCATCCAAGAAGAGCATCCAGCGCGTGGTCGCTACGATCCACGCGCTCACGGACCGGGCGCGAACATGGCAGGATGCCACATATCTGGTGGTCAGGATGAACCGGGTGCTGCGCGGATGGGCCAACTACTTCTCGGTTGGCACCACGAGCAAGGCATACCGGGCTATCGACAGCTACACAGAGTTGCGGCTGCGCCGGTGGTTGCGCGCCAAGTACAAGACCAGAGGACGGCGAGAGGGAGCCTATCACACCCCTGAGCTATACGAGCGCTTTGGCCTCGTGCGTCTGGCTGACTTGGCCGCAGCCCGCCGTGGGTGAAGGCGTGATGTCTTGTCCGAGAGCCGGATGCGGGAAATCTGCATGTCCGGTTCGATGAGCAGGGGGTGGAAACGGGCCGTCTGGCAAGCCCCACAGGCGCGCCGCACGGTACCGCGCCACCTCCTGACTCTACCGTGTCCCGCCTCCATGAAGTCGGACCGGCCGAAGCCGCAGATCGACGCCGATGATGGCGCAGATAAGTCCGAAATCGTCGAACAGATAATCATGCCAGTCGTCGGACAGGGCAGTCCGCCGATACCAGTCGCGGGCATGATTGCGTGGCGCCCCTTCAAGTTCGTCGGCGCTATAGACGGATGTCTCCACGATCCGGGACATGGAATGGTCTTCCCTTCTATACCGGCAGTAACAGGCGGCACGGCGGTCCACCTGTCGCCGGTCAGGCAATGATTGCTATGAGAGTGGCAGGCAGGCGCGGCGGCAGACTCGCGGTCCGAAAGGGCTGCACAGGGTCGTTTGTGCGAGCGATGAATTGGCACCGGCCGCTCTCGCGCTTCAGGTGCAGCGCGACGGCATAGGCATGGTCGAAGGAGGCCAGCACCGCGCGGCGGCTCGACAGGGCCACGCCATCCGCACCTGCATCCTCGGGACACCCACCCGCATCACCAGTCATGGCGCGCCAGCCCGTCTATCTCAGGCCCGTCACGGTCGAGAATGAGATTGCGGCACCCCTTGGTGCAGGCGAAACCGAGAATCTCCAGCAGGTCATGCGGAAGACCGGACCGGGTGGGCTCGTCGAGAGTCTGCACGGACAGGAGCCATCCGACCCTCATGTCCGCGACCGCCATCGGCTTGCCGATATCCTCCTCGTTCGACCATGCATCGAGCAGCGCCGCTGACGCGGGCGATATATGAACAGTGCTGGCGACAAGGGTGAATAGGATTTTAAGGTCGCCAGAAGAGACTGGCGCCGGAATCTTGATCGTATCGACCGCCAGATATTCCTCCTTGGCCTGTTCGAAATAGACTTGCACCACGGTTTCGTCGTCCAGGGTGGCAGGGTCCCGCGGATCATCGATCTCGTCCACCATGATCGGCAAAAGGCCTCGACCTGCGCCGTCACAGTCACGCTGTCCCGTGCCGTATAGACATTCGCGCCGTGGCGGTGGTCGATCTGGGCGAGATGGATCGTCACTGCCCAGGGGATTTGATGCTCCACGATCCAGGCTTGTGCGTTCAGCAGATCAGCCTGAAGGTCGGGACGGACACTTGCCCCGCCATCCAGCGTCTGACGAAGATCGGCAAGCAGGCGAACCATGCTCGCCCTGTCGAAGGAGGTCATGTAGGATACTCCTGTTATGGCGCGGGGAGTCGTAGGCGGCTGGACGCGAGCCGACGGATTGATCGCACCCCCGGAAGGAAGCCAGACATGCGTGAGCTTGATAAGGAGGAGCGCCAGATTCTGGAGGTTCTAGAGGGCCCTGTTGCCACCGATGATCTCATCATGATGGTGTAGGATCTCGCCGAAGTTCTTGGCGGCCGCGGCCATGTCCTTCAGGCGAGAATTGCCCTGCTGGCGAGCGAGCGGCTCACTGGAGCTGGCCGCGATGGTCGACTGACCATAGCCCGTCGCCCCTCACCAGTCATATCGCCGGAGCCCGTCCACGATGGGGGCGTCGCAATGAAAGAAGAGAAAATCGAGCCGCTGATCTCTTGCAAGGTCCAGCGCCCGGCCAAGCTCTTCGGGAAGCGATTTACCCGCCTCCGCAGCCGACAGGAGCGTGGCGACGAACCAGCCCCGCACATTGCCGGCAACAAGCACAGGCGCCTCCGACGCCAGCGCTCCCGCCCAGAGATCGAGAAGCCGGGTCGTGGCAACCGAGAGATGGGCTGCGCTGAGTTCACCATAATGGCCGCCGCTGATCGAAACGGACGGGTCAGCAAATATCTTAGGGCGGCCGGTCTCGCTCATACCGCAACTGCTGTGACCCGGCGCGAGCGGTCCGGCACACGCTCATTGTCATAGGCGCTCTCGACCGAGCGGAGCAGGCCTTCCTGCTCAGCCTGATACCAGTTGGCGGCAAGGATCTCATAGGCTTCGCTGCCGAAGCATATGTCGCCTGTGAAAAAGGCAACCTTGACCCGGAAGGTGACAAGGGCGATCTGCGAGGAGGTTTTCATCGGGCAATCCTTCGAGAACGACAGCCGGCATCTCCGGTCCTGACGAGCCGGAGTGCCGGAGAACTGGCGGTGGTACGGAAAGGCGAGGACAGCGCGTCGCCGCCCGGCTTCAATGAGCCTGTTCGAGAAGCCGTCGGGCCTTGCCCTCAACCTCGAGGCGCTGGTCCTGATGCGGCCGACTGCGTGCATGGGCAGTGATGCCCTGGACGAAATCGAAAAGGCTTGCGGGGGGATGACCTTCCTCGGCGAGCACGGCCGCGATGACCTTACCGGTGTCCGCCTTGGAGAAGCCGCGCTTGCGTAGGAAATCCTGGCGATCCTCGTCGCTTTGCGCGACGATGCGGGAACGGGCCGCCGCGATGCCCTGGATGAAGCCGCCAGCGCTCGAGTGTGCGAAATTCTCCAGTGCAGGCGCCGCCTGATGGGCGAAGCGATTGGCGGCGAACTTGGAATGCCGGATCGAAATCTCCTCGAAATTCTCGACGCCCCAGAGATTGCGGTTCATGCAGACCGCCCGAAGATAGAAGGTCGCAATGCCGAGCGTCTTGGAGCCGACCTCCGAGTTCCAGCAGTAGAAGCCGCGGAAGAAGAGGTCGGGATCGCCGTTGGGAAGCTTGCCCGCCTCAATGGGATGGGTGTCATCGACAAGGAACAGGAAGACGTCCCGGTCAGATGCATAAAGGGTCGTGGTCTCCTGGGTCACATCGACATGGGGGTTATAGTGCATGCTTCCCCAGTCGAGGACGCCCGGCACCTTCCAGCGCGTATCGCCGACGCCGTTGCCCGCGATCTTCATGACCGCGCCGACCAGCTCATGGTCCCAGATGCGGCCATAATCAGGTCCGGTCACGGCGCGCAGTTCCGTCCGACCCTCTTCGGTCTCCAGCAGCTTCACCTGCTCGCCCCTGTGGGTGAGGAGACCATGCTGGAGGTTGATGCCTGCAAGGGCCGCTGGCAGGCCACGAAGATAGGCGGCAGGCGCCCCGACCAGGCTCGATAGCTGGCCGAAGGACCAGTTGGTCGGCGCCACGGGCTTTTCGGAACCCGGCACGATAAGGCTCAGCCGGGCGGCATCATCGGCGCGGGCCTCGACGCGCACGCTCTTGCTTTCGACGATACGGGTCGTGGCCCGTTCGGCTCGGCCACGCACGCTGTCATAGAGCGCGGACAGCGACAAGAATCGCTCGTCGTCGGGACGGGAGAACCATTCGGACGAGACGCGGCCGATATTTCTGCCCCGACTGATATCGACCTTGTAGGGTGCATCGACGGGGCGGGCGGCAGAGGCCATCATGGTCATGGGACTGTCTCCTGGCTTTGAGGAAAGGCGGCGCTCCGCAGCACCGCTCAACCCTACCCCGCCCCTTCCCCTCCCTCGTCCACGGTCCGGACGGTCGTTTCCCGAAGCAAGCGGCCATCACAGTCGTAATGGGCAGGGTCAGCGCCCGGTGCCTCCCATCCGAAGCATGACCCAGCCAACATGGCGGCGATCTGCGCCGCGGTGGGCTGCAACGTCGCGTTGAACGCCTCAAGCGATATCCCGTCTGGCAGCTGCCAATAGCCCATCTCTCCGCGCTTCAGCACGATCGGCTCACCAATTTCCGGATGGAGCGCGGCGCACATCAGGGGAAGGCGGTCTAGCTGGGCGACACGACGCTCCTGTCCTCGAGGGTCGCTGGCCTCAGCCGATACAGCCAGCTCGGCCCGAACGGGTTGCGGGCTTCGCGCAATGCGGCAGCATAGGGTTCATGGCCTTCGCCGCCGGTCATCCACTGGAGGCTGAGCGCCTGTTTCCAGGTGCGGCCGTGACGGGCCCGAAAGGCAATCAGCGCCCGCCATATATCGTTGGTCGGCGTGTTCATGACCGTCTCCTTCAGATGAGGCCGCCGGACAGAGCCTGGGAGAGGACCTCCGCCGTTGTCTCGAACTCGATCCGGTCGGGAAATATGGCGCACCATCCCCCACCAAATTCGCCGATGCGCATCTTGGAACAGGTGACGCTCCACTCGAACCCGATTGGCTCTGTGGCCAGCGTGGCCTGACAGCAGCGCTGGATAAGATGGGCGACGGGCTCCGGCTCGAACACGCATTCTGCCGTGATGACAGCTGTGACCTTGGTCTCGCCAATGGCGTTCCCAGCTTGAAGGTCGGCGCCGAAGCTGGGAAAATCGGGATCGGCGAACATCGAGAGGAAGCCGGACCATGGATCGCCGGGCAAGCCCGGAAAAAGGGCCGTGAACTCGGGACTGGGCTGCGCGTCTGGCGCCATATAGTCCGCGCTGAGGTCATAGCTTGCCTGAAAGCCTTCCTCGAGGAGGGCCATTTCGGCCGAGCTGCACTGGAAAGCGAAGCTCGCCTGGACGAACATGTCAGCCATGGACCACCTCCCCATCCACGAGCGCCAGCGGCGGCACCGAGACGTCCGCCGCAGCGAACCAGGCGTTGATGGCGTCGATCGACCCCAGTTCCTCGACCGCCAGCGCGGTCAGCACGACCTCGTCGCTTTCGGTGGCGAGGAAAGCGCGCGGCTCTCCGGCCCCGCTGAACACGACCCGCTGGGCCGGCCAGCTCCCGGGTTGGCTGCCGCACCACCGCACGAAGGGCAGGCCGTGGTCGACACAGAATTTCTCAAGGCATGCGAAATAGCCCCAAGGAACCTCGTCCTCGTCGAACTCAAGGCTGGTGCCGGCGGCGACAGCGGCTTCGACGATACCGGCATCGTCGTCCCCGGCAAGAAAGCCCTCGCCCTCAAGCACGGTCAGAAATGCCGGATAATCGCTTCGGTGCACGACACCGCCCACGACGATCCTAGCTGGCACGCAATCGGCCATGCGAATTCTCCTTCAAAGTGGATTTGTGCGAGACCCGCTCGACGAGCCCGGCCTGGGGCTCAGGCAGCGGCAGCGCCGATGAGGAAGCGCAGCTTCGCGAACGCCGCTTCTTCGCCGGCCCGGATGCCGTTATTGAGGGCGTGTCCGTAGAGGCGGTAGGCGATCGCAACCATCCGCGGTTCGGACGAGGCCGGGATATGGTCGAGAAAAGCGCCATCATCATCGCGCATCTCGATCATGTCGGTCCCGGTGCCGTCCTGCGCCAGCGCAACCCGCGCAGGGCTGTTCAATGCCTCCAGATCGGCACTGAAGGAGGTGAAGAAGAGGTCGGAGATCTGAGGGTCGGGCTGGGTCATGGGAGGCTGCTCCTTGCGCGGACGGCAAAGGGCCGCCCGTCGCCCTCGCCCCCCTTCCTCCCTCCAGATCTCTGCTATCTTAGCCCTCGATTCGAAGTGCGTCGCCCATTGCGCCCAGAATCTCGGCTGCGCGGTCCACCGGCACGAACAGCCGCGTCTTGAACGCGATGATCTCGGTGAAACAGCCAAAAGCTTTCAAGGAACCAATCCTGGCTGCGGGAAAGCCCCTGATCTCCAATCGCCGCTCGTCGTTGACGCGGACCTCATGAAGGCCGGCGCCAGGCAGATAGGCAAGCGCGGCGCCGTCGCGTGCACGTGCCCCCTCGATCAGTTCGCAAGGCGTGAGGTCGATCCTGGCTGCGAGGCCGAAGGTGGACGCCATTTTCTCAAAGCCCGATGGCGAGACGATGCGCCCCAGCAGGGACCGCCCGTCGCGGTCGCAGATGCGCCAGACGCGGACATCATCGTCGGGAAGGCGGTTCCATACGGGCAGGAGAAGCCCGGTCGCTATATTCACGGTCTCGACGTCAAGCCTGCTCTCTATGTCCAGACATTCTGCTGACCAGGCTGCCCGAAAACCCGCCTCGTCGATCCGTGTCCAGGCCGACCCCTCCAGCTTTTTCGCCCGCATGCGTTCGGAGCCGCCGGGCCGGACAAGCTCCCACACTTCGATCGTGTCGCCGTCATTGTCGAGGATCGACCAGGAGGGCGCCTTGAGCGCCACCTTGCCCGACCGCTCATTATGAAGAAATGCGATGCCCTCCGTGCCTGACCAACGGGCCATCACCTCATCGAGCGATCGGGCGCGGCGCTTCCTGTGCAATTCGAGCCGGGACAGGAGCGTGACGGCGCCTGTTTCGGGGTCGCGTCGCACCACCTGCTCTTCCAGGGTGACGATCTTCTCCACCATGATGGTCTCGACGCCGACGTCCAGCGTTCCCCGCTCGCGGGCCGCGTCGATCCGGGCTTCGATCAGCGACATATATTCCTCGAAGATCGCATTCTGCGTGCCGATGCGCAGCGCCAGGAGGCGGTTCAGCCAGCGCTGGATTGGCGGCAAATTGTCGAGCAGGCTGCCATCCTCGTCGCTAACAAGCTTGAGGCCCGTCATGTCCGTGAACGCATCGAGGGTCGTGCTGACCAGCTTCCCCCGGTAGAGCAGCCTGTACCATTGGCAAAGCGCATCGCGGGCATAATCGCTTTCCAGATTGTCGGCCGGATTGAAGAGATTTTGCCCGCCGGTCTGGCGCTGGCCGCGGGTCAGCGCACCAAGGCTGTCGAGCCGCCGGGCGATGGTCGAGATGAACCGCCGCTCGCCCTTGCAGTCGGTCGTGACTGGCCGGAATATGGGGGCGCTCGCCTGATTGGTGCGGTTGGTCCGTCCCAGCCCCTGAATCGCACTCGACGCACGCCAGCCCGGTTCGAGCAGATAATGGACCCGTCGGCGCGTCGCCGTCGGGCAACCTCGGTCGGCATGATAGCTTCGCCCCGTGCCGCCCGCCTCTGAAAAGACGAGGATGGCCTTGGCGCCGCTCATGAAGGCATGAGCCTCGGCGAGATTGCTGCGGGCCGTACGCCGCTCGATCCGCTGCTGCCCACTACCATCGACGACAATTCGCCGACTGCGACCTGTGACCTCGGCAACCGCGTCGGCTCCGAAATGCCGGAGGATCTCATCCAGTGCGCCCGGAATAGCGGGCATGGCGCATAGCTGCTCCATCAGTTCGTCGCGCGCGGCACGGGCTTCCGTGGAATGAACTGGATTTCCGTCCGCGTCGGACATGGGCTCTGACCGGATCGTCCCATCTTCGCCCTTGAAGGTGCGCATCTGCCGGGTCGGGAAGGCATGGTCGAGATATTGGATGAGATACTCGCGCGGGCTTACCTCAATCTCCAGCGCCGTGCGCTCATCGGGCTTCAGATTGCCGATCTGTCGCTCCAGCATGGCCTCTGAGGTAGTCACAAGCTGAACCACGGCATGGCGCCCTTCGGCGATATCGCGTTCGATTGCCTTGATCAGCGTCGGCAGTTTCATACCGATAAGAAGCTGGCCGAAGAA
>JBEVNC010000084.1:0-8376 GCA_040508315.1 Sphingobium sp.
GTGGCGGGGGCGGCGAAGCCATCCATCGAGATTTCCCACAGGATCAGTCCGGCTGCGTTCGTGACGACGACACTCCAGGGGCGACTTCCCCAGAAGGTCTCCGGTGCCTCCTTCATCATCTGACCACATGTCGCGATGGCTTGTGCGCGGGCTTCGAGCGGATGGGCAAATTCCGTGCCTTCCGCATCGGTGCTGCGCGTGTCGGTGTGCATATGAAAGAAATAGACGGCCATGGGTCATGCTCCGGGATCGGGCGGGAGCACACACTCTCTCGGTCGTCAGACCCAGGTAGATGCCAACGCCAGCCGGTCTTATGGCACGGCGAAGGCGACATCGATCACATGGATCAGGTGGCGGTCATTTCGCGTGACATTCGCCGGGGTCGCAGCCCCTGCTTCAATCCGCTCCTGCGAATTGCAGGCTCGCCAATCGCGCATACAGGCCGGAACGCCGTGACAGGTCGGCATGGGTGCCGGTCTCCACGATGCGTCCGCCGTCCATCACGACGATGCGGTCGGCGGCGCGCACCGTCGCGAGCCGGTGGGCGATGACGATTGTGGTGCGCGATCCCATCAGGGTGGCGAGCGCCGACTGCACGGCGCGTTCCGATTCCGCGTCGAGGGCGGATGTCGCTTCGTCCAGGAGCAGCAGCGGTGCGTCGCGCAGCAGGGCGCGGGCGATGGCGATGCGCTGGCGCTGGCCGCCGGACAGGCGCGCGCCGCCTTCGCCAAGATAGGTGTCCAGACCGTCCGGGAGCGCGCGCAGGAACGCCTCTGCATTGGCCGCGCCCGCGGCCGCCCAGAGCGCCGCATCATCCGCGTCCCAGCGGCCGTAGCGCAGATTGTCGCGCGCCGACGCCGCAAAGATCACCGTCTCCTGCGGCACCAGCGCCATCGTCGCGCGCATGGCGACCGGGTCCATCGCTGGCAGGGGCACGTCGTTGAACAGCACCGATCCGGTATCGGGGTCGTAGAAGCGCGAGGCGAGCTGGAGCACGGTGGACTTGCCCGCGCCGGACGGGCCAACGAGTGCGACCGTCTCACCCGGCGCCACGGCGAGCGTGAAATCGTGCAGGGCGGCGGTATCTCGCCGTGTCGGATAGTGGAAAGTGACATTGTCGAAGCGCAGGGCTGCCGGGGTGGCGGCTGGCACCGAAACTGGCTGCGCGGGCGCCCTGATCTCCGGCTCCTCCGCCAGCAGTTCGGCCATGCGGCCCGCCGCGCCGGCCGCGCGGATGAGGTCGCCATAGGCTTCGCTCAGCGACCCCAATGCGCCCGCGACGAGGCCGCCGGTGATGACGAAGGCCGCGATGCTGCCCCCCGACATACGTCCGCTGGCGACGTCCAGCGCGCCCTGCCACATCAGCAAAGTCACTGAGCCGAAGATCAGGCCGATCACGATCGCGGTCAGGCCCGCGCGCACCGCGATCCGCAGGCGGGCAGCGCGGAAGCCGTCCTCTACCGCCCCAGCGAAGCGGCCACGCTCGCGCTCCTCCTGCCCGAACGCCTGCACGATCTTCATCGCGCCTAGCACTTCGGTCGTCATGCTGCCGATGGACGCCATGCGGTCCTGGCTAGCGCGCGACAGCAGGCGCAGGCGACGGCCGATCAGGATGATGGGGAGTAGGATCGCGGGGATCGCGAGGAGCAGCAGCGCGGTCAGGCGCGGCGCCAAGGTAAAGAGGAAAATCGCGCCGCCGACCCCGGTGACGAGGTTGCGCAGGGCCACGGAAATGGTCGACCCCACCACCTGTTCGATGATCGCGGTGTCGCTGGTCATGCGCGCGGCGATCTCCGACGGGCGGTTGACCTCGAAGAAGCTGGGCGACAGGCGCAGCAGCCGCGCCTGCACCGCGACGCGCATGTCGGCGACGACGCGTTCGCCAAGCCATGACACGCAGTAAAAGCGCGCAGCGGTCGCGGCGGCCAGCACGCCGACGATCATCAGCAGATAATGGAACCAGCGGCCAATGTCCTCCGGCGCGCCACCGGCGGCAAAACCGCGGTCGATGACGAGCTTGAAACCGCTAGGTATCGCGAGCGTCGAGGCGGATGTCAGTAGCAGGGCTATCCCCGCCCCGATGATTGCGCCGGGATAGCGGCGCGCGAAGCTCCAGACGAGTCCAAGCTCGCCGAGGCTGCGCTTTTTGCCCTCGTCCGGCGATGATGTTCGATTGCGGGGGCGTCGTGCCATCGCGCGCCTTTAATCGTCGCAGCGGCCGGTGTAAAATGACATTTGGGATGCGCATGGCCGAACTGCGACCGGCCGGATCGAAATCGTTCGGATGGCCGCATTCCCGGCTGTCTCCGCCGTGCGGCGCATCGATTAACGGAACTTTTGCAGTTGCGAAGTCATATTGAAGAATGATGTTGTAACACCATCTAATGCTGTCATTTCAGTTCATGGTGCAGGTGCCGCCGCCGGGGGGTGGGCGGACGGAAACGCCAAGGGATTTTTCATGCTGTACAATGCCTATGAAATTCAACGAAATTGGCTCGCGAGCGCCAGCGCGATGGCGACGGCAGGGGCTGAGTTTCTCCAGAACCCGGCCAATCCCTTCGCCTATCTGAGCGGCGGGCCGCTGGTGGCCTCCGCGCTCGACGTGTTCGCTCATGCGTCCGCGCCGCGTGGCAAGCCCGAATTCGGCCTTGCGACGACAGAGATCGACGGGCGACAGGTTGCGATCAGCGAAGTCATCGAGGCGCGCAAACCTTTCGGCCAGTTGCGGCATTTCGTGCGCGACGGCGCAGGAGCGGGCGATCCCAAGCTGCTGATCGTCGCACCGATGTCCGGCCATTTCGCCACGCTGCTGCGCGGCACGGTGGAGCGGATGCTGCCCGGCCATGACGTGTACATCACCGACTGGCGCGATGCGCGTGGCATTTCGCTCGACGAAGGCGACTTCGACCTCGACGACTATATCGACTATCTGATCGACTGGCTGGACCATATCGGGCCGGGCGCACATGTGCTGGCGGTCTGCCAGCCGTCCGTGCCGTGCTATGCGGCGGTGTGCCTGATGTCGCAGCAAAAGCATCCCGCGCTGCCGCGCACGCTGACCATGATGGGCGGGCCTATCGATACGCGCCAGGCGCCCACCGCCGTCAACGACCTGGCGATGGAGCGGCCGCTCAGCTGGTTCGAGCAGAATGTGATCGCGACCGTGCCCTTCAACTATCCGGGGTCGGGGCGTCAGGTTTATCCGGGCTTTCTGCAATTGGCGGGCTTCATGACGATGAACCTGGGCAACCACATGATGAGCCATTGGTCCATGTTCAAGCATCTGGTCGAGGGGGACGACGAGAGCGCCGATTCAACGAAGAAGTTCTACGAGGAATATCGGTCGGTCTGCGACATGACGGCGGAATTCTACCTTCAGACCATCGAACATGTGTTCCAGAAGCATAGCCTGCCCAGGGGCGAACTGATGCACCGCGATGTGCGCGTCGATCCCGCTGCGATCACTGATGTCGGCATCCTCGCCATAGAGGGTGAGAAGGACGATATTTCGGGCCTTGGCCAAACCCGCGCGGCGCTGGACATCGCGACCAGCCTGCCGGAGGACAAGAAGAAATATTATATGGCGCCCGATGTCGGCCATTATGGCATTTTCAACGGCAGCAAGTGGCGCAAGACCATCGCGCCGGTGCTGGAACAATGGATCGCCCAGCATAATAGCTGACATATCGAACGACGGGCGGACCGGCGAAGGGGCATATGGCTGAACTGATCGGGGTGACGGTGGAGCGCTGGCCGGTGGCGGGGAGTTTCGTCATCAGCCGGGGCGCCAAGACATGGGTGGACGTGGTCGTTTGCACGGTTGGCGATCGCGGCCATGAGGGCCGGGGCGAGGGTACGCCGATCTACTATAAGGGCGAGGATGCCGAGGGTTGTGCCGAGGCGATCCGCACCTTTGCCAGTCAGGGTGCTTTCGACCGGGCGTCCGTGAATGCCGGGATGAAAGCGGGCGCGGCGCGTAACGCTCTCGACTGCGCTTTATGGGATCTGGAGGCGAGGGCGACCGGGCAATCGGTCTGGTCGCGTGCTGGCCTCGGCGAACCACAGCCCCTCGCGACGGCGTTCACCATCAGCCTCGATACGCCGGACGCCATGGAAGCGGCGGCCCGGCGCGCGGCGGCGGCGGGCTACGGCCTCCTCAAATGCAAGCTGACCGGCGAGGGCGACGGTGCGCGGGTAGCGGCGGTGCGGCGCGGTGCCCCGGCCGCGCGGCTCATCGTGGACGCCAATGAAAGCTGGGGCGACCTGGACATCGTGGCGGAGGCGACGGCACTAGCGGCGCTGGGCGTCGAACTGGTCGAGCAGCCTGTGCCTGCCGGGCAGGACGAGTGCCTGCGCGGCCTGAACTCGCCCATCCCCTTCTGCGCAGACGAAAGCTGCCAGACTGCCGCCGATCTCGACCGGCTCGACATGTACGATGCGATCAACATCAAGCTCGACAAGGCGGGTGGCCTGACCGAGGCGCTGCGGCTTGCCGAGGGTGCGAAGGCGCGCGGGCAGGCGATCATGGTGGGGTGCATGCTGGGCACGTCGCTGGGCATCGCGCCGGCCTTTCTGGCGGCGCAGGGTGCGCGTTGGGTCGATCTGGACGGCGCACTGCTGCTCGCCGAAGATCGCGAGGGCGCGCTGACGGCAAAGGCTGGTGTGCTGCGGCCCGGCGGATTGTGGGGCATCTGAACGGATCGCCTTTCGTCCAGGGCTTTGGCCGGTGCGGTTGTCTGCACGGCGACACCGCACTTGCCAGTTCCTCGCTACCCCAATTATAGGGCGCGCATGGCCGGGACCGTTCTTTCCATTCTCATGCTGGCAGGCGTCGCGCTATTGGCGGGCGGATTATACCTGCTCATTCGCAAGCGCGACTGGCGGCGCGGCGCGCTCATGCTGGTCGCGGCGGCGGTGATGTTCGGCAATGTGGTGATCTGGATCGCACCCGTGCCATCGGGCGAAAGCCTCAGCACGCAGGGCGATGCCGCCACGCGCTGAGGGGTCGGTCATTCACTTGATCGGCGAATCCGGTGCGAGGCGCATGTCCAGATAATTGTCCACCGACATCATGAGCTGGTCGCGCTCATGTTCGTAGAAGTGGTTGGCGTTGCGGATTTCGTCGTGATGGATCGTGATGCCCTTCTGCGTGCGCAGCTTGTCGACGAGGCGCTGCACGGAGCCGGGGCTGACCACTTCGTCCGACGCGCCCTGCACGATGATGCCGGAGGCCGGGCACGGTGCCAGGAACGAGAAATCATACATGTTGGCGGGCGGCGATACGGAGATGAAGCCGCGCACTTCGGGACGGCGCATCAGCAGCTGCATCGCGATCCACGCGCCGAAGCTGAAGCCCGCGATCCAGGTGGTCTGCGCCTCCGGGTGGAAGCTCTGCACCCAATCGAGCGCGGCCGCTGCGTCGGACAATTCGCCGATGCCGTTGTCGAACGTGCCCTGGCTACGCCCGACACCCCGGAAATTGAAACGCAGCGTCGCGAAGCCGCGCTTCACGAACGTCTTGTACAGCGCCTGGGTAATATGGTCGTTCATCGTGCCGCCGCCGTGCGGATGCGGATGAAGGATCATGGCTACGGGTGCGCGGGGGCGGGGCGGGGGGCTGAACCGTCCCTCCAGGCGGCCTTCGGGACCGGGAAAGATGACGTCGGGCATGGCACCTGATTATATTGAGAAATGGCGAAATCTCATGCCTGTCGGCATGGGCGGGAGCCTGCCCTATATAGGCAGTCCGGTCTTTATCGCAATGTAGGATTGACGGGCGTCGATCCGGCTGGCCATGCGGAGCATATGACGGCACCTATCTATCTCGACCATGCAGCGACGACACCCGTGCTGCCCGCCGCCCGCGAAGCGGTGATCGCGGCGATGGACGCGTGGGCCAATCCGTCATCTCCCCATGCCGCCGGGCGGCGAGCAAAGGCAGCGCTGGAGCAGGCGCGGGGGCGGGTGGCGGCGGCGCTTGGCTGGGGCGGGGCGATCATATTCACCAGCGGAGCGAGCGAGGCAATCGCGCTGGCGGTGCGCCATGCGAAGGCGGCGCGGCTGGTGGTCGGCGCGACTGAGCATGATTCGGTGCTGCGCCATGCGAAGGGTAGTGCGGTCCTGCCGGTCGATGCTGGCGGCGTAGTGCGCCTCGACGGCGTGGACCTGAGCGATGCCCTCATTGCCGTCCAGCATGTGAACAGCGAGACCGGCGTGGTGCAGTCGGCGGAGATGCTGGCGGCAGACATTCGCGCGGGCGAAGGGCTGTGGCTGTGCGACTGTGCGCAAAGCGCGGGCAAGCTGGCGTTGCCGGATGCGGACTTCATCGCCTTGGGCGCGCACAAGCTGGGCGGACCGATTGGTGCAGGAGCCTTGCTGGTCAGGGATTTGACCCGGCTTGGGGCGTCGGGCGGCCAGGAACTGGGCTATCGCGGCGGCACGGAGAATCTGCCCGCAATCCTGGGTTTTGCAGCGGCATTGGAGGCCTCGCGGGACTGGTATGGCGAGGCCATTGCCTTGCGTGCGCGGCTGGATGCGGCGATTGTCACAATGGGCGGAAGCGTGGTGGCATCGGATGCGCCGCGCATCGCCACCATCGCCTCCTACCGCATGCCGGGGGTCAGCGCGCGGGCACAACTCATCCGCTTCGACGCAGGCGGCATCGCGGTATCGGCGGGCAGCGCCTGCTCGTCGGGCACGCTGCGCACCAGTCCGGTGCTGGCGGCGATGGGATGGGACGATGCAACGGCGGGGGAGGTCGTTCGGGTGAGCTTCGGCTGGACGACGACGCAGGCGGATGTCGATGCGTTCATTGACCGCTGGCGGCAAATCGCACAGGCCTGACCGCGATGATCTATCTGGACTATCAGGCCACCACGCCGCTCGCGCAGGAGGTGATCGCGGCGATGACCGACGGGCTGCTGCGCTATGGCAACCCGCACAGCGCGCACGCCATGGGGCGGCAGGCATCGGCCGAGGTGGAAGTGGCACGGGCGCGCGTCCTAGGTGCGCTGGGCCTGCCCGCAGGGCAACTGGTCTTTACCAGCGGCGCGACCGAGGCGCTCAATATCGCGATCCAGGGCGCAGCCGCCGCCGCGCCGCCGGGGCGCACGCGGATCGTCACCATCGCGACGGAGCATGCGGCGGTCATCGACACGGTGGCGGTCTGCGCGGCGCGGGGCATGGAGGTGGTCGTGCTGCCGGTGGGGCTGGGGGGACTGGTCGATCTGGATGCTGCCGCCGACGCCATCGACACGCGCACGGCTCTGGTCATCGCCATGCAGGTCAATAATGAGATCGGCACTATCCAGCCTGTCGCGGCCATCGCCGACCTAGCGGCGAAGGCAGGCGCGCTTTTCCTGTGCGATGCGGTGCAGGGCTTTGGGCGGATGGCTTTGCCCGCGGTGCCGGACATGGTGGCGATCAGCGCGCACAAGATCCACGGCCCGAAGGGGATCGGCGCCTTGTGGCTGCGCGACGGCATCGACCTGCCGCCGCTGATCCATGGCGGCGGGCAGGAGCAGGGGTTGCGGTCCGGCACACTGTCGCCCCTGTTGTGCAGCGGGTTCGGCGTCGCAGCCAAATTATGTGCGGATCGGCGAGACGCCGATGCAGCGCATGTCGCGACATTGTGGGACGCGGCGGTCGGGCTCTTCGATGGCTGGACCGTCAATGGTGATAGGGAGGCGCGCTATCGCGGCAATCTCAACATTCGGCGAGATGGTATCGACGGGGCGCGACTGCTGTCCGCCTGCCGGGGCGTGGCGATGTCGCTGGGGTCCGCATGCGCCAGTGGTTCCGGCCGGACGAGCCATGTGCTGCGCGCCATAGGACTGACCGACCAGCAGGCACGATCATCGATCAGACTTGGCTTTGGCCGCTATACGACTATTGCTGAACTGGAGGAGGCAGCGCGCCTCATCCGCGACGCCGCTAGTGAGCAGGACAGGATTATATGACCGAAGCCGCTCAGATCTCAGTGAATTTCATCAGCTCTGACGGCGGCCAGGTGCAGAAGGTGACTGCGCGGGACGGCGACAATCTGTTGAACGTCGGCCAGGCGGCGGGCCAGCCGCTGGAGGGCACGTGCGAGGGCCAGATGGCCTGCTCCACCTGCCATGTCATCGTGGACAGCGACGATTTCGCCAAGCTGCCGCGCGCGACCGAGGCGGAGGAGGACATGCTGGACCTCGCTGCCGCGGCGACGCGGACCAGCCGCCTGTCGTGCCAGATTACGCTGAAAGCCGGGATGGGAAGCCTGACGGTGCGGATACCGGGTGAGAGCCATAATATGCAGGGGTTGTGAGGACGTCGGTTGAACGCTGTCGTGCTCCTGCGAAAGCAGGAGCCCAGGGTGAGGAAACGCCGTGCTGCCCT
>JBEVNC010000085.1:0-3080 GCA_040508315.1 Sphingobium sp.
TGCCGGGCGGGCGGTTTGCATTCAGCGGCTGTTCAATGCGGGGCCGCTATGCCATCACGATCATGATGAGCAAGCATATCGCGACCCTGGCGCTGGCGGCGACGCTGGTGGCGGAAGGGTCCATCCCGTCCGCTTTCGCGCAGCCGCCCGGCCCGCCTCCTCCATCCCGGTCCCGCACCGATCAGGACGCGGTTCGCCGCGCCATGCTGGAGGGCAACGTCATGCCCTTTTCCGTGCTGAAGCGCCGCGTCGAGGAACAGATGGGCGGCGAGGCCGATTATCTCGGCTCCGAATTCCTGGCCGAAAGCAACCGCTATCGTTTCAAATATATGCGCGACCGCAATGTCGTATGGGTCGACGTGGACGGCCGCACCGGCGAAATACTCGGCCGGTCGGGCCGCTGAACAATTGAATAGGGAGGAAGGGACGTCATGCGCCTTTTGATCGTCGAGGATGAACCGACCCTCGGTCCGCAGCTCAAGGCCACGCTGGAAGGCGCTGGCTATGCCGTCGATCTCGCCACCGATGGCGAGGACGGGCACTTCCTGGGCGCCACCGAAAATTACGACGCGGTCGTGCTCGACCTTGGCCTGCCGGAGATCGATGGCCTCACCGTCCTCGACCGCTGGCGCAAGGAGGGACGCGGCTTTCCTGTACTGGTCCTCACCGCGCGCGACAGCTGGTCGGACAAGGTGGCGGGCCTCGACGCGGGCGCCGACGACTATCTCGCCAAGCCCTTCCAGTCGGAGGAACTGATCGCGCGCCTGCGCGCCCTGATCCGCCGCGCCTCCGGTAACGCTTCGAGCGAACTGATCGCGGGCGACGTCCGCCTCG
The DNA here is from genome assembly GCA_040508315.1 of Sphingobium sp. Classification (GTDB taxonomy): domain Bacteria; phylum Pseudomonadota; class Alphaproteobacteria; order Sphingomonadales; family Sphingomonadaceae; genus Sphingobium. The sequence goes on from JBEVNC010000085.1 coordinate 835, forward strand.
ACACGCGCTCGGGCCGCGTCACGCTCAAGGGCGAGCCGGTGAAGCTGACCGCGCAGGAATATAAGCTGCTCTCCTACCTCCTTCACCACAAGGGCAAGGTGGTGAGCCGCACCGAATTGATCGAGCATATCTACGACCAGGATTTCGACCGCGATTCCAATACCATAGAGGTATTCGTGACCCGCATCCGTAAGAAGCTGGGCGCCGACGTGATCTCGACCATTCGCGGCCTTGGCTACAGCCTCGACGAACCGGCGCACTGATAGCCGCCACCCGTTGGTCCAGCCCGAGCGGAAGGGGCAGATGACGTCCCATGACCGACCCGCAGGACAGCCCCCCGATCCGCTCGACCGGCTCGCTCAGCCGCCGCATGATCCTGATCGCGGCGCTGTGGATCGGCATATTGCTGCTGGGCGGCGGCATCGCGCTCGACCGCATCCTCGTCAGCGCCATGACGCGCAGCTTCGACGACGGTCTGCAATATGTGCTGACCGCGATGATCAGTTCGGCGGAGATCGGGCCGGAGGGCGAAGTCTTGTTCAACCGCCCGCTCGCCGACCAGCGCTTCCTCGAACCGGGCAGCGGCCTCTATTACCAGATCAGCGGTGAGGGGCATGAGGACTGGCGATCCCGCTCCCTGTGGGATCGCGCGCTCCAGGTCGCGCCGCCGAGCAGCGACGGCCTGTCCGTGCGCAACAGCAGTGAATTTCCCGGTGAGCCCCTGCGCGTGATGCAGCAGGAGGTGATCCTGCCGGGCAGCAAGACCCGCTGGGCATTCATGGCCGCGCAGGCCCGCAGCACGCTGGACGCGCAGATCGGTGCGCTCCGCACCACGCTGGTGCGCAGCTTCGCCCTGCTGGGCGTCGGGCTCGTCATGCTGTCCGGCTTGCAGGTGTTCTATGGCCTGCGTCCCTTGCGCAAGATCCGGCAGGAGATCGCCCGCATGCGCGACGGCGAGAAGCCGCGCATTACCGAACCCCTGCCGCGCGAGGTGCGCCCGATGGTGGAGGAGCTGAACGGCCTGCTCGACCATGTCGAGAAGCAGGCGGAGGAGGCGCGCACCCATGCCGGCAACCTCGCCCACGCGCTCAAGACGCCGCTGACCGTGGTGATGAACGCCGCCACCGCCAACACGTCCGACCTCGGCCCGACCGTGATGCGCGAGACGGCGACGATGCGGCGGCAGATCGACCATCATCTCGCCCGCGCCCGCGCGGTCGGACGACGCGGCGCCGCGCAGGCGCGTGCGATCATCTGGCCATCGCTCGAAGCGGTGGAGCGCGCCGTCGCCCGCCTCTATCCCGACATCCGCATCGACCGCGACGGCGACCGGGAGGCGGCGGTACGCGTCGAGCGTCAGGATCTGGAGGAACTGCTCGGCAACCTCGTCGAAAATGCCGCCAAATATGGCGGTGGCAGCGTGTTCGTCACCATAGCGGTCCAACCGGGCGGCCGCTTCATCGACATCATTGTGGAGGATGACGGCATGGGCATCCCCCTTGCCGAGCGCGAGCGCATCTTCGACCGCGGCGCGCGGCTCGACACTGGCAAGCCCGGCACTGGCCTTGGCCTCGCCATCGTGCGCGACGTCGCGGAAATCTATGGCGGTTCGGTCGTGCTGGACGAGAGCGAGGATCTCGGCGGCCTGCTCGTGCGTCTGTCTCTACCACGGGCATGACTGATCGCGGGGGCGCGCTTGCCTAACCCCTCGCCTCCGCCCACATCGGACGAAAGCGACAACAGGAGCCGCCATGAGCAACGAACAGACCGACAAGGTACAGACGACCATCGACCATGTGCTCGAACTGGCGGCCGAGGTCGAGGCATCGGGCGACTCGCATACGGCGGAGGATCATGTCGCGATCCTGCGCGCATCGCTGCATGAATGGGTCGATTCGGTGGCGGCTGTCGCGAACGTCCCCGCCTTCGGCCGCGTGACGCTGATCCACCGCGACGGCCACCGCTCGACCATCCAGTCATCGGAATTATCCTATACGCTCAGCCTGCCGGTGGGTCCGCGCACGGATTGAAGCTTTCTGCTCCCCTCCCGTAGACGGGAGGGGCTGGGGGTGGGCCAGCACTACCATCTCGATCAACAGCGACCTCACGGTCGCGGGGGGGGGGGGGGGGGGGGGGGGGGGGGGGCGGGGGGGGGCGCCGGGGCGGCCCCGCCGCCCCGGGGCCGGGGGCGGCCCCCCCCGCCCCCCCCCCGCGACCGTGAGGTCGCTGTTGATCGAGATGGTAGT
>JBEVNC010000091.1:0-4785 GCA_040508315.1 Sphingobium sp.
CTGCGACGAGATTCGCGATTGCGGGCAGGAGATCGTGATCGACGATGTGGCGGGACACCAGCAGTGGCGCACGCATCACACGCCTATGCTCTACGGGTTTCGCAGCTATGCCTCTTTTCCGCTCCGGCTGCCCAATGGCAGCTTCTTCGGCACGTTATGCGCGATCGATCCCAGAACGCGTCCGTCGCTGAAGGGGCCGGAAGTGGTCTCGAAACTGGCCGATTGCGCCCGCCGGGTCGAAACGATCATCGCGGCAAAAGAACCGCCCCTGCCTTGAGTCAGACGGGCGTCCCATCCTTGCGGGTATAGCCGTCGGCATCCCCGTAAAGGTCGATGTCGGGATAGTGGCAGGGCCCGTTGCCCGGTCCTCCCACCGCCAGATAGATGCAGTCCGCTGCACTCTTATTGATGAGGCAGTGACCATTGCCGTCATCCTTGGGAAAGGCCGCGACATCGCCCGCCCGCATGATCGTGCGGCTGCTATCATCCACCAGCACCGCCTCGCCCGTAATGATGACGACCAGTTCGTCCTCCCCCTCATGCCAGTGGCGCTGCGCCGACCATGCGCCGGGCTTGAGCGTCACATGGCTCGCGCCGAAATCGGTAAGCCCGGCGGCGGGCGAGAGGCGGCGATACCAGCGGCCCTGCACTATATCGGCGTGCACGGGGGGATAGTCGGTGACGTTCGTCTGCGCGATGGTGTCGAGATCGATCCTTGGCACGCTTGGTCCTCCTGTCATCCGGCGCTGCTTTCCTTGCGCGCGGCGATTCGCTAACGCCTCGCCATGCATGATATCATCGCCATCCCGGACCCGTTGCCGCTCGCCGAGGGGCTGATCGCCGCGCAATCCGTCACGCCCGCCACCGGCGCGGTGTTCGACGTGCTCGACCGCGCGCTGGCAGCGGGCGGCTTTACCGTCGAACGTTTCGTCGATGGCGAGGCTCCCGACGGGCCGGTCGAGAATCTGCTGGCGATCCGGACCAATGGGGCGGGGCCGCATGTCGCCTTTGCAGGGCATCTCGATGTTGTGCCGCCGGGCGAAGACTGGGGCAGCGATCCCTTCACCCCGACGCGGCGCGGCGAGCTTCTCTACGGCCGGGGCGCGGTGGACATGAAGGGCGCGATCGCCGCCTTCGTCGCGGCAGCGGAGGGGGTGCGCAGCCTGACGGGCACGATCAGCCTCATCATCACCGGGGACGAGGAGGGCGCTGCGACCTTTGGCACCCCGGTCCTGATGGACCATATGGCGGCGCGCGGCGTGGTGCCGGACCTGTGTTTGGTCGGCGAGCCGACATCCGCCCACAGGCTGGGCGACACGGTGAAGATCGGGCGGCGCGGCTCGGTCAATATGTGGATCGCGGTGGAAGGCGTGCAGGGTCATGTCGCCTATCCCCATCTCGCCGACAATCCCGTTCCCCGCCTGCTGCGCATCCTGACAGTCATCGACGCGGTCATACTGGACGAAGGCACCGACTGGTTCCAGGCGAGTAATATCGAGATCACGGACATCCATGTCGGCAATCCGTCCACCAACGTCATCCCGGCGCGCGCGACGGCGCGCATCTCCATCCGCTTCAACGACCTGCATTCGGGGGCGAGCCTCGTCGAGCGGATCCGCGCGCTGGCGGAGGGGGAGGGCGGCACGCTGACCGCAAAGATCAGCGGCGAGCCGTTCCTGACGCAGCCGGGCGCGCTGTCCGGCATGATCTCCGCCGCGATCACCGCCGTCACTGGCCTGACGCCCGAATTGTCCACCAGCGGCGGCACGTCGGATGCGCGCTTCCTTTCGCGGCTGTGCCCAGTGGTGGAGTTCGGCCTGAACAACGCCACCATGCACAAGCGCGACGAGGCCGTGGCCATTGCGGACCTGAGCGCTTTGGCGCACATTTACGCCGATTTCCTGCGCCGCGTGCTCGGTGAGGACGGGAGCGGCGATGATGGAAAGTGATCCACAAGGCGGCAGATCGCCATCACAGCTGATCGATGAGCGGATCGCGGAGCTGGGCGACTGGCGGGGCGAAACGCTCGCCCGGCTGCGCGCGCTGGTGCACGAGGCTCTGCCCGATGTGGTCGAGGAATGGAAATGGCGCGGCGTGCCCACTTGGTATCATGGCGGCATGATCTGCACTGGCGAGACCTATAAGAAAGCCGTCAAGATGACCTTTGCCAAAGGCGCGAAGCTGAACGACCCGGCGGGCCTGTTCAATGCCAGCCTCGACGGCAACGCCCGGCGCGCCATCGACTTTTTCGAAGGGGACGCGATTGACGGTGAGGCGCTGAAGGCGCTGATCCGCGCGGCGGCAGACTTGAACGCCGCGCGGTGAAGCGAGCCGCCTGACCGTTCTGCCCCGGCAACCTTTCCCTGGCATCCTGCGTTTCAACGGTCTGATTCGCATAAGGAAAGGATGTCCATCATGCTTCGTGCTCTGGTTTTCGCAGGCATCGCCGCCGTCGCCGGACGGCAACTTTACAAGAGCGGCGCCGTCGACCGGTTCGGTGCCGACCTCAAGCGTCGCACCGACGAACTGAAGGACTTCGCCGACAAGAAGCGCTCGGAGTTCAAAACAGCCGAATTCGCCAAGGCAGGCGGCAGGCAGCCTTTGCCGCGCAGTGCGCCCGTCCCCCCGGTCGCCTGACGCACTAACCCGCCGAACGGACTATGGATCGTTCGGCGGGGCAGGAGAATTCTCCCCATGAACAAATCGATCCTGTGCGCCGGTTTCGCGGCGCTCTCGTTAACTGCCTGCACCGGCTATGGCGGCGACGGACCACGCTACGCCTCCGACCGGAGTCGGGACGGCTATTATCTAGGCGACAATGACCAGATTTATCGGGACAACCGCGGCCGTTATTATTGCAAGCGCAAGGACGGCACGACGGGCGCCATCGTCGGCGGCCTGGCGGGCGGCGTCCTTGGCAATGTCATCGCGCCGGGTGGCAGCAAGACTTTGGGCACTCTGCTGGGGGCTGGTGCAGGCGCACTGGCCGGGCGAGAGATCGACCGCAACAATGTGCGCTGCCGATAAGTCGGTGGTTAGGTAATCGCTGGTCCGGGTTGGGGGTCAACGACGACCCAGCAGTCCGGACAGCACCTCCGCACGGGTACGCGGGCTGCCATCGGCCGATCCGGCACGCGCCTCGCTCTGTTCGATGACGTCGCGGATCTGGCACAGTTCCGCATCGGTCAAATGCTCGATCCCGATGAAATCGTTGCGCGCGCCCTGAACGGCGCGGATCAGCTCGTCCAGCTTCACCTGCATGGCCGCCCCATCCCGGTTCTGAGCGTTCTGGATCAGGAACACCATCAGGAAGGTGATGATGGTCGTGCCGGTATTGATGACCAGCTGCCATGTGTCCGACCATCCGAACAGCGGTCCCGACACCCCCCAGATGATGATGGTCGCGAACGCAATGATGAACGCGGCCGGCTGACCGGCCCAGGCCGCGATCTTTGCGGCGACCATGCTGAAGAACTTGTCCATCCTGTCCTCTCCTCCGACCATCGCCACCCTTCGCAAACACACTGCAACTTCGCAACTTCGCATGTTGCGGTGAGCGAGTCCGCTGGACCGGCCGTTCCAAACATGCTTGGGAACCACCATCATTTTGCAACTCTGTCGCGAGAGGCTGATCCCATGAACATTCACGAATATCAGGCCAAGGAACTGCTGGCGAAATTCGGCGCGCCCGTCCCTGCCGGTTTTGCCGCGCTGAGCGTCGAGGAGGCGGTCGCTGCCGTCGACCGGCTCCCCGGACCGCTTTATGTCGTCAAGGCGCAGATCCATGCGGGCGGCCGCGGCAAGGGCAAGTTCAAGGAACTGGCTCCCGAAGCCAAGGGCGGTGTCCGCCTCGCCAAGTCCAAGGAAGAGGTCGAGGCCGCTGCCAAGGACATGCTCGGCAACACCCTCGTCACCATCCAGACCGGCCCCGAGGGCAAGCAGGTCAACCGCCTGTACGTCACGGATGGCGCCGACATCCTCAAGGAATTCTACCTCGCGCTGCTCGTCGACCGTGCGACCGGCCGCGTGGCCTTCGTCGTGTCGACCGAAGGCGGCATGGACATCGAGGAAGTGGCGCATAACACGCCCGAGAAGATCCACAGCTTCTCCGTCGATCCGGCGTCCGGCTTCCAGCCCCATCATGGCCGCAGCGTCGCCAACGCCCTCGGCCTGAAGGGCGACCTCGCCAAGCAGGCCGCCAAGGTCGCGTCCTCGCTGTTCGAAGCCTTCATCGGCACCGATGCCGAGCAGATCGAGATCAACCCGCTCGCCCTGTGCGAAGGCGACAAGCTCTATGTCCTCGACGCCAAGCTCGGCTTCGACGGCAATGCGCTGTTCCGCCACCCCGACATCCTGGCTCTGCGCGACGAGACCGAGGAAGACCCGGCCGAGCTGGAAGCGTCCAAGTACGACCTGGCCTATATCAAGCTGGACGGCGACATCGGCTGCATGGTCAACGGCGCCGGCCTCGCCATGGCGACGATGGACATCATCAAGCTGAACGGCATGTTCCCCGCCAATTTCCTCGACGTCGGCGGCGGCGCGACCAAGGAGAAGGTGACCTCGGCGTTCAAGATCATCCTGTCCGATCCCGCGGTGAAGGGCATTCTCGTCAACATCTTCGGCGGCATTATGCGCTGCGACATCATCGCCGACGGCATCGTCGCCGCGGCGAAAGAAGTGAATCTGTCGGTTCCCCTCGTCGTCCGCCTCGAAGGAACGAACGTCGAGCAGGGCAAGGCGATCCTCGCCAATTCGGGCCTGGCCATCGTCCCGGCAAACGAT
>JBEVNC010000093.1:0-3346 GCA_040508315.1 Sphingobium sp.
TTCCTATGCACGGCAGGGCGCCCTATTTCGCCTGCTGTTCCTTCTTGATCCGCGCGATCGTCCTGAAGAACTCGGGGTCCGCTGCGCCCTGTTTCTGGAGCGAAGGGTCCGTGATCTGCTTGCCCAGCGCATCGAAGCGCACCTCGGTCGAGGATTGCAGGCCAATCAGCTTGCGCCGCATGCCCGGCCGGTTGACGATGATCATCGGACTGCCCGACGCGCCCTTCCACAAATAGCATCTATGGTCGACCCGGCCCGGTAGCAGCGTCGCTGGACATCCCCAGTCCATGGTGATCTGCTGACCCTCGTTCAGATCGCTCGAATAGCCCGCCACCGCGACGCGGATATCCTTGAACTCGGGCAGAGTCGCGGGATCGACTGCATCCAGATAGCCTACGGTCGATGGCGTCGCAGTCTCGAGCAGCGCCCAATCATAAATCCGGTTCGAATGGTCCTGCGGCGGATAGGTCACCTTCGACACATACCATTTGCGGTCGCCCTGGCCGACGCCGGGATCGTTGCCGGACCCGCTATAGCCGGGCGCGATATATTGCCACGAGATCTGCTTGGGATGGGAATATTTGCCGTTTTCGTCGAACACGCAATGCCGGTTGGTGGCGACCAGCCGGGGCGCGACGAACGAGCCCGTGCACCACCCGCCCGAGCCGGTGGTGATGCGCACGATGGCGTCGAGCGCGAAATTGCCCGACATCGCCCCGCTCGGCAGATAACCCGTCGCGTCGCTCGTCGGGCCGGACTTCAGGCTCTTGGGCGAGATGCGCGGCACGGTGACGCGCACGCCATCGTCGGACAGCACGCCGGCGGCGGGCAATCTGACCATGCGGTTGATATTGGCATTGATCTGCCTCTGCTTGGCCTGGCTGGTGCGCTCCGCCTCCATCAGCATGCTCGTGACCTGCTGGTTGACGCTGGCCGCGCCGGTCGGATTGGCGACCCCCGCCACTGCGCCGAGCAGCGCGCCGAACATCGCCATGTTGGAATCCGCATTCTGGCGGTGGCGGATCTTCTCACGGTAACCCGCCCGCGCCTCGCTCACATACATCTGCTGGACGCGGGAGATGAGGAGATTGGCCTCCCGGATCGTCTCCGCCGCACGGCGCCAGTCCTGTTCCTCCACCCGTTCGGGCGCGAGATAGGACAGGCCCTCCAGCAGCTTCAACCGTGGCTGCTGGAGCGCAAGGTCGCTCATATTGAGGCGGCAGGTGCTGCACGAGACATATTGCTGCCCGGTCATGATCGCGGTCGGCGCAGCGGCTACGGCGGCGAGGGTCCGGCCGACGCACGCGCGATAGCTGTTCGCGACATGCGCCTTCATCTGGGTCGGCCCGCCGTTCAGCAGCCGCCAGTAATCCGTGTCATAGGGTTTGATATAGACATTGGGATAGGCCTTGTCCTTCGCGCTCGCCTTCGCATCGACCCATGTCGTGGTCGGCGGTGCGGGGCACAGGCCCTCCACCACGCGCATGAACATCGCCGTGTCCACTTCGCGCTTGGGCGTCCAGGCGATCTCCAACGGGAAGGTTACGGACTTGCGCGATGCGGGCGGTTCGAACCGGCCCGAGCGCATGACCACCGGACAGGTCGCCCGGTCGAGATTGGGCAGGCTGCTCGGTTTTGCGATCACGCATTTGGACGGCATGCCATTGGCGCGCACGGTCAGCGTCAGTGCGACCGTGCCGCCCAGTTGCAGCACCTGTTCGCGTTCCGGATAGTCGCCGGGCTGTTCCCAGCTTTCCATCGCGATGGCCTTGGGCGGCTCCACCGGCGCGGGCGCCGACAGGGCAGGCGTTGCCGAAAAGAGCAGGCATCCCAGCACGGCGTTGCCGGACAGGCGCCCACGACGAAACCTATGCAATATCCCCATATTCTGACTGGCCCCCCAGATTATACCGCATGCGCCGGTCCCACCCGGCGCATGCCCCCAACCGTCCTATTCCTCCTCGACCGCCTCCACGACCGGAGGATGCAGCCGCAGCCGCGTGACCCGCCGCGTGTCGCCGTCGATGATCTCCAGCCGCCAGCCGCTACCCTCGTGCAGCAGGATTTCGCCCGGTGCCGGCACATGGCCCGCGATCACGAAGGCAAGGCCGCCCAGCGTGTCGATATCCTCCTCGACATCGGCCAGCGACGCGTCGCCGATCTCTCGCGCCACATCGTCCAGTTCGGCGCGCGCATCCGCGTCCCAGCAGCCGCCCTCATGCGCGACGAGCAGCACTTCTGGCTCCTCGTCATGCTCATCCTCGATCTCGCCGACGATCTCCTCGACCACATCCTCGATGGTCAGCAGGCCGTCCGTGCCGTCATATTCGTTGACGACGATGGCAAGATGGGTGCGCTTGGCCCGCATTTCGGCGAGCAGGTCCAGCACGCCCATGCTTTGCGGCACGTAGAGCGGCTGGCGGATCAGTTCGTCGAGCGAATCCGGGTGCACGCGCCCATCGGCCAATATGGCGAAGGCGTCGCGAATGTGGATCATGCCGGTGATGGTGTCGAGGCTGTCCTTGTAGACCGGGATACGGCTGTGCCCCGTCTCCGCGAACAGCGCGACCAACTGCGCAAAGCTGGCATCCTGCGATATGGCGGTGATCTCGCCGCGCGGCACGGCGATGTCATCGACGTCATGCTCGGAGAAATGCAGCAGATTCTTGAACATCTGCCGCTCGATGGGGGACAGGTCGCCCTTGACCGGCTTGGCCGCCGATTCGCCCTCATATTCGTCTATGGTATGTTCCAGCTCCTCACGGAGCGTGGTTTCCGCTTCTTCTCCGAACAGCAGGGCCCGCAGGCCCCGCCAGATTCGTCCGCCTTCGCTGCTACTGTCCGCTTCCTTGGCATTGGAGGAGGAGGACGTGCCGGTTTCGGCCATGTCGCGCTATATTCCCAAGTGAGCGGGACGCGTCAGACGCGCCCCTCAATCCTCTCCATATGGATCAGCGATGCCCAGCGACGCAAGAGCGCGTGTTTCCATCTCTTCCATCTCCCGCGCCTCATGCTCGTCCCCGACATGATCGTAGCCCAGAAGGTGGAGGACGCCGTGGATCATCAGGTGGACCGCATGATCCTCCAACTCGATGCCCTTCTCCCCGGCCTCGCGCACGCAGGTCTCATGCGCGAGCACGATATCGCCCACCAATATCTCGCCGTCGTCCGCCATGCCCGTCGCTTCCATGAAGCCGGGCTGGAGCATGGGAAAGGACAGGACGTTGGTCGGCTTGTCCTTGTTGCGATAGGCGGCGTTGAGCGCCTGCACCTCCGCATCGTCGGCCAGCTTGACCGACAGTTCGTAGGAGGCCGCGTGCGTCAGCATCGCGCCATGCGGCGTCTG
>JBEVNC010000069.1:0-5767 GCA_040508315.1 Sphingobium sp.
GCCTCAAAAAAACCACGCGCGGTTTAAAAAAAAACACCCCCGCCCCTCCGGGGCTGCGGGCTGGGCGCGGGCCGCAGCATCGGCCTTGAAAGTCCAACATAGCAGTTCCCCACTCCCCCTCTCCCCGGCCCTCTCCCCTGAAGGGGAGAGGGTTTTGATATGAACGCGGACGTTGATTTTTACGTGCGGTTGGAAGTTTCGCGCGACGCCGATGGCGCGGTGCTCAAGACGGCCTATCGCAAGCTGGCGATGAAATATCACCCGGACAAGAATCCGGGCTGCACCGACAGCGAGAATCGCTTCAAGGCGCTGAACGAGGCCTATGATTGCCTCAAGGACCCGCAGAAGCGCGCGGCCTATGACCGGTTCGGGCATGAGGCGTTCACCAACGCGGCCAGTGGCGGCGGCGGTGGCGCGCAGGGTTTCGGCGGCGGCGGCGGTTTCTCCGACATCGGCGATATTTTCGAGACGATCTTTGGCGGGGGCGGCTTTGGCGGTCAGGGCGGCGGACGTCAGCAGACGCGGCGCGGCGCGGACCTTCGCTACGACATGGAAGTCACGCTCGAGGAAGCGTTCCACGGCAAGCAGGAGACGATCTCGGTCGAGGTCTCCGCGCAATGCGAGCCATGCGGCGGTTCCGGCGCGCAGCCGGGCACCAGCGTCGAGGGCTGCCCCACGTGCGGCGGCCATGGCAAGGTGCGCGCGCAGCAGGGCTTCTTCGTGGTCGAGCGGACCTGTCCGTCCTGCCATGGCGCTGGTCAGCGTATCAAGACGCCCTGCCGTTCGTGCCGGGGCGAGGGACGCATCGACAAGCCCAAGACGCTCAAGGTGGACGTGCCGCCGGGCGTTGACGAGGGTACGCGCATCCGCCTGACCGGCGAGGGCGAGGCGGGGGCGCGCGGCGCTCCGGCGGGCGACCTCTATATTTTCCTGCATGTCCGCCGCCACTCGATCTTCGAGCGGGAAGGTGCGAACCTGTTCTGCAAGGTGCCGATCAGTTTCACCACGGCGGCGCTGGGCGGGTCCATCGAAGTGCCCGCGATCGACGGCGGTCGCACGCAGATCACGATCCCCGTGGGCATCCAGTCCGGCCGCCAAATTCGCCAGCGCGGTATCGGCATGCCGGTGTTGCAGGGACGCGGGCGCGGCGATCTGGTCATTCAGGTCGAGGTCGAGACACCGACCAAGCTGAGCGCGCGGCAGCGCGAGATACTGGAGGAGTTCCGCTCCACCGAGACCGGCGAGGAGTGCCCGCAGTCCAACGGTTTTTTCGGTCGAATCCGTGACCTGTGGGAGGGTCTGTGACGGCTGAGGCCGACGCCGAACGGACTGCGAGAATCTGGGAGGGCATGGCCCGCGTGCTGTGCGAACTGGGTCAGGCCGATCCCGATTTCCTGATGTGGGATGGTCAGCCCCTGTGGAAATGGCGGATGCACGGAGATGAGGCGAAGGCGCGGATCGAGGCAGCGATTGCGGTTTTGAAGGGGGCCGATTCTCAGCGAGGATAGAGCGATGCCCTCCTTCGTCATCCCGGACTGGATCCGGGATCCCGCTTTTTCCTGAAAGCGTTGGGAGCTGGACCCCGGATCAAGTCCGGGGTGACGACAGATGGCGATATACTCGCTCTCTGCTGATCCTAAGCGGGGGGCTGCTAGTCCGAAATACCCCGCCGAAAACAATCGGGCGCATGGTCGTTGACCATGCCCACCGCCTGCATCCACGCATAGACCGTCACTGCGCCGACGAACTTGAAGCCGCGTTTCTTCAGCGTCTTGGAGATCGTCGCCGACAGGTCGGTGCTGCCCGGCACATGCAGGCCGTCATGGACGATGGTCCTGCCGTCCACGAACGCCCAGCAGAATTGCGCGAAATCCTCTCCGCCGTCCTGCATGGCGAGATAGGCGCGGGCGTTGCCGATTGTCGCCTCGATCTTGGCGCGGGCGCGGATGATGCCGGGGTCGCCCATCAGCCGTTCGACATCATCGGGACCGAAGGCGGCTACCGCCACCGGGTCGAAATTGGCGAAGGCGGCGCGGAAACCCTCGCGGCGGTAGAGGATGGTGCGCCAGGACAGGCCCGCCTGAAACCCCTCCAGCACCAGCATTTCCCATAATCTGCGCCCGTCACGGATCGGCACGCCCCATTCGCGGTCGTGATAGTCGCTCATCAGGGCGTCGCCATCGGCCCATGCGCAGCGAATGGTTTCGGTCATCAGCCTGCCACCAGATCCGCCCAGACGGGCAGATGGTCTGACGCCTTGCGCGCGGTGGCGGAGGCGTGAACGCCGGTGTCGCGCAGCACCAGCCCCTCGCTGAACATGATGCGGTCGAGGCTGGCGATGGGATGGCGCGCATGGAAGCTGCGGCCGCAGGACAGGACGGTGAAGTGCCGACCGAAATCGCGCAAGCAGCCGCCCTGGCTCCATTCATTGGTGTCGCCGACCAGCACGGTGGGCAGGGAGGGGCCATGGGTATTGGCGACCTCGACATGGTGGAGCAGCGCCGCGGCCTGCCGCCGCCGCCACAGGCCCGACAGGTCGAGATGCATGCCGAACAGCCTGAGCGCGAGGCCATCCAGCGACACCGCCGCGCTCACCGCGCCGCGCGGCTCCAGACAGGGCAGGTGCACGACGTCATGGCCGATGATCTGCACCCCTTCGCGCACGAGCACTGCATTGCCGTGCCAGCCCATGCTGCCGGCATGGATTGCGAGCGGGACGGTGCGATAGGCGCTGTGCGCCTCCAGCAGCCGGTCGGTCAGCACGGCATGACGCTGGCCAAAGCGCCGGTCGGCCTCCTGCAGCGCGATCACGTCGGCATCCAGCTCGTTCAGCACCTCTATGATGCGTTCGGGGCTGCGCCTGCGGTCGGTGCCGATCGCCTTTCGGATATTGTAGCTCGCGATCTTCATCGCCCAAGGATGTAGGATATCCGGGGCGCGAGGGGAAGGCGGACCGTTCGGTGAGGCGATTTGGACGAGACCGCTGTTCTCCGGACGATCGGTACACCGAAATGGAGGAATGGCTAAGCAAGGTTAGCAATTGTGCGTTGACGATGGCCCCCCGCTGGCCGCTCTAGGGAGCATGACAGCCGTCCAGAATCGGCTGCACACGGTTAAACCGAAATTGGGGGAGGATCATGCGTACTATCGCCAGCAATCTGCTGCTCGCAACTACAGCTTTCGTCGGCGCCGGGCAGATATTGCCCGCTTATGCGCAGGACGATGTCGACATCGTCGTGACCGCGCGGCGTGTCGAGGAACGGCTTCAGGACGTTCCCATCTCGATCAGCGTGTTCACGCCCGAGCAGATCGCCAATCGCAACATCGTGACGGCGTCCGACCTCAGCACCTATACGCCGTCGCTGGCGAGCAACAGCCGCTTTGGTCCCGACAAGGCGAGCTTCGCGATCCGCGGCTTCTCGCAGGACCCGGCGACATCGCCATCGGTCGGCGTCTATTTCGCCGAGGTCATCGCGCCGCGTTCGACGGGTGCGACGACCGGCGGCAGCGGTTCCGGTCCGGGCGCGTTCTTCGACTTGGCCAATGTGCAGGTTCTGAAGGGGCCGCAAGGCACCTTGTTCGGCCGCAACACGACGGGCGGCGCGGTGCTGCTCACCCCGCAAAAGCCGACCAGCCGGTTCGAAGGCTTCGTCGAAGGGTCGGCGGGCGACTATAAGCTCCAGCGCGTGCAGGCGGTGGTGAACGTGCCGATCCTCGATAGCTTGCGCGTGCGCGTCGGCATCGACCGCAATACCCGTGAAGGATACCTCACCAACCATAGCGGTATCGGGCCGGACAATTTCGGCGATGTCGATTATGTCGCGGTGCGCGCCAGCGTGGTCGCGGACCTGACCGCGAACCTGGAAAACTACACGATCATCAGCGCCAGCCATTCGGAATCGAACGGCACGCTGCCCCGCCTGTTCGATTGCAATGCGTCGTCGACGGCGGCGCTGGCGCGGCAGGCCTGCCTCCAGATCGGCCGCCAGAATGCGCGCGGCGACGATTATTGGGACGTGGAAAATGCCCATCCCAATCCGGTCAACCGCATCAACCAGTGGTCGGCGATCAACACCACCACCTGGCAGGCGACGGACACGCTGACGGTCAAGAATATCGCCAGCTATGCCGAGTATCGCGAAGTGACCCGCCAGAACCTCTATGGCGATAATTTCGCGCCGGTCGCCGGACGTCCGTTCAACTATATCATTTCCAGCCATGCGCCGGGCCGCAACCTCGCCGCGCAGAGCGGCTTTACCGAGGAAGTGCAGTTTCAGGGCCGGAGCGAGGATGATCGCCTGACCTGGCAGGTCGGCGGCTATATCGAGCTGAGCCGTCCGCTGTCGCGCTCGGCGGTGCATAATCCGATCAACCTGAGCTGCACCGACTATCTCAACTTCCAGTGCCAGAATGGCGTGCCGGGCGTGAACGGGTCGCTGACCTCCACCTCCTGGACGATTTCGACCACCAACAAGGCGGCTTACGCGCAGGCGACGTACAAGATCATCGATGCGGTCAGCGTCACGGGCGGCATTCGCTATACCTGGGACAAGACGTCGGCGGTCAGCGAGAATTTGCGCTATCTGTTCGACCAGCCCAATACGCCCATCGCGACCTGCACCAACAACCTCGTCTATCCCGGCACGGTGCTGGGTCGCGGCAAGACGGTGCAGGACCGCAGCGAGTGCCATCTGGAATTCTCGCAATCGTCCAAGAAGCCGACCTGGGTCCTGGGCGTGGATATCAAGCCCGTCGAGGACGTGCTGGTCTACGGCAAATGGTCGCGAGGCTATCGTCAGGGCTATATCAACCCCAATATCGTCGGGTTCGAGAAGTTCCATCCGGAGAAGCTGGACACCTATGAAATCGGCGCGAAGACGAGCTTTAGTGGCTTTGTGCGCGGCTATTTCAATGTGGCGGCCTTCTACAACGACTTCACCGACCAGCAGCTTCAGGTGACGGTGCTGCCGACCGCGACGTCGGGCCTTGCGGGCGCCAGCGCAACGCTGAACGCCGGTCAGTCTTCGATCAAGGGCGTGGAGGTCGACGCGTCGATCACGCCGTTCACGGGGCTGAAGCTGGATGCGGGCTATGCCCATCTCGACACCAAGCTGAAGTCGATCGTCCTGCCCGCGCTCCCGGCGGGCAGCCCCTATTCGCGGTTCAACCCGCCCGCGACCGGCGGCGTCCTGCCGCTGGCCCCCAAGAACCGCGTGTCGCTGACGGGCACCTACACGTTGCCGCTGGATGCCGACGATATCGGCAAGATCAGCGTCGGTGCGACCTTTACGCATACGGACAGCCAGGTGGCGGTGTCGGGCAACCCCAAGGGGACGCTCCCGGCCAGCGACCTGCTCAACCTGAACGCCAGCTGGAACTCGGTGTTCGGGCGGCCGGTCGATATCGCGCTGTTTATCACCAACGTCACCAATGAGCGGGTGCGTCTGGCCATCGTGAACGGTTGGACGTCGGTCGGGTTCGAGGGAGGCATTCCGGGCGAGCCGCGTATCTTCGGTGCGCGTCTGCGCTACCGCTTCGGCAGCTGAACCGGGTGAGGGGCGGTGCGCCGATGGCGCGTCGCTCCTACTGGCGTTCCCCATCCGTTCTGATATGAGGGCGGCATGGCGAAAGCGAAGCGTAAATTTGTATGCCAGCAATGCGGCACTGTCGCGGCCCGGTGGCAGGGGCAGTGCGAGGATTGTCAGGCGTGGAACAGCATCGTCGAGGAGGCGCCGGTCACGGCCTTCTCGATGCGGCACGATCTGGC
>JBEVNC010000070.1:0-3057 GCA_040508315.1 Sphingobium sp.
GGCCTGCTGCTGAGCGGGCTGTGCGCGACCGGCGCGATCATCTACGCGGCGCGCCTGCGCGGCGGCATGCGCGCCTATCTGCGCGGCGTGTCCTGGTGGCTCGTCCCTTCGGCCGCGCTGCTGCTGGGCGCGCTGCGGCTTACGCCCAGCATCCTCGACCTGTAACCGGGGCCATCCTCGTCCGAGGGGGTCACGAACCCTGGTCTTTTCTTTTCCGCATTTTCCAAGCCAGCAGATGATGCCATCTGCTTCGAAAATGCTCTAGATCACGAAAAAGCCATGCGTGCCGTCGCGTTCGAGTTGTGCGACGAGGCCATATTCCCAATCGAGATAGGCCTGCATCGCCGCTGCCTTGTTGTCCGTGCCTTCATAGGGGCGGCGATAGCGGCCTTGCGGGCCGCGCGGCGGCGGTCCTTCGCCCGCGCCCGTCTCCAACGGCCCTGCAAAGGGCTCGTCCAATATGAAGACTTCCCAGCCCAGCTGCGCCAGCCAGGAGGCCGTCATGTCCGCGCGCGATCCGTCGTCGTCCGCCAGCACGATGCGCGCGCCGCGCACGGGCGCATAATGGTCGGTCTCCTGCACGAGTTGCCCGCCCTGCGCATTGCGGAAGCCGGGGAGATGGCCCTGCGCATAAGCCTCCGGCAGGCGAACGTCGTAGCGATAGAGGGTGCGCGCCTCATCGGCGACAAGCGCGTCGAGCTCGGCGAATGACAGGCGTCTGACACCGGCTTTGTAGGCGACGGCGCGCGCCTTTGTCCGGGCATCCTCCGCCTGTTCGCCATCTGCGGGAGCCGCCCGCCGATCCTGCCCGGTTTCCAGCGCCTGTCCCGCAAGCGTCCAGCCGATGGTGCCGTTGCGCAGCGCGAACACCCGGTTCGGGATGCGGGCGTTGATGAGCGATTGTGCGCCGATGATGCTGCGCGTCCGGCCTGCGCAGTTGACGATGATCGTGGTGTCGGGGTCCGGCGCGACGCTGCCCGCCCGCAGCACTAGCTCGGCGCCGGGCACGCTGATGCCGGTCGGGATACTCATCGTCGCATATTCATCGAAGCGGCGCGCATCGAGGATCGCGATGTCCGCCTTCTCCTCGATCAGCGCGCGAACCTCTTCGGCGGGGAGCGAGGGGGTGTGACGATTATGCTCGACCAGCTCGCCAAAGGCCTTTGAATAGCTGTTGACGTCCTCGAACAGTTCATAGCCTGCGTCGCGCCAGCCCGAAAGACCGCTGTCCAGCAGAGCGACATCGCTATAGCCGAGCGCGCGCAGCCGGTTCGCGGCCTCTGCGGCCAGCGCTTCCCCATCGTCATAGACGACCACCGGCGTCGCGAGGCGGGGGATGCGATAGCGCGCTTCCGCCTCGATCAGCCGAAGCGGGATCTGCGCCGCGAACAATGGATGGGCGCGGGCGAACAGCTCTTCCTCGCGCACGTCGATGAGGGCGATCTCACGACCGGCGAGGAGGGACAGGCGTATCTGCGCAGGCGTGGTCATGGGATCGATCGGTTCCATAGATTGGAGAGAGTGTCGTTCGAATAGCCCGAGACGAAGGGCTTCTCCTGCCCCGTCTCGTCATAGGTTGCGCGGTGGACGGCGCCGATATTGCCACCATAGACATGGATGGAGACCGACGGCCCGTCGCTCCGCCCGTTGGCGACCTGATGGAAATCGCCGGTTTCCGGGCCGAAGCCGTCGACCTCGCCGCTGTGCAGCAGCTGGGGCTCGCCAAGCGGCGTAAGCACGCCGTCGTCGCTGCGCGCATAGCGCTGCACCCGCTCCGTGCCGCGCAGCACGCCGACCAGTCCCCAGACGCGATGATCGTGCACCGGCGTCGACTGCCCCGGTCCCCAGACGAAGGACACGACGCTGAACCGCTCCTGGCTGTCGCAATGGAGCAGATATTGGCGATAGCGATCTGGGTCGGGCTGGGCATAGGCGTCCGGCAGCCAGCCGTCATGCGCCACCAGCGCTTCGAGCAGCGCGGCGCCGGACTGCAATATCGATCGCTCCGACCGTGCGCCGTCCACGAGCGCGCCGAAGCCGACGACGAAATCGCGTAGGGGCGCAAGGTCCACGGCGGCCTCGCTCGGCTTTGTCATGGCATTCATCAGGCCTCTCATCGCGGGGAACGCACCAGTCCCCCGCACCCAAGGCCATCATATCTACCAAATCAATTGAGTTTCGTCGCTTATCTATGACATAGGCTCATAAGCAAATCGCAGGCGCCAGGCGGACGGCCGCCCAGGCATCGCGCAAGACCTGCCCCCGACCAAGGATCGCCATGCCCGTCAACCTGCCCACCAATCTTTTGCGCAGTTTCGTCGCCATCGTCGAGACAGGCTCGATGCTCAATGCGTCCGAGCAGGTTTTCATCACCCAGTCCGCGCTCAGCCTTCAGATCAAGCGACTGGAGGAACTGTTGCAGCAAAGCCTGTTCGGCCGGGAGGGCCGCCGGTTGATCCTGACCCCGGCGGGCGAGTTGCTGCTCGACTATGCGCGCCGCGTCCTGACCCTGCATGACGAGGCCGTCGCCGCCGTCAGTTCCGGCCGCTTTGCCGGCACCGTGCGGGTCGGCATGGTGCAGGATTTCGCCGAGACGCTGCTTTCCGGCCTCCTCGCCCGCTTTGCCGAGCTGCACCCGGAGGCGCAGATTTTCGCGCGGGTCGCGGGTACGGCGGAGCTTATCGGCCTGCTCGACCGGCGCCAGCTCGACATCGTGCTGGGCTTTGCCGGGCCGCAGGACCCGCACGCCATCGCCCACGCGCCCATGGCCTGGTATGGCAATGCCGACCTGCTGAAGCGCGACATCCTGCCGCTCGCCGTGCTCGAATCCCCCTGCCGCTTTCGCGAGGCGGCGCTCCGCGCGGTGGAGGAGGCGGGCATCCCCTATCGCATCGCGGTGGAGACGCCCAATCTCACCACGCTGCGCGCCGCCGTCAATGCGGGGCTGGGCATTACCTGCCGCACGCACCTGTTCCTGACGGACGAGCCGCTCGAGGCCAGCGAACTGCCGCCCTTGCCCAGCGTCTCGTGCACCCTGCGCACCGGGGATGCGCTCGA
>JBEVNC010000176.1:0-27209 GCA_040508315.1 Sphingobium sp.
GCGAACAGATCCAGCGTGATCGTCGCCTGCACCAGCCGGTTGCGCTTCACATAGGCGAGGCCGTCGACGATCTGTTTCAGCGGATGGCGGGTGCGGTCAGGTTCGGCCTGTTTCACATGGCCCATGCTGATGAGGCACAGGAGCGCGATGATGAACAACACGGAACTGGCGGCATAGGCATAATAGGGTTCGAGCGCGTAGGCGTAACCGCTGATCGCGGGGCCGATGATCGCACCCGACTGCCAGGCGATGCTGCTAAGTGCAAAGGCGCGGGGAAGGAGGGTAGCGGGTACGATATTGGCGGTCAGCGACCCCAGCGACGGCCCCTGAAAGGCACGCGTGACGCCGAGCAGCGCGGCCAGGCCGAAGATCAGCGGCAGGCTGATCCACCCTTCATAGCTCGCGATCATCAGGATGGTCGCGCTGGTGAGCTGCGCGCAGGTGGTCGCCATCGCGATGCGCCGCCGGTTGAACCTGTCGGCGATCAGGCCGGACACCGGCGTCATCGCGAACAGTGCCACGAACTGGATGAGCCCGATCAGGCCAAGCTGCGACGCCGCGGCGGGTGCGCTCATCGTCTGGCGCGCGATATTATAGGCCTGCCAGGCGATGATGAGGACCATGCCCTGCTGGCCGATGATCGTGGCAAAGCGCACGATCAGGAAAGCACGGAAAGCGGGTATGCGAATGGGATGCGACGGCACGGGGGTGCCCGGCGCTGGTGCGGCCTTTTCCATGGCGCCCCCTTGGCCGAGCGGAACGCGGTGCGCAATCAACTTGTGCTCATCGGTCGCGAGCGAAATATTGAGCGAGCGCAACGGTCGGCCTCCAACCCCGGTACGCGTTTACGCGGTGGACAAGCAAGGCGGCGCGCAACATCATGGCCGGAGGGGAAGGGCGTGTTCGTGCCGAAAGGTATATTGATGATTCGAAAGCGTGCGCTCCTCGCCATGACCGCCATGGGCCTTGCTCTATGTTCCTGCACCGCGACTTCGGACACGAGTCCCGCCACGCAAGCGGCAGCCACGCCGCCGCCATCGAAACCGGCGCGTCAGCAATGGACCGCCTTCCGCGATGCCTTCATCGAAGGCATGTTCCGCCACGAGCCGTATTTCGCGGTCTATCAGGGTCGCCACGAATATGATGGCAAGCTGCCGGACTGGAGCGAGGCAGGGCTGAAGAACGAGGCGGATTTCCTGACGGCTTCCATCGCGGATGCGCGCGCCTATGACGCAGCATCGCTGACGGCGGAGCAGAAGTTCGAGCGGGACTATCTGGTCTCCGTCGCGCGCAACCGGCTGTTCTGGCTGTCCGACGCCGACCAGCCGCGCAGCAACCCGGCCTATTATATCGGCAACGGCCTCGACCCCAATGTCTACATCGCGCGGCCCTATGCCGATGCGCCGACGCGGATGAAGGCGTTCATCGCCTTCGCCAGAACGGTCCCGACCGCCGCCGCGCAGATCAAGGCCAATCTGAAGGTGCCGATGCCGGTCAGCTTCATCGACTTCGGCAAGGCTGGGTTCAAGGGGCTGGCGGACTATTATGTCGGCGATGCCAAGGCGGCCTTCGCCTCGGTCAAGGACCCGGCATTGCAGGCGGAGTTCGACGCGGCGGCAGGCCCTGCTTCCAAGGCGATGGCCGACCTTGCCAATTGGCTGGAGAGCAACCGGGCGACCGCCACCACCGACTTCGCGCTGGGCGAGGCGCGGTTTGCGCGCATGCTCGACGCGACCGAACTGGTGACGACGCCGCTTGCGGAGATGGAGGCCATCGGCCGCGCGGACCTCAAGCGCAATCAGGATGCGCTCAAGGCTGCCTGCGCCACATTCGCGCCCGGTAGGACGATCCCGGCATGCATGGAAAAGATGAATGCGCGCAAGCCCAAGGGCGGCGTCGTGGCCGCCGCGCGGGTGCAACTCGATGCGCTCAAGGCATTTGTCCAGAAGGCGGATATCGTCTCCATCCCCGGCACCGAGCAGGCGCAGGTTGAAGAATCGCCGCCCTATAACCGGCAGAATTCGGCCTATATCGACATTCCGGGGCCGTATGAGACGGGATTGCCGTCCGTCTACTATATCTCACCGCCCGATCCGACCTGGTCCAAGAAGGTACAGGACGGCTATATCCCCGGCGAGAAGGACTTGCTGTTCACCTCCGTCCATGAGGTGTGGCCGGGCCATTTCCTCAATTTTCTGCACGCCAACCGTTCACGCTTCGTGTTCGGCAAGGTGTTCGTCGGCTATGCCTTCGCCGAGGGCTGGGCGCATTATACAGAGGAGATGATGTACGATGCGGGCCTCGACGGAGGCGCGGCGGAAACGCATATCGGCCAGATCTCCAACGCGCTGCTCCGCGATTGCCGCCTGCTGTCGGCCATCGGCATGCATGCGCGCGGCATGACGCAGGAACAGTCGCGCAAGATGTTCGTGGAGCAATGCTATCAGGACGAGGGAAATGCCCGGCAGCAGGCAGCGCGCGGCACCTACGACCCGGCCTATCTCAACTATACGATGGGCAAGCTGATGATCCGCAAGCTGCGCGAGGACTGGACCGCGACGCGCGGCGGCCGGGCTGCGTGGAAGGCGTTCCACGACGAGTTTCTGAGCTATGGCGGCCCGCCGATCCCGCTGGTCCGCCAGCAAATGCTGGGCGACGCCGATAAGGGGACTTTATTTTGACGGCAAGATGACGTGAAAGGGCAGGGGGCCGACCGCCCCCTTCCCGGCGTTCGATCAAACGGCCGCCAGCGTCCCCAGCATCGCCTCGAACAGCCGCCGCCCGTCGGTCCCGCCATGCTGCGCGTCGATGGCGCGTTCCGGGTGGGGCATCATGCCCAGCACGTTGCCACCCTCGTTCACGATACCCGCAATGTCGCGCGCCGAGCCGTTGACGCCGCCCGCATAGCGGAAAGCCACCCGGCCTTCGCCTTCCAGACGGTCGAGAGTCTCTGCGTCCGCCTGATAATTGCCATCATGATGCGCGACCGGAATGCGGACCGTCTCGTCCGTGCGGTAAGCGCCGGTGAACAGCGTCTGCGTGTTCGCGACCGTCAGCGCCACGTCGCGGCACACGAAGTTGAGACCCGCATTGCGCATCAGCGCGCCGGGCAGCAGCCCCGCCTCGGTCAGTATCTGGAATCCGTTGCAGATACCCAGCACCGTCACGCCGCGCGCCGCCGCATCGGCCACGGCGCGCATCACCGGCGAGCGTGCCGCCATCGCGCCGGAACGCAGATAATCGCCATAGGAGAAGCCGCCGGGTACTGCGATGACGTCCAGCCCGTCGGGCAGGCCGGTGTCGGCGTGCCAGACCATCGTGGGCGCCTGGCCGCTGACGTCGCGCAGTGCGACGGCAAGGTCGCGGTCGCAGTTGGAGCCGGGAAAGACGATGACCGCGCTTTTCATGGAACGCCCTTTCAGCCCAGCTTCTCGACCCGGTAATTCTCGATCACCGTGTTGGCGAGCAGCTTGCGGCACATATCCTCGATGGCTGCGTCGTCGGTGTCGTCGGCCACGTCCAGCTCGAAAACCTTGCCCGCGCGCACATCGTTGACGCCGCCGAAGCCGAGGCCCGCGAGCGCATTGTGGATGGCCTTGCCCTGCGGGTCGAGCACACCGGGCTTGAGCGTCACGAAAATCCGGGCCTTCATCGGCGATCCTAGTCCTGCTGCTGGCTGATGCCGCTGCCTTTAGGAGCGGGCGCGGCGATCCGCAACCCGCTCCGACAAAGCCTTACTTGCCCCGCTTCTTGCGGTGCGTTTCCATGTCGAGGACGGCGGTGTCGACACCTTCGGGCAGCAGACCGAGACGGCGCGCAACCTCCTGATAGGCCTCCACTTCGCCGCCCAGATCGCGGCGGAAACGGTCCTTGTCCAGCTTCTCGCCGGTTTCCGCATCCCACAAACGGCAGCCATCCGGGCTGATCTCGTCCGCCAGGATGACACGCGCGAACTCGCCGTCCCATACGCGGCCGAACTCCAGCTTGAAGTCGACCAGGCGGATGCCGATCCCTGCGAACATGCCGCTCATGAAGTCGTTCACGCGGATCGCCATGTCGGCGATATCGTGCATTTCTTCGGGGCCGGCCCAACCGAAACAGGCGATATGCTCCTCGGTGATCAGCGGATCGCCGAGCGCGTCGTCCTTGTAATAATATTCGATGAGCGTGCGGGGCAGCTGCGTGCCCTCCTCGATGCCCAGCCGCTTGGACAGCGAACCGGCGGCGACATTGCGCACCACGACCTCGATGGGAATGATCTCGACCTGACGGACGAGCTGTTCGCGCATGTTGAGGCGGCGGATGAAGTGCGTCGGCACACCGATCTGTGCCAGCAGGGTGAAGACATGTTCCGAAATGCGGTTGTTGAGCACGCCCTTGCCGGAAATCGTGCCCTTTTTCTGCGCATTGAACGCGGTCGCGTCATCCTTGAAATATTGGATGATCGTGCCGGGCTCGGGCCCTTCATAGAGGATCTTGGCCTTGCCCTCGTAAATCTGTCGGCGGCGCGCCATGACTACAGTGCCTACTCGAGTCGGGAGGAAAAAACTGCCCCGGAGGCGCGAATCACGGCGGATCGGCGGACACCGGGGCATGTGAACGGCCCCCATAGACCAGCGCGCGGCACGTTTCAATTCAGCTACACGGGGCGGTCCGTCCTGCCAGTGCAAATGCGGATTGACGGATGAGGGCGCACGGTGGCAAGGAGCCGGCGCTGGCTTCAACGCGGGTATAGCTCAATGGTAGAGCACTAGCCTTCCAAGCTTGTGATGCGGGTTCGATCCCCGCTACCCGCTCCAGCCCTTCTGTCAGTCCCGGCGCGTCTCGCGCGCCCGCTTCACCGCATACATGCGCTTGTCCGCCTCGATCACCAGATGGTCCAGGTCGTCGAAACCGGCGCCGGTCACTTCGATGCAGCCCAGGCTCGCCGACAGGCGATAGGGACGGCCCGTCATCTCGTTGAACATCTCCATCCGCTCCAGCAGCGACTGTTGCAGGGCGCCGCTGTCCATCGCGGGATCGACGATCATCACGCAATATTCGTCGCCGCCCAGCCGCGCCAATATGGCGTCCGGACCGATGACGGAGCGCACCACCTTGGCGATGTCCACCAGCATGGCGTCGCCCGCCGAATGCCCCTGCTGGTCGTTGACCCGCTTCAGACCATCGGCGTCGATATAACCGAGCAGTATGGGGCTGCCCTCCGCCATCGCACTGCGGGCTGCCTCATAGAAGCCGCGCCGGTTAAGCAGGCCGGTCAGTTCGTCGGTCACGGCACGCTTCTGGATTTCCTCATGCGCGCGCGTCAGATCCTCGGTCCGCGCCCGGACGCGGTTTTCGAGTTCCGAATAGACGGCGACATTCTCCATGGCGACCGACGTCGCGTCGGCAAGAGCGCGCAGCAGGCGGATGTCCGTGTCGGTCGGCGTGCGCGTATAGGCCCAGTAATTGCCGATCGCGCCCACCGGGTCCATCGTGCGGATCGGCACCATCACCATGCTCTTGACGAAGGTCGGGCGATAGGCCTCATGCGGGATGCGCTCGTCCTGATAGATGTCGGGGATGATCGCCGGGACGCGGTTGCGCATCACCCAGCCGCTGATGCACATTTCCTGCGGGAAGCGCAGCCCCTTCCACAGCGGCTCAATCGCATCCTCGTCCGCATAATGGCAGTAGAGGCCGCCGTCGTTGAGGACGAAGGTGGCGCCGTCGCAGCCGGTCAGCTCGCGCGCGACCTTGCGGACGATCTGCTGCACACCGTCGAGATCGCGGACGAGTGACAATTCCTGCACGGCGACCAGCAGGCGCTCCATGCCCAGCAAATAACGGGCATCGACCGTTCCTTCAGGAACGGCGCCGTCGGTCGGAATCGGCAATAGCTGCATGAAAATAGCGCCCCCAATTCGAAGTCGCACCCGTCTGGGTTGTCTTCGTTGCCTTTGCAATGCGAAGGTCGCGCCGCGCGGATGCGAGACTTAACCTAGTATAGATCGCCCTGAAAAATTCAACCTTCGGGTGACATTTGCGAGCGGCCTTTATGGGCTCGGTATCTTGAGACTCGCTTCTGTCACTGCCGGGTTGCTGTCTCCCCGAATAATGCACGCCAACTGAATGGAATATGTACGTTGTTCATGTTGCTCGGGCGGTGCACGACATTTTGCGACAAATTCCCGGATGTTCGACAATCGGCTGAGACAAAGCCCGACTAGAGGATGTGTCATCGGCAAGGGACGATGTCCCTGCCGCAGAAGTTTGAAAGGATGCCGAGTTATGAACGCCAAGCTCTTGTCGGTGCTGGCCGCGGGCACATTGCTCGCTGGAAGCGCGGTCTTTGCCCAGTCGCCTGCGCCTCCGGCCCCGCCAGCTCATCCCGCGCCGCCGCGCGGACATCCGCTGTTCGATGGCGCCGATGCGAACAAGGACGGGACCGTCACCCGCGCCGAGTTCACTGCGTCGCTCGAAAAGCGCTTCGCCGAGATGGACGTGGACAAGAACGGCGTGTTCGACGAGGCGGATCGCAAGATCGTTCGCGAAAAGCGCCTGGACGCGCGCTTCGCGGCGCTCGACAAGGATGGCAGCGGTCAGTTGAGCCGCGCGGAGTGGGGCGCGGCGCGTGAGCGCAAGGATGGCCCGCCGCCTGCTCCCCCGGCGCCGCCTGCACCGCCCGCGGCCGGTGCAGCGACGCCTCCTCCTCCTCCCCCGCCGCCCGGTTTCGGTGGCAGGCACTTCGGCAAGCATGATGGCGGCCACAGGGGCTTTGGACATCGCGGTTTCGGGCGTGATGACAAGGGGCCGGGCATGCGCGGCACCATCACCAAGGCGCAGTTCATGGAACGTCCGCTGAAACTGTTCGACACCATCGACAGCAACAAGGACGGCAAGATCAGCGCCGCGGAGCGCGATGCCGCCAGCGTCGGCCTGCGCGGCATGGGGCCGGGCCGTCGCGGCGACGCGCAAAAGGACTGACCCTTCCATAACCCGCCCGGCCCCTTGCAACGGGACGCCGGGCGGCACATGGACAATGCCTTTGGGACAATGTCTTTGGGACAATGTCCTTGGCTGAGCAAAACGGGGAAAGCGAACAGGTGCAGAAACCGCACATCCTTCTGGTCGATGACGAACGGTCGATCCGCGATCCGCTGAGCGCCTTTCTCCAGAAGAACGGCTACCGCGTGACGAGCGCGGCGGACGCGGAGAGCGCCCGGCGTGCGCTAGGCGCGAACGCCATCGACATGCTCATCCTCGACATCATGATGCCCGGCGAGGACGGCCTGAGCCTGTGCCGTCATGTGCGCGAAAAGGGCGAGATGCCGATCATCCTCCTGACCGCCCGGTCGGAGGAGACGGACCGTATCGTCGGCCTGGAAATGGGCGCTGACGATTATGTGGTGAAGCCCTTTTCCCCGCGCGAACTGGTGGCGCGGATCAAGACCATCCTGCGCCGCGCCGGTGCAGGCGCCGCGCGGGAAGCGGCACCGCCCGCCCGCCGCTTCGTGTTCGGCGAATGGGCGCTCAACACCGACGACTGGACACTCACCGGGGCGGACGGTGTAGGCATCCCGCTCAGTACCGCAGACTATCGCCTGCTCGTCGCCTTTCTGGAACGGCCGCGACAGGTGCTGACGCGCGACCAGTTGCTGGACCTAACGCAAGGCCGGGAGGCCAATCCCTTCGACCGCGCCATCGACAACCAGATCAGCCGCCTGCGTCGCAAGATCGAACCCGATCCCAAGGTGCCGACCCTGATCAAGACCGTGTGGGGCGGGGGCTATATGCTTTCCTCCGACGTCACCCGCTCGTGAAGGCGCTGATCGCCCGGCTGACGCCCACTACGCTCGCCTCCCGCCTGGTCGTGGTGGCGGCGCTGCTGCTGCTTGCGGCACAGGCGATCAGCTTTGCGTTGCTCGTGCAGGAAAATCGCCGTCAGTGGGTGACGGTGAGCGCGGCGCCCGCCACGCTCCGCATCATCGATGCCATGGATCCGGCCGACTCCCGGCTTCACCCACCGCAGCCGCCCGAGCCGCCGCGGCCGCCAGCACCGCCGCAATTTCGCGGCCGGGTGGAGGTCATGGCAAAGGCTCCCGTGCCGAAAGGGCGGGTCGAACCGGCCATAGCGGCGCGGGCGACGGAGATGTTCGAGAATGCGGGCATAGAGGTCCGGCAAGTCGTCGCCTATGTCGACTCCGGCCCGCCACCGCCGCCACGGCTGAAACGCGTCAATGCGCGGCCAGACCGCGATCAGCGCGGGCATGGCAGCCGCCTCCATCTCGCGGTGCAGACCCCCGACAATAAATGGCTCGTCACCACGTCGCGCGTCCGTGAAGGTGGCCCACCCATCGCGCGGCTGCTGATCTGGCAGACTTTGCTCATCTATGCCGCCGTGCTGCTGCCGCTGCTCTGGATCGCCAAGCGCCTCTCCGCGCCGCTCGGCCAGTTGACCGCCGCCGCGCGCGACTATCGCCCCAATGCGGTCAATGCCCATCTCGACGAACGCGGGCCGGGCGACGTGCGCGAACTGACCCGCGCCTTCAACGACATGCACACGCGCATCGGCGCGATGCTGGCGGAAAAGGACCATATGCTGGGCGCCATCGGCCACGACCTGCGCACGCCGCTGGCATCGCTGAGGCTGCGCGTGGAGTCGGTCGACGATGTCGAGGAACGCCAGCATATGACGAGCACCATCGAGGATATGAACCAGATGCTGGACGATATCCTCGCCCTCGCCCGTGCAGGCAGCGACCGCAAGCCGCCGCAGCGCGTGGACCTGTCTGCGCTGGCCGAAGCGGTGGCGGAGGATTTCGAGGCGATGGGCGCGAACAGCGTCTTCGTGGAGTCCGACCGCGCCATCGTGAGCGTCCACGCCCCCGCCATCCGCCGCGCGGTCCGCAACCTGATCGACAATGCCATCAAATATGGCGGCAATGCGCGGGTATCCGTGGTTAGTCAAAACGGTGAGGCCGTGCTGCGTGTCGAGGATGACGGGCCCGGCATAGAGGAAGCGCGCATACCCGAGATGCTGGAGCCGTTCACCCGGCTGGAGCAGTCGCGCAACCGGGAGACTGGCGGATCGGGCCTCGGCCTCGCCCTCGTGCGCGCGGTGATGCGCGCGGAGGGCGGCGATCTTAGCCTGTCCAACCGAACCGGCGGCACCGGCCTGGCGGCAGAGATCCGGCTAAAGCTGGCCTGATTATACGTTTGCTTTGAAGGGGTTGAAGTCGGTCTTTGCGTCGAACACGTCGATGCCCTCGCGCCGCTTGAGGGTTCCCACCACCGCATAGGTCACGGGCGTCAGCAACGCCTCCCACGCAGTCTTGATGATGAACTGCGACACTACGACCTGCCACAGCTGTTCGATGGGCCAGCCTGCGAGACCGTAAAAGGCGAGGGGGTAGAAGATGAGGCTGTCCAGGCCCTGTCCGACCATGGTCGACCCGATGGTCCGCATCCACAGGTGGCGGCCGTCCGTCATCGCCTTCATCCGCGCCATCACAAAACTGTTGGCAAACTCCCCCGCCCAGAAGGCGGTGATGGAGGCAAGAACGATGCGCCAGCTATTGCCGAACACGCTTTCATAGGCTGCCTGCCCCGGCCAGCCCTCGGCAGGGGGGAGGGCGACGACGGCCCAGCTCATGAACGCCATGAAGATGAGCGCCGAGAAGCCGACCCAGATCACCCGGCGGGCGCGGGCATAGCCGTAAACCTCCGTCAGAACATCGCCGATTATGTAACTGATCGGAAAGAACATTACCCCCGCACCGAATGACCACGGCCCGATCAGCGGCAGGTCGAGCGTCGCGCGTTTCGACGCGCCGATGATGTTGGACAACAGCAGGATCGCGACGAAGGCCGCCATGACGATGTCATAATAGCGAAGGGGGCGTCCCCCCAGGTTGGCGGCGTCGACTTGGACTGGTTGCGTGCTCATGACCGATGCATATCCCACCGCTTCGCCAATGCAAGGGGCGGGGCATGACAAGGCCGCGTACCGATCATGCATCAAACCCGTTTGCCCCAACAAGCTAATGCTTTATGGGCCGATCCGACGCGCCCGTAGCTCAGCTGGATAGAGCATTCGCCTTCTAAGCGAATGGTCGCAGGTTCAAGTCCTGCCGGGCGCACCAACTTCTCTTCGCATATCGGCCTTTTCGGAAACTCCATCCCGGAGCATGTCGGCGCTTGAGCAATGTCTGTCTTGCGTATGCCGATCGTGCGTCGCCGGAAGCCGCCGCTCGACGCGCAATATGCGCGCTATGATATCACGCCGTAGAGCGCGGCCTAGATCCTGCGGCTGCGCCAGCTGTCCAGCAGCACCGCCAATATGATGACCAGGCCGGTGATGACCCGCTTATAGGGTTCGCTGACCCCCACTTGTGCCAACCCGCCCTGCAGGATGGCGATCAGCAGAACGCCCATCAGGCCGCCGGGGATCGATCCGCGCCCGCCGTTGAGGCTGGTGCCGCCGATCACCGCTGCTGCAATGGCGGACAGTTCCAGCCCCGACCCGGCATTGGGGTCGGCGGCGGCGAGATAGGCGGCGTTGAAGATGCCGGCGAGGCCGGCAAGTGTGCCGGACACCGCGAACACCGCCAGCCGGTAGGGGCGCGTCTCGATGCCCGACGCGCGCGCTGCGCCTTCATTGGTGCCGATGGCGATCAGGTGACGTCCCGCGATGGTCTTTTTCAGGATCAGCCAGGCGATCGCGGCGATGGCGACGGCGATCAGGAAGGCGGGCGACACGCCCAGCCAGGAAATGGGGAGGGCGAGGCCCTCTATGGACTGGCCGATATAGATGGTCTGCGATCCGCTGACCGCATAGGCGAGGCCGCGCGCCGCCTCCAGCATGCCCAGCGTCACGATGAAGCTGGGCAGGCGGCCGAAGCTGACAAGCGCGCCGCTCAGCAGTCCGGCGATGGCGCAGACGAGCAGGCCCAGCGCCATGGCGAGCGGCAAGGGGATGCCCCAACTCGTCACCGCGATGCCCAGCACGCCCGCGCTGAGCGCCACCAGCGAGCCGACGGACAGGTCGATACCGCCGACCAGCATCACTAGCGTCATGCCAACGGTCACAAGGATCAGCGCGGGCAACTGGTTGAGCAGGATGGACGCATTGGCGAGCGACAGGAAACTGCCGGATGCCAGAGAAAATGCTGCAATCATAGCGACTAGGACGCCGATGATGACATAGTCGCTGACGTTCACGCGCCGGGCTGTGGGGGATTTGGTCATGGGTTTACGCTTGCCTCCGGCAATGTCCTGTCCACATGCCCTGCGAAGGCGGCGGCAAGGATGGCCTGTTCGTTCCAGTCCGGCCCGTCGAACGTCGCGACCGCGCGCCGTGCCGACAGCACCACGATGCGGTCGCACAGGGCGGTCAGTTCCTCCAGTTCGCTCGACGCGACGAGGACGGTGCCGCCCGCCTCTGCAAGGCGGATCGCCTCGGCATAGATGTCGTGCTTGGCGGCCACGTCCACGCCGCGCCCCGGCTCGTCGAGCAACAGGATGCGCGATCCCGCGATCAGCCAGCGGCCGAACAGAACCTTCTGCTGGTTGCCGCCGCTCAGGGACGCGATGTCCTGATCCGGACCGGAGCAGCGAATCCCGAGCAGCGAGATGATTTTGGCGACGCTCGCCCGTTCCGCCATCTTGTCGATGGTTCGGCGGCCGCCGGTGGAGGCGATGGCGGCATTGAAGGCGATGTCCTGCCCCGCGAAGATGCCGGACCGTTTGCGATCCTCCGTGACCAGACCGATGCCCAGCGCGACGGCGCGGCTGGCCGATGTGACGCTCTGCCGTTCGCCATTGGCAGCGACGATAACCTCGCCCGACAGCAACGGTGACAGCCCGAACAGCGCCTCAATCACCTCCGTCCGGCCGGCACCTGCGAGGCCAGCCAGCCCCACGATCTCGCCCGCGCGCAGCGTAAGCGACAGCGGGTGGGGCAGGTCGCGGGTCGTGATGGCGTCGGCTTGCAGCAGGATTGCGCCATCCGCGCGCACGGCTTGGGCGGGGCGCAGCGATGAGAGCGTGCGGCCGGACATCGCCTCGATCATCTGGGACGCGGTCATGGACGCGGCGGGCGCGGTCGTGACGATCTGGCCGTCGCGCATGATCGACACCGTGTCGCAGACGGCGCGCACATCCTCCAGCCGATGGCTGGCATAAAGGATGCTGGTGCCTTGGTCGGCCCGCGCGCGCATGACCGCATGCAGCCGTTCGGCTTGCTGTACGGAGAGTGCCGCCGTCGGTTCGTCCAAGATCAGAATGCTGGCGGGATGGGCCAGCGCCTTGCCGAATTCCAGCATCTGCCGCTCTGCCAGCGGCAGCGCGCCCACAGCCATGTCCGGGGTGACGCCGGTCAGGCCGAGCAGGTCGATGATGTCCTCGGCCGCGCGGTCCAGCGCGGCGCGGTCGATCCAGCCTGCCTTGGCGGGCAAGGTGCGCAGGCGCAGATTCTCCGCGACGCTCAGCGTCTCGATCAGGCTCAGTTCCTGCGTCTGGATCGCGATGCCGTGGCGCAGGGCATAGCGGATGCCGCCCGGCCGGTAATCCGCGCCGTCGATGGCGATGGCCCCGCCGTCACGCGGCACCAGCCCTGCCAGAACGTTGAAGAAGGTGGACTTGCCCGCCCCATTCTCCCCGATGAGCGCGCGGATTTCGCCCTGTGCGACGTCGAAGTCGATGGCTTTCAGTACCGGTGCTGCATAGGCCTTGGCGAGGCTGCGGACGGACAGGCGCATGGTTAACGAGCCTCCCGCGTGACGATATCGACCGGTGTCTTGCGGTCGGGACCGGTGCCGCCGTTCTTGAGCGCCGACAGCGCATAGTCGATGCCGAAAACCACCAGACGGTCGCCATGCTGGTCCGCGGTGGACACCATTGCGCCGTTCGCGATCAGCGGTTTGGTGGCTGGGAGGTTATCGAAGCCGGAGACCAGCACCTCGCCCGTCCGCCCCGCCTGACCCACCGCCGACGCCGCGCCCAGCGCCATGCTGTCATTGGCGCACAGCACGGCCTTGAGGTCGGGATAGCGGATCAGGAGAGCGGCGGTGATCTGCGCCGCCTTGGTCTGGTCCCAGTCGGCGCTTTGCTGGCTGACGACGGTCAGCCGAGCGGCGCGCGCAGCGTCCTCCAGCCCCTGTCGGCGCTGGCGGCTGTTGTCGGCGGTGGTGATGCCTTCGAGGATCGCGACCTGATCGCCGGGTTTGAGTTGCCGCGCGACGACCGCCCCCACTTCGGCGGCGCCCGCGCGATTATCCGGCCCGACATAGGGGATGCGCACACCGTAGTCCTTCAGCACGGCGGCATCGAGGCGGTTGTCGATATTGACGACGACGATCCCGGCCTTGCGAGCGCGGGCGAGGGCCGGAACGACCGCCTTGGAATCGGTGGGCGCGACGACGATGGCGTCCACTTGCTTGGCGATCATCGCGTCGATCAGCGCCACTTGCTGAGCAAGGTCGCTTTCGTTGCGGGTGCCGTTGAGGACGATCCGGTAGAGGTTCGGCCGCGATGCCTGATCGGCAGCGGCGCCGGTCGCCATGGTTGCGAAAAAGCCGTTGGCCAGCGATTTCATGACGACGGCGACCATCGGCGGCTCGCGTGCAGGATCAGCGGTGGAGCAGGACGCGGCGCATAGCAGGATGGCAAGGGCGGCAGGCCGCCGTAGCGAATATCGGATAGCCATCGTCCTTGCCTCTCCAGCCGGGAGCCGTCCTTATCACGGCTGTCCGATGGCGCGACTATAAAAGCTGGCCGCCCTCCAGTCGAAGCAGCAGCATCTTGGCCTCCAGCCCACCCGCGAAGCCGGTCAGCGCGCCATTTGTGCCGATGACGCGGTGGCAGGGCGCGACGATGGAAATGGGATTGCGCCCGTTCGCCGCGCCCACTGCGCGGCTGGCGGAAGGTTTGCCGATAGCGCGCGCGATGGCGCCATAGCTGCGCGTTTCGCCGTAAGGGATGGTGAGCAGGGCGGCCCAGACGTGCTTTTGAAATTCTGTGCCGCGAAAATCGAGCGGAAGGTCGAAGCTGCGGCGCGTGCCCGCGAAATATTCGGCGAGTTGCTGGGCGGCGCTGGTCAGGATCGGGTGATCGGGATCAGGGATCGTGGGGCCGAGCCGGACCCGAAGCGGGTCGTCATTCTCCCAGAGAATAGCAACGAGACCGGCATCGCTCGCGACCAGCGTCAGCAAGCCGACAGGGGAGGGCATGGTGCGGGCGGCGAGGGTCATGTGCAGGTTCCAAAGAGGGCTATGTCATTCCTTGAGGGCTATGTCATTCCCGCGCAGGCGGGAATGACATAGCGGCAAGCGCTGTTCTCCGTCACTCTGGATTCCCGCCTGCGCGGCAATGACAATAATGGGGGGTTATCGACCCCGTCTTCCCGCATCTTGCTCTCAAACCTCCGGGGCAGGACGAACCTGCCCCGGATAGCTCATCACCCGTTCCGCGAACTCAGCATCCCCGGCGCGAAGAAACCGATGGGGTCGGCCGAGCGGGCCTTCTGCATCAGCGTATCCTCCATGGCGAGATACTCGCGCTCCATATCCTCCGTCACGGAGGCACGCGTATCCTCCAATGCCTTGCGGAAATGTTCGCCCGTCACCTTGGCCACCGAAAGCGATTCGCGCAGGGCGTGGAGACCGGCACGGCGCGTCAGATCTTCCAGATCCGCACCCGTGAACCGCTCCGCCCGGTCGGCAATGTCGTCCAGATCGACATCGTCCGCGAGCGGCATCTTGGCCGTGTGGATGCCCAGGATGCGGCGACGCCCGTCGCGGTCCGGCACGCTGACATAGATCAGCTCGTCGAACCGGCCCGGTCGCAGCAATGCAGGGTCGATCAGCGTCGGCCGGTTGGTCGCGCCAATCACCGCCACGCCCTGCAACTCCTCCAGCCCGTCCATCTCCGCGAGGATCGTGTTGACCACCCGTTCCGTCACCTGCGGCTCGCCAAGCCCGCCGCCGCGCGCGGGGACGAGGCTGTCCAGTTCGTCGATGAACAGGACGGTCGGGGCCACTTGCCGCGCACGGGCGAACAGGCGGGCGATCTGCTGCTCGCTCTCGCCATACCATTTGGAGAGGAGGTCGCTCGACTTGGTGGCGATGAAGTTTGCCTGGGCCTCACGCGCGACCGCCTTGGCCAGCAATGTCTTGCCGGTGCCAGGCGGGCCGTAGAGCAGAAAGCCCTTGGCCGGACGGATGCCGATGCGGCGGAACGCTTCCGGGTCCTTCAGGGGAAGCTCGATGCCCTCCTGCAAGCGTCGACGCGCCTGATCGAGGCCGCCAATGTCACTCCAGCTGACATTGGGCGCCTGCACCATCACTTCGCGCATGGCGGACGGCTGGACGCGCTTGATCGCGGCCATGAAGTCGTCGCGCGTGACGCTCAGTTCGTCCAGCACCTCGGGCGGGATCGTGCCCTCCTCCAGATTGAGGCGGGGCATGAAGCGGCGCACCGCGTCGATGGCCGCCTCCCGCGTCAGGGCGGCCAGGTCCGCGCCCACGAAGCCATAGGTCATGCGCGCCAGTTCGGCGAGATCGACGCCTTCGCCCAGCGGCATGCCGCGGGTGTGGATGCCAAGGATTTCCTTGCGGCCACGCTCGTCCGGCACGCCCACGATGATCTCGCGGTCGAAGCGGCCGGGACGACGCAGCGCCTCGTCAATCGCTTCGGGCCGGTTGGTCGCGGCAATGACGACGAGGTTTGCGCGCGCCTCCAGCCCGTCCATCAGGGTCAGCAGCTGGGCGACGAGGCGCTTTTCTGTCTCGCCCTGCACCTGTCCGCGTTTCGGCGCTATCGAATCGATCTCGTCGATGAACAGGATGCTGGGCTGCGCCTTGGTCGCTTCCTCGAAAATCTCGCGCAGACGTTTCTCCGACTCGCCATAGGCGGAGCCGACGATTTCGGGGCCGTTGATGAGGAAGAATTCGGCATTGCTCTCATTGGCGACCGCGCGGGCAAGGCGGGTCTTGCCGGTGCCTGGCGGGCCATGCAGCAGGACGCCGCGCGGCGGATCGACGCCGAGACGCTGGAACAGCTCAGGATAGCGCAGGGGCAATTCGACCATCTCGCGCAGCGCGTCGATGGTGTCGGACATGCCGCCCACATCGTCATAGGTCACGTCGGCGCGGCGGCTCTCGCGCGCTTCCTCATATTCGGGACGCAGCTCGATCTCGGTCGCAGCATCGATATGGACGAAGCCGCGCGGCACCGTCGACACCACGATCAGGCGGATCTCCTGCAGGGCATAGGCGGGCGCGTTGAACATGCGGCGAAGTTGCGGCGGCATGTTGTCGCGGTCGACCTGCTGCTGGCCTGCCGTCGCGACGACATCGCCCGCCGCGAGCGGACGCCCCGCAAACACCCTCTTGAGCGCATCGGGATTGCCCTGAAGCCGAAGATTTTCCTGCGCGGGAGCCAGCACCACGCGCTGCGCGGCGCGCGTCTCACCCTTCGCGATCTCGACGAAATCGCCCGATCCGACACCGGCATTGGCACGCTGGAGGCCGTCCAGACGCAGCAGGTCGAGCCCCTCGTCCTCTCGATAGGACAGGACGGCGCGCGACGGCGTCGTACGCTTGCCGATGATCTCGATCACGTCACCTTCGTTGAGGCCGAGTTCCTGCATGACTGCGGCGGGAACGCGCGCAAGGCCGGCACCGCTATCCTCCGGCCGTGCGTTGGCGACCTGGATACGGCGGCCGCGTGTCAGAACGTCATTCATGG
This sequence comes from Sphingobium sp., assembly GCA_040508315.1. Classification (GTDB taxonomy): domain Bacteria; phylum Pseudomonadota; class Alphaproteobacteria; order Sphingomonadales; family Sphingomonadaceae; genus Sphingobium. Next base: position 16,729 of record JBEVNC010000176.1, read on the forward strand.
GTGAGTGTCTCCCGTAAGCCGCTCTCATTTGGGGGGCCGGGCGCCCTTGTTCAACGCGCAACGAACGGCCGGGTGCACGACAATCCGCGGGAGATGCTAATCTCCTATTTAACAACGCTTGCTACATGGGGTGCATTGCATGATAATTGTGCAGTGCAGCGAAGCGGAGGTTTGATAAGTCAGTGATGCGGCGCCTTCCACCGCTTACCGCGCTAGAGGCGTTCATCCAGGTCGCGCGGACCGGTTCCGTGAAGGCGGCAGCGGCGGAGCTTGCTCTGTCGACCCCCGCGCTCAGCCGCCGGGTACAGGCGCTGGAGCGCTATCTCGGCCTGCTGCTGTTCGAGCGCAAGCACCAGCATATGGAACTGAACACCGACGGGCAGAAGTTGATGGCGGAGATCGCCCCTGTGCTGGATGCGCTGGGTATCGCCATCGAATCGGTGCTCAAGGGCAAGCGCGAGTTGCGGTTGCGGCTCGGCGTCCTGCCGCTGTTCGCCAGCCAGCGTCTGCTGCCGCATATGGGCGAACTGCGCCGACTGTATCCCGAATTTCATGTCGATCTCGACACCAGCCCGCTTGCCCATAGCAAGCTGGGCGACAGTCTGGACGCTGCGATCATCCTGACGCGGGAGATCGATTCCGCGCTTTATTCCAAGGAACTGGGCAGCGACGAGATCTATCTGATCGTGCCCAAGGAGCGCGTGGAAGGGCCCCAGGCGATCACCGATCCTGCCGATCTTGCCAGGGAAACCATCCTCATCCACCGCGACATGTCGACCCTGTTCGACGACTGGCGGCGAGCCATCGGCAAGCCCGATCTGGAGCCGCGCGCGATCGAATATTATGATTCGGGTCAGTTGATGCTGGAGGCGGTGGCGCAGGGCTTCGGCGTTGCCGCGATGTTCGGCAGTCATTTCGAATCCGCGCATGATCCCCGGCTGGCGCGACTGTTCCAGCAGCATGTCGAAAGCCCCTATCGCTATTCCTTCGTCTGTCGTCCGCGCGCGCTGGAGAGCAAGGCTGTGCGTATCTTCCACGACTGGCTGTTTTCCGCCGGAATCTGATCGGGGGCCGGGCACAGGGCGTCCCGCAATTTTACGCGGCATGTCGCAAAAGCGCCTCCACATTTGCGGAAAATGGTCTACGACCTGTCGCATAACCTTAACAGAACAAGCAAAACCATGACCGTTCCCGCGCCTGCCTGTTCCGAAACCCGCAGCAATGCCTCAGATTATATACGTTTCCTGAAGGCATGGGTCAGACAGCCCCGGCAGACGGCCTCCATCGTGCCCAGCAGCCCGTGGCTGGGTCGCCTGATGGCCGCGCAGATCGATCCCAAGGGTGGTCCCGTGTTGGAACTGGGCGGCGGCACCGGCGCTCTCACACGGCAGATTCTCGCCGCGGGCCTCCCCGCCGACCGGCTGGAGGTCGTCGAGATCGACCAGCACCTGGCCCGCGAACTCCATGCCGCCTTTCCCGGCGTGCGCATCATCCAGCACCGGGCGGAATCGATCTGCGAGCATGTGACCTCCGGCGTCGGCGACTATCAGGCGGTCATCAGCGGCCTGCCCATGCTTGCCATCGCGCCCGCGCAGCAACAGGCGATATTGGGGGAGGCGTTCCGTCTCCTCGCACCCGGCGGCGCATTCACACAATTCACTTATTCGCCGCGATCGCCCTTTCGGCCCAAGGTGGTCGAGGCGCTGGGCCTCCAGGTGAAGCGGGTGGGAGTGATTTTCCGCAATGTTCCCCCGGCGACCGTCTTTCACGCGACCCGCGCGGCGGATCAGGGCTGACAGTGGCTTCCCTTGCATCGGGCACGCGCGTAGACGGTGGCCATGCAACGTTTTGACGTCATCATATCGGGCGGGGGGCTGGTCGGCCTCGCGCTCGCCATCGCCCTTTCGCGGCACGGCCTGACCGTTGCCGTGGTCGATCCCGCCGATCCGCAGGCGGTGCTGGCGCCCGGCTTCGATGGGCGCGTCGCCTCCATTGCGAGCGCGAGCTGGAAGATGTTCCAGACGCTCGGCATCGCGTCCCGGCTGGAAGGGCGTTGCTGCCCCATCGAACGCATCTGGGTCGCCGAGGGGCTGACCGGCGGCGCACTCGATTTCGCGCCGGACCTGGAAGACGGACCGCTCGGCTATATGGTCGAGAATCGCGAGTTGCGCGGCGCGCTCGATGCAGCGGCAAATGAGGAGGCGGGGATTACGCGTTTCCAGCCCGACCACGCAGTGGCGGTCGAGCGTGATCTCGATGGCGTGCGCATGACACTGGCCAGCGGCGCTGAACTGACGGCTTCGCTCCTGGTGGCGGCGGAGGGGCGCTCCAGCCCGACGCGGGAGGCGGCGAACATTCCGGTCGCGAACTGGGCCTACCGCCAGCGGGCGCTGGTGACGGCGATCACGCATGAACGCCACCACGACAACACCGCCTATGAGATATTCTATCCCGGCGGTCCCTTCGCACTGCTCCCCATGCAACCGGGAACCCGGTCGGCCATCGTGTGGACCGTGCCAGAGAAGCACGCCGCCGCAATGCTCAAACTGGGCGAGGCCGCTTGGATCGCGGAGGCGCGCAAGCGGATGGGGGATTTTCTGGGCGAGATCGCGCTGGCCGCGCCGATGTCCAGCTATCCGCTCGGCTTCCACCGCGCCGCGCGCATCACCGACACGCGGCTGGCGCTGGTGGGCGACGCGGCCCATGGCATTCACCCGATAGCGGGGCAGGGGGTCAACCTGGGCTATCGCGACGCAGCGGCGCTGTGCGAGGTTTTGGTGGAGGGCATGCGCATTGGCCTCGAACCCGGCGACGCGCAATTGCTGGCGCGCTATCAGCAATGGCGCGCGCTCGACGCGATGAGCGTGACGGTGATGATGGACGGCCTCGTGCGCCTGTTCGACGTGCCGGGGCGCGCGGCATCGGCGATCCGGCGGGTGGGCCTGTCCGCCGTGCAGCGCAGCGGATCGCTCAAGACCACTTTCATGTCGGAGGCGCGCGGCGAATCAGGGGCGCGGCCGCGGCTGTTGCTGGGCGAGACGGTATGACGGGCTCGCCCGCGCTGTGATCGAACTGACGATAGAGGTCTACGCCGCGATGACGGCGGCCGCGATGTTGGCCGGCTTCATCGACGCCATTGCCGGCGGCGGCGGCCTCATCAGCGTCCCCGCATTGCTCGCGGTAGGGATGCCGCCGGTCGTGGCGGTCGGCACAAACAAGCTGCAATCGACCTTCAGCGTGGCGATGGCCTGTTTCCGCTTCGCGCGGACGGGCATGATCGACTTTCGCGGGCAGAAGTGGACGGTCGCCATCATCTTCGCCGCGTCACTGGCGGGGGCGGTGGTGCTGCAATCGGTGCCCAATGCCGTGCTGGGCCGGATCATGCCGGTGCTGATCCTGTGCGTGGTCGCCTATGTGCTGCTGTCGCCGCGCATGACCGATGCGGATTCGCACCAGCGGGTCGGCAATGCCGGCTATGCGCCGGTGGGCGGGGCCATCGGCTTCTACGACGGATTTTTCGGGCCGGGGGCGGGGAGCTTCTACTCCACCAGCCTCGTCGCGTTGCGCGGCATGGGCCTGACGCGGGCGGCCGCCAATACCAAGCTGTTCAACTTCACCAGCAACTTGGCCAGCCTGCTGCTGCTGGCCTTTGGCGGGCATGTGCTGTGGCTGCTGGGGCTGGTCATGGCGGTCGGCGCGATGGCGGGTGCATGGATCGGCAGCCATGTGGCGATCCGCTTTGGCGCGCGGGTGATCCGGCCGCTGCTCATCACCATCTCGCTGATCCTGACAGGCAAGCTGGTGTGGGAGAACTTCATCGCCGTAGGGTAAGGGCGAGGAAAAGCCCCTACTGCATCGTTCCCCGGCCCTGGGCATCGCCGCGCCCGTGGAACTGCATCAGCTGCACCAGCATCTCGCTGCGCTCCGTCAGCCGGTCGACCTCCAGCAGCGCCTGTTTCGACGCGATGTCGAATGGTCCCACCTGCGCGATGGCGTTGACGAAGGTCTCGTCGTCGAGACGTCCCACCGCATCCCAGTCCACACCGTAGCCCAGATGATCTGCAAAGACGTGCGCTTCTGCTTCGAGCGCCGCCCGTTCGCTGGATGAGAGGATGCCGGGGTCATCCTGCTCCTCGGTCATGGCGAGAGCCTCGACCTGGCGGAAGGGCGTCGTCACGTCGAGTTCGCGCACCACACGGAATCGCGAAACGCCCTCCAGCACGATATTGAACCGGCCGTCCTCCATCGCCTGAATGTCCGCGACGCGGCCGATGCATCCGATGTCGAACAGCGGCGGCGGATCGCCGGCCCCGCGCGGCTGGATCATGCCAATCCGCCGGTCGCGCGCCATCGTATCCGAAATCAGCGCCCGGTAGCGTGGCTCGAATATGTGGAGCGGCAGGTGCGAACGCGGAAACATGATCGCCTGCGCCAGAGGGAAGATGGACAGTCGCCGGGGCGTTGCTGGCATGATGGCGACCGGCCCCCGTCAGGCGAACAGGATGGAGGACAGGCGGCGGCGCTGGCCCGCGACCCATGGATTTTCGAGCCCGACCGCCTCGAACAGTTTGAGCAACTGGTTGCGCGCCGCGCCGTCGTTCCAGTCACGTTCGCGCGCGATGATGCCGAGCAGGGCATCGGCCGCGCCATCATGGTCGCCATTGGCCATATGCCCGTTGGCCAGTTCGAACTGGGCGTCAAGATCGTCGGGATTCGCGGCGACGCGCGCCTCGACCGCGGACAGATCGGCGACCGGCCGCGCATTGGCGGCAAGGTCGAGCGCGGCGCGCGCGCGGACGATGGCGGCATCGCGCCCCAGATCCTCCGGCAGCGAATCCAGCAGCGCCTTCGCTTCCTCGACCTGGCCCAAGGCAATCAGCGCACGTGCATAGCCGCCCGCGACCTCCGCATTGTCGGGCGCCATCTCACTAAGCTGCGCATAGACGCCCAGCGCCCGCTCCGCCTCGCCGCCTGCGAGCACCTCCTCGGCCATGGCGATCAGTGGCGCGATATCCTGCGCCTGACGGCTGGCGTCGCTCTCTATGGGAAGCTGGGCCAGGAGCTGGTCGAGATATTGCTTGAGCTGCCCCTCCGTGCGCGCCTGCGTCAGGTCCGCGACCGGCTGGCCCTTGAACACGGCATAGACGGTCGGGATCGACTGCACCCGGAACTGGGCGGCGATGAACTTGTCCTTGTCCACGTCGATCTTGACTAGGATCACGCCCTTGTCGGCGTAATCGGCGGCGACCTTCTCCAGCACCGGACCCAGCTGCTTGCACGGGCCGCACCATTCCGCCCAGAAATCGACGATGACGAGCGCGTTCTGCGACGGCTCCACCACATCCCGGCGGAATGCCGCAATCTCCAGCTTCTCCTGCTCACCCAGGCCCAAGGTCGCCAATGTCAGTCTCCCGATTTCCCGCATCGCCCGGCACCCGGCCGGATAGCTATTGGCGGTTCATATGGGGTGGGAGCAAGGATTTGCGCAAGAGAGGGGAGGGAATCTTTGCGAGGCGATTTTTGTGCTTGCCGGGTCGGAAATCCGCTGCTAGTTGGCCGCCTCACCCGACGAGCCACCCGGTTCGTCAAGCGCCAGAGCGGGCGTAGCTCAGTGGTAGAGCACAACCTTGCCAAGGTTGGGGTCGAGGGTTCGAATCCCTTCGCCCGCTCCAAAATTCCGAATACTTCCAAGAAGTTGTGAAGGGCCGCCATAGCGCGGCCCTTTCGCGTTTGTGGCCGTTGGGCTGAAATCGTGCGAGGATATCGGGCGGGATGGAAGCGGCGATCAGACGGTAAGCGCGCTGCCGATCATCGCGGCAATCACCATTCCGTGAACGACGCTGGGGAGCAGGAAGCGGGGCGCATCATAGGTGCGAAACTGCATCGCCCCCGGCGTTCCAAAAGTTGGGACGAAAACAGACCCACGGTGGCCGCAGTCGATGGCCAACGCCAAGATAGGGGAAACATCCGCTGAATGTAGCGACATAGGCCGCCGTCACGAAGTGATGCAGCGCGCGTCATGCGCGAAGAATAAGCGACGGAATAGATAAGGTGCAATGCGGGACTGATCGCCCGGCACGCACACGAAAACGGGCAGCTTCCGCTGCCCGCACACTCAAATGCCAATGTCTGAAATCTTTGGTCGGGACGAGAGGATTCGAACCTCCGACCCCCACACCCCCAGTGTGATGCGCTACCAGGCTGCGCTACGTCCCGACCGGAGCGGGGCCAATAGGCGGATGGCGGAGAAGTTGCAAGAGGGACTAGCGCGGTTTGTGTGCAGCTTTCCTCCGGGCCCTTCCTCATTGCATGCAGAACGCCCATGTGATAGCCGCCCGCCTTCATATGACGCAGCCCGGCGGGCCTTGCGCCCCCGCTCCGAAAGTAGAAAAGCTCCACCATGTTCATCACGCCTGCACTTGCCCAGACCGCCGCGGCCGGCTCCGGAGGCGGCACCGGCGCCATGATCGCGCAGATTGCGCCGCTCGTCCTGATCTTCGCCGTCTTTTATTTCCTGCTGATTCGCCCGCAGCAAAAGCGGATGAAGGAGCAGAAGGCAAAGCTGGACGCGGTCAAGAAGGGCGATCAGGTCATCACCGGCGGCGGTCTCGTCGGCAAGGTGGTGCGCGTCGACGAGGTCTATGTGGACGTCGAGCTGGGGCAGGGCATCAAGGTGAAGGCCGTGAAGTCGACGCTGAGCGACGTGCTGGCGCCCGGCACGCAGCCCGCCGCGAACGACTGACGCCGCAACCGCTCGCGCGACTGGAAAACCAATGCTCGATTTCCCCCGTTGGAAAGTCCTGCTCATCTGGGCGGTGCTTCTGTTTGGCGTACTGTGCGCCGTGCCGAGTTTCCTGCCGGAGCGGGTGCTCCAGCCGCTGCCGGGCTTTCTGAAGCCGCGCGTCAACCTTGGCCTCGACCTGTCGGGCGGCAGCCACCTGTTGCTGGAGGCGGCCCCGGCAGAGGTCGCCAAGCAGAAGCTGATCAACATGGAAGAGCAGATCAGCACCGAGCTGCGCCGGGGCGACCCGCGCATTGCGATCGGCGACATCTCCTCGTCCGGCGGCCAGCTCACCTTCATGGTGCGCGACCCCGCGCAGGTCGACGGCGCGGTCGAGCGCATCCGGCCGATGACGCAGGGCGCGGGCATGACCGGCAAGCGCGACTTCGACGTGACCGTGCGCGACGGCAACCGCATCATCGTGGCGCCGACGCAGGCCGGCATCGACAATGCCATCGACAGCACGATGGAGGTCGCGACCGAGATTATCCGCAAGCGCATCGACGAGATGGGCACGCGCGAGCCGACCATCCAGCGTCAGGGCAGCAACCGCATATTGGTGCAGGTGCCGGGTATCCAAGATCCCACGGGCCTCAAGGCGCTGTTGGGCCAGACCGCGAAGCTTGAGTTCAAGCTGGTCGATACCGGCGCAAATCCGGCGGAACTGGTGCAGGGCCGCGCGCCCATCGGCAGCGAGATACTGCCCTATCCCGGCAATCCGTCGGGCATTCCCGTCATCGCGGTCAAGCGGCAGGTGATGGTGTCCGGCGAGGAACTGACCGACGCCAAGCAGGGCTTCGAGCAAAAGAGCAACGCCGCCGTCGTTAACATCACCTTCAACAGCGTGGGCGGCCGCAAGTTCGGCCGCGTGACGCAGGAGAATGTCGGCAAGCCGTTTGCGATCATCCTGGACGGCACGGTGCTGTCTGCGCCCAATATCAACGAGCCGATCCTGGGCGGTTCCGCGCAGATTTCCGGCAATTTCAACGTCGAGAGCGCGAACCAGCTCGCCATTTCGCTGCGCTCGGGCAAGTTGCCGGTGAAGCTGAACGTGGTGGACGAGCGCACCGTCGGGCCGCAGCTGGGCGCCGATTCCATCCGTGCGGGCCTGATCGCATCGGGCATTGCGGCGGTCGCGGTCATCATCTTCATGTTCGTCAGCTATGGCCGGTTCGGCGTCTATGCGAACATCGCCGTGGTCATCAACGTGCTGGTGATCCTGGGTGTGATGGGCATATTGAATGCCACGCTCACGCTGCCGGGCATTGCGGGCTTCGTTCTGACGATCGGTACGGCGGTGGACGCCAACGTTCTCGTCTATGAGCGCATCCGCGAGGAGCGCAAGCGGGGCAGGGGAGTGGTCCAGTCCATCGAGTTCGGCTATAAGGAAGCGAGCCGCACCATCTTCGAGGCGAACGTGACGCATGCCATCGCTGGCGGCATCATGCTAGCATTGGGGTCGGGACCGGTGAAGGGTTTCGCCATCGTGCTGCTGATCGGCATCGCGACATCGGTGTTCACGGCCGTCGTGTTCACGCGGATGCTGGCAGCGCAGTGGCTGCGCCGGGCGCGTCCCACCGACATCGTGATTTAAGGAGCGGGACGACCATGAAACTGCTCAAATTCGTTCCCGACAACACCAATATCGGCTTCGTCGCCGTCCGGAAATGGGCGTTTGCGATCACGCTCATCCTGACCATCCTGGCAGTCGGCGTGACAGCCTATCGCGGTCTCAACCTGGGCGTCGATTTCGTCGGTGGCCTAATGATCGAGGAAAGCTTTCCGACCACGCCGGATCTCGACCGGGTACGCACGACCGTCGACCGGCTGGAGGTGGGCGAAAGCTCGCTCCAGCAGTTCGGCGATCCGCGCACGGTCTCCATCCGCCTGCCTGCGCCAGAGAGCGCGGACGAGGGGGCGACCAACGCTGTCGTGACCAAGGTGCAGGAGGCTCTGGCCAAGGAGTTTCCGGGCGCGAAGTTCAGCCGCTACGACGCGGTGTCCGGCAAGGTCTCGGGCGAGTTGATCCGCAACGGCGTGCTCGCAGTGCTGCTTGCGATCATCGGCATCGCGATCTTCTCCTGGTTTCGCTACGAATGGCAGTTCGGCGTTTCGACCTTCGTCGCCATCGTCCATGACGTGTTAATAACGCTCGGCTTCTTTGCGGTTACCCAGATGGAGTTCGACCTCAACATCGTGGCGGCCGTGCTGACCATCGTTGGCTATTCGATCAATGACAAGATGGTGATCGACGACCGTATTCGCGAGAATATGCGCAAATATCGCAAGATGGACATGAAATCGCTCATCGACCTGTCGGTGAACGAGACTTTGCCCAGGACGGTGATGACGTCTGTCACGGTGCTGCTGGCGCTGTCGTCGCTGCTGCTGTTCGGCGGACATGTGCTGCGCGGCTTTACCGCGGCCATGATGCTGGGCATCATCGTCGGCACTTATTCGTCGGTCTATGTGTCTTCCTCGCTGCTGATCTCGCTGGGCCTCTCGCCGCAGACCGCCGACCGCAAGCCCAAGGGCGGGCAGTCGAATGCGGAGCGCATCAGCGAGCGGATGCCCTGACGGCATGGAGTTCCGCCGCGAACGCCCCGGCGCGGGGCCTGTCATTACGGGCTTTTCCGGCACGGGCTTCAGGTTGAACGATGCGGTTTTTCCGCGTGGCGTACTGATCGACCCACAGGATGCGACGGAGTGGCTTGCCCCGCCTACCGTCGATGCGATCACGCCCGATATGCTTGACGCGTTGCTCGCCCTCGATCCGCTGCCCGAGTTCCTGCTGCTGGGCACCGGCCCGTCGCTGGTGCAGCCGCCGCGCGCGCTGGTCGCCACAATAGAGGCGCGGGGTGTTGGTGTCGAAGCGATGGACAGCCGCGCTGCCGCTCGCGCCTGGGGCGTGTTGCGGCTGGAGGAACGCTGGATCGTCGCGGCGCTCATGCCGCTGGGCTGATATCGCCGGTTCCACTGGCCTTGCCCTTGGCAGGTGTTCGGAGTAGAGCGCCCACCGGCTCTTTTCCATGAATCAGAACGAAGGCAACGCGCGATGAAGATCAGCGGCGTGGACATCCGTCCCGGCAATAATATCGAATATGAGGGCGGCCTGTGGCGCGCCGTCAAGATTCAGCACACCCAGCCCGGCAAGGGCGGCGCCTATATGCAGGTGGAGCTGAAGAACCTGATCGACGGACGCAAGAACAATGTCCGCTTTCGTTCCGCCGAGACGGTCGAGCGCATCCGCCTCGACACCATGGATTTTCAGTATCTTTATGCAGAGGGCGATATGCTCGTCTTCATGGATACGGAGACCTACGACCAGATCAATCTGCCGACCGATCTGGTTGGCGATGCGGCTGCCTTCCTGCAGGACGGCATGATGGTGCAGCTCGAAATGTATGACGAGCGCCCGATTTCCGTCGCGCTGCCCGAGACGGTCGAGGCGACCGTGGTCGAGGCCGACGCGGTGGTGAAGGGGCAGACCGCCTCTGCCTCCTACAAGCCCGCGATCCTGGACAATGGCGTTCGCGTCATGGTGCCGCCGCACATCGTGTCCGGCACGCGCATCGTGGTCGATGTGTATGAGCGCGAATATGTGAAGCGCGCGGACTGACCGTAGACTCCCCTCCCGCAAGCGGGAGGGGGCGGGGGTGGGCTGCGAGCGAAGCGAGCCAACGTCCCGATCATAGCGGCC
>JBEVNC010000223.1:0-16160 GCA_040508315.1 Sphingobium sp.
ATCACCGGTGTCGGCTACCGCGCCAACTCGCAGGGCAAGAACCTGAAGCTGCAGCTCGGCTACAGCCATGACGTCGATTTCGCGGTGCCCGAGGGCATCGAGATCAAGACCCCGGATAACACCACGGTCGAGATCATCGGTATCGACAAGCAGAAGGTCGGTCAGGTCGCTGCAGAGATCCGCCGCTGGCGCAAGCCCGAGCCTTACAAGGGCAAGGGTATCAAGTATGCCGGCGAGTTTATCTTCCGCAAGGAAGGGAAGAAGAAGTAAGCCATGGCCTTTCTTACTGGATTCGAGCGGCGTCGGCGCCGCGTTCGCACCGCCCTCAAGGCACGCGCAGGCGGCAAGCCCCGTCTGTCCGTTCACCGTTCGGGCCGTCACATCTACGCGCAGATCATCGACGATGCAGCGGGCCGCACGCTCGCAGCCGCATCGTCGCTGGACAAGGACGTGCGCGGCCAGACCGGCGCGACCTCTGCTGCTGCTGCCGATGTCGGCAAGCGCGTGGCGGAAGCCGCGAAGGCTGCCGGTGTCACGAGCGTCGTGTTCGATCGCGGCGGCTTCCTTTTCCATGGCCGCGTCAAGGCGCTGGCCGATGCCGCTCGTGAGAGCGGACTGGAGTTCTGAGCATGGCTGAAGAAAACACCATCGAAGGCGCGGCACCCGCCGCCGAAGCAGCCGCTCCCGCCGCAGCACCCGAGGGACGCGGTCCCGGCGGTGGTCGCGGTCGTGGTCCTGGCGACCGCAATCGTGGCGAGCGCGGTGGCCGTGGCCGCCGTGACGATCGTCGCGGCCGTGGCAATAACGATGACGATGGCGGCGAGGAGTTCGTCGAGAAGCTCGTCCACATCAACCGCGTGTCGAAGACCGTCAAGGGCGGCAAGCGCTTCGGCTTTGCGGCACTCGTGGTCGTGGGCGACGGCAAGGGTCGCGTCGGCTTCGGTCATGGCAAGGCTCGCGAAGTTCCCGAGGCGATCAGCAAGGCGACTGCCGCTGCCAAGAAGTCCATGGTTCGCGTCCCGCTGAAGGAAGGCCGCACCCTGCACCATGACGGCCTGGGCCACTTCGGCGCTGGCAAGGTCACGGTTCGCTCGGCGCCTGCAGGCACCGGCATCATCGCAGGCGGCCCGATGCGCGCCGTCTTCGAGAGCCTGGGCGTTGCCGACGTCGTGACCAAGTCGAATGGCACGTCGAACCCCTACAACATGATCCGCGCAACCTTTGCCGCGCTGACCGAGCAGACCAGCCCCAAGTCGGTCGCTCAGCGTCGTGGCAAGAAGGTCGCCGATCTCCTGCGTCGTGGCGGTGCGGCTGCTGAAGTCGCTGCGGCCGACGCCGAAGCGATTGCGGAGTAACAGACATGGCCAAGATCAAGATCAAGCAGATCGGTTCGCCAATCCGCCGCCCCGCCGACCAGAAGAAGATTCTGATCGGTCTCGGCCTCGGCAAGATGCACCGCGTCGTCGAGCTGGAGGACAGCGCCGAAGTGCGTGGCGCCATCCGCAAGCTGCCGCACATGGTTCAGGTGATCGAGGGCTAACACCCTTATCATCTATGACGAATTAAAGGGGTGTGCGTCTGTGTGACGCGCACCCTTTTTTTGTTCCCGGGCGGGAGGCGTCCATGCGCGACGCTCTCGGAGGGTGCGGGAGCGTGTCTTCGCACGGCTCCGCCTTACCCACAGTAGGCGAACAGCGAGGGATGAGCGCTTTTTGCCGTGACATTGGGGGCGAATGTTGCTAGGCGCGCGCCTTCCCGCCGGTCCCCTGATCGGCTGCGCGACCAAAGCGAAAGCGAGTGCATAATGACTTTCAAGCTGAACGATCTTCGAGACAATGATGGCGCCCGCAAGGGCCGGATGCGCGTTGGACGCGGCATCGGTTCGGGCAAGGGCAAGACCGCCGGTCGCGGCCAGAAGGGCGCCAAGGCGCGTTCGGGCGTTGCGATCAACGGCTTCGAGGGTGGCCAGATGCCGCTCCACATGCGTATCCCTAAGCGCGGCTTCAATAATATCTTCGCCAAGGATTATGCGATCGTGAACCTGGGCATGGTCCAGAAGGCGATCGACGCCGGCAAGTTGGATGCGTCGGCGACCGTCGATCAGGCTGCGCTGCGCGCCGCCAACATCTCGCGCGGTGGCAAGGACGGCGTCCGCCTGCTCGCCAAGGGCGAGCTGACCACGAAGGTCGCGTTCGCCGTTGCCGGCGCCTCCGAATCGGCCGTCAAGGCGGTCGAAGGCATTGGCGGAACCGTCGAGATCCTCGCCAAGGCGAAGCCTGCGGCCGAATAAGGCGCACGCGCAGACAGATAAACATTCCCGCGAGTGGCCATCGGGCCGTTCGCGGGAATGTTCGTTTCAGGGCTGCGGAAGTATGCGGGCGCGGGCAGGCCATGTTTTTTGGCTTGTGTGCGCAGTTCGCCGCATTAGATAACGCCCATTCGACAGCCGCGTTTCATGCCGCTAAACAGCCTCGCGCGCGCTTTCCCATGCGGGGCTTACGGGATAGAATCACATCATGGCATCAAGAGCCGACCAACTCGCCGCCAATTTCAGCCTGGCCAAGTTCAGCCAGGCGACCGATCTCAAGAAGCGCCTGTGGTTCACGATCGGCGCACTAATCGTCTTTCGCTTCCTCAGCTTCGTACCGCTGCCGGGTGTCGACCCGACGGTGCTGTCGCAGCTTTATGCGCAGACGCAGGGCGGCGTGCTCGACATCTTCAACACCTTCTCCGGCGGATCGCTGGAGCGCATGAGCCTGATCGCGCTGGGCGTCATGCCCTATATCACCGCGTCCATCGTGGTGCAGCTCGCCGCTTCGCTGTCGCCGCAACTCGCGTCGATCAAGAAAGAAGGCGAGAGTGGCCGCAAGAAGCTGAACCAGTGGACCCGCTACGGCACGGTCGGCCTGACGGCGGTGCAGGGCTATTTCATCGCGGTCGGGCTTGAGGGCTATGGCGCGCAGTCGGGCCTGCAGGCGGTCATCGATCCGGGCTATCTGTTCCGCATCGCGGCGGTCATCTCGCTGATCGGCGGCACCATGTTCCTGATGTGGCTGGGTGAGCAGATCACAAGCCGCGGCATCGGCAACGGTACGTCGCTGATCATCATGGCGGGCATCGTGGCGCAGTTGCCCGTCACCCTGTCGAACCTGTTCGAATCGGGCCGTGAGGGCTCCATTTCCGGTTTGCTGATCTTCGTCGTCATCGTGGTGGCGCTGGGCTTGATCGCCTTCATCTGCTTCATGGAGCGGGCGCAGCGGCGGGTGCTGATCCAATATCCCAAGCGCCAGACCCGCCAGGGCCTGATGCAGGCGGACCGCAGCCATTTGCCGCTGAAGGTCAACACGGCGGGCGTCATCCCGCCGATCTTCGCCTCCTCGCTGCTGCTGATGCCGCTGACCATCTCCCAGTTCGCGGGCAACCGCGTGGCGGGCGAGAGCGCGTTCGGCGACTTCATCCTGGGCCTGAACCAGTATCTGTCGCATGGCAGCCCGGTCTATATGGCGCTGTACGGCTTCGGCATCATCTTCTTCTGCTTCTTCTACACCGCAGTGGTGTTCAACCCGGAGGAGACGGCGGATAATCTCAAGCGCAATGGCGGCTTCATTCCGGGCATCCGTCCCGGCAAGAATACCGAGAAATATCTCGACTATGTGCTGACGCGCATCACCGTGATCGGTGCGGCCTATCTGGCGATCATCTGCCTGCTGCCCGAATATTTGATCTCTCAGGCGGGCATCCCCTTCTATCTGGGCGGCACCAGCCTGCTGATCGTGGTCAATGTGACCGTAGACACCGTGACGCAGATCCAGAGCCATCTGATCGCGCATCAATATGGCGATCTCATCAAGAAGGCGCGGCTGAAGGGCCGCATCCGCTAAGAAACATCGTATAGGCGGGCTGGACGCGGGATGCCGCGTCCGGCAAGTCTGAAGCGTGACAAGACAGTCAGAACGACAGGGGATAGAAGGCGATGAACATCATTCTGCTGGGGCCGCCGGGTGCGGGCAAGGGTACACAGGCGCAGCGTCTGGTGACCGAGCGCGGAATGTTGCAGCTTTCGACCGGCGACATGCTGCGTGCGGCGGTTAAGGCGGGAACCCCCGTTGGCCTTCAGGCGAAGGCCGTGATGGAGGCGGGCCAACTCGTGTCCGACGAGATCGTGTCCGGGATCATCGGTGAGTCGCTTGACGCGCTCCCGGCCGAGACGGGTGCGATCTTCGACGGCTATCCCCGCACCGCGCCGCAGGCGGAATCGCTCGACGCGCTGCTGGCGGATCGCGGACGCACGCTGGACCATGTGATCGAGCTGGAAGTGGATGAGGACGCGCTGGTCGACCGCATCACCGGCCGCTTCACTTGCGGCACCTGCGGGGAGGGCTATCACGACCGCTACAAGACGCCTGTCGCCGATGGCGAGTGCGACAAGTGCCACGGCCATGAGTTCAAGCGCCGCCCCGACGACAATGAAGAGACGGTGCGCACCCGCATGGCGGAATACCGCGCCAAGACCGCACCGATCCTGCCCATCTACGAAGCGCGCGGCATCGTCTCGCGCGTGGACGGCATGGCCGACATCGCCGAGGTGACGAAGCAGATCGAGGCCATTCTCGACAAGTGAGCGGCGGAAGGGATCGCTGTGACTGATCCGACGCTGGCGCAGGACATCGTGGCGGCCGCGCATCTGCGCGGCACCTTCCTGCTGCGGTCGGGACAGACGGCCACCGAATATTTCGATAAATATCGGTTCGAAGGACAGCCGGCCCTGCTGCGGCGCGTCGCGGCTGCGATGATCCCCCTCCTGCCGACCGACGTCCAGGTCCTTGCCGGCCTGGAACTGGGCGGTGTTCCGATTGCAACCGCCATGTCGCTGCAGTCGGGCCTGCCCGCCGTGTTCGTGCGCAAGGAAGCGAAGTCCTACGGCACCTGCCTCGCGGTCGAAGGCGGCGATATTGCCGGCCGGCCTGTGGTTCTGGTGGAAGACGTCATCACGACCGGCGGCGCCGTCATCGACGCCGCGCGGCTGGTGCGGGACGCCGGGGGCGATATTCGCGCAGTGATCTGCGCGATATGGCGGGGAGACGGGCCGCCGCACATCGCCGCGCTGCCCGAAGTACCAGTCCATGCTGCCCTGACGCTGGACGATCTCCTGCGCTGACCGGCGTCCGGTTCGTCCGGCGGATGAGCCGCGCGCATAGTCCGATCAATGACGCCGTGATCATGAATCGGGCGCGTCTGACCAGACGCCCGATCCTTCTCCGCATGAAAATCGAGATGTTTTATCGACGCACCAAGACGGGCGATCGATCAGACGTCGTCCGCATGGATAAGCGATGGGTATTTCGTGACGCTGACCTTGCGGAAAGCAGAGCGAATGCCGGAGAACAGGAGAACGAACGGAAAGAGTATGACCATCAGAACCCACAAGGTGGATATCAAGATCATATAGAGTTTTGCTTGAATAGGCATTCCGCCCACCTTCGATTCGAGTCGACCCATAGAGAACAAATCGCGATTTTATTGTTGACCTATCAATATCATTATGGATAGTTGCCATACATCACTATTATTTACAGATGGGTCATAAACGGATCAAACAAGAGCCATTTGGATCATTCTGGATATTTTCTCGTCGTTGTGGACCGAATATGGGTTGTGGCCATGTGGTTGGTCGCTGGGATGGAGTTCATCCAGACGGAATAGCCATTTGGAATATGGCCGATCTTCCCACGATTTCCCTCTCGCAGATGGAAATGCGGCAGGCGTGATCGGCGGCGGATAGTTGGACGTTTGGATGGCTGAACGGGGATCGAGGGCGTCATGGCCAGGATAGCGATCAGGCAGGACAGGCCCTCGCGCGGAATGACACCACGGCGGCCGCGAGGATCGGATGGGTCGTTCGACTGGGGGCTGTCGCTCATCAACCGCGATAATTTGGTTCCGGCTGGAATCATCCTCATTATCCTGGCGTTTTGCTACAAATTGATGGCGCTGGGGCTGGTGGTGATGTCCGCATTCGGCCTGGCGGTTTGGGCCTATCGCAAAAGCTTTCGGCGGCTCGATCCGGTATTTCTGCTTGGGCTGCTCTATGTCGCCGATGCGACCCTCACGAGTTTCCAGGTCTCCTTTCGTATGGGGATGGAGCGATCGGTCCAGTTTGGCGTCATCGCCACGACCATGCTTGGATTCTATGCCTTCGCGCAGGCCGCCAGCCGACAGGATTGCGAACGCATCGTGAAGGCGGTCGCGATCCTCAGTATAGTGGTCCTGCTGCACATCATCATCTGGCACATGCTGAACGGCCATCCGGTGACATGGAAATATCTGTCCGACACCAAGCTGATGTTGTCGCTGTGCCTGGTGCCTTTCTTCGCGCTGGAGGACAGGATGAGGGCGGCGGGACGATATATATTCCCGCTGGCGCTGCTGACGCTGTTCATCGTCATATTGTTGAGCGGCGAGCGCAAGGCGTTGCTCCTGCTGTGCATGATCCTGGCCTTGTCGCGTCTGGCCATCAGAACGAAAGTCTATTTGATGGGGGCGATCGGTGTCGCCCTCCTGTTCGCGCTCTCGTCGGGCGACCCCTATATCCAGAAGCAACTTGGCAGCCTCTCGGACGATTATTCGCAGGCGCCGACCCGCTACTTCCTTTCGGTCGAGGCCATATACGATCATAGCGACATGATCCGAGAATTCGTCAACCGGAACGCATGGAACCAGTTCCTGCACCATCCGGTCTTCGGTCTTGGCGCGAACGGATATTGGGCCTGGGCCAAAGGCATATATGGCTATTCGAGTGGCCTCACGATGAATGTGCACGGGGAGGTTTCGCGCGTGCCGGTCGAGGGGGGGCTTGTCGGTATCGCCATCGCGCTGACTTTTGTCGGCATGACCGCGTGGCGGGCCTTGCGGCATGTCTGGGTCAGTGGCGGGCTCCGTGCACCATCCCTCGACTGGGCGCCGCTCTACTGCGTGGTCCTGGCGATCTGCTATTGCTATTCGGAGGCGGTGGACACGTCCATGCTGCTGCTCATCGGAAGCACGGGTGTCATCATGGCCAGTCTGCCGCAGCCCTCGCCGACATTGCGGGCGGGGGCCACGCGTTTTCATCGGATCGGCGCAAAGCCGCGTGCCGTGCGGCCACCGCGGATAGCGAGCCGGGGGCTTCGCGCCATACCGCTGGAATAGTCTCGCCTCAGCTCTGTCGAACGAGTAGCGCGCGAAGCGGCGGCGCGCTTGCTTTTATGAACCGCACGAAAAAATCGCTCAGCATGGCGGTAGCGACGTCGAGATCGTCCGTTCCGCTTTCTCCGATGATGAAGGACATGCGCCACAGCACGCCATCGGGTCGTTCCCTGCCGAAACTCTGCCTGAACAGGCTGGATCGCAGGGCGACCGAATTGACGGGCATGCTGTCGCCGATCCGCATGATATAGCCGACCAGTTCGCGCCGCCCGGCCCGATCGCCGACGAAGCGGGACATCGTCGCACCCGGCGCAACCGCCCCCAGCGCGACGGGCGTAAGACGGTCTATGTCGAACCCCTGGGTAGAGTAGCACAGTTCCGGCCAGTGGAAGCGATCCTCCTGACTGACGGTGCGCTTGTATGCGATGTTGAGCATGATGCGGGGCAGGGTCTCCGCCACATAATCGCGCTCGACCACCCGATCATAGAGTTCCATCGCTTGGGCGAAGGCGATGTCGATCTCCACGGGATCGACCATGTCCTCCCGCGCGGCCTGCAATCGCCATTGGCCGATGCGGGGCGGGAGCCGGGTCAGCGGCTCGTCCGTGTCGGCGCCAACGACATGCTGCATCTCGCGCCAGCCTATGGTCGCCGCCGACACCGTGCAGGAGAGGGCGGCGAAGCAGCCCGCGCCCAGCATGTCCCGCCGCCGCATCATGCGTCCTGCGTCCGTGCGCCGAGCGCCTTGCCGAGGATGAGGAACGCCAGCAGCGCCACACCCACCTCCATATAGGCGGCGGCGTCATGCACGACCGCCTCGCCGGATACGCCGAATAGCGCGGCGGTGATGACGAGGCCGGAGACACGGATGAAATTGGCGGTCAGGGCGATTACCGGCAACAGGATGATGAACAGCAAGCCCGCCGCCGGGGAACGCGGCGGGAAGAAGTGCAGGAACAGAAAACCGATGGCCGTCATCGACACCATAGCCCGCAAGCCGACGCATGCGCCCGCGACGTTGAGCTGGATGAAGCCGACATAGATGAACACGCCCGAACTGCTCACCGGAAAACCCAGGAAACTGGTGAAGCGTGCGGCCATTTCGGTCAGCGCAAGCCGCAACGGTACGAGCAGAACGTCGGCGATCGGGCCGAACCATGGCACGATGAAGATCAGGAGTATGCTCAGCAGCCACCAGCGGCGTACCAGCCGCAGGCCACCCGTCGCCAGCGTCAGGCCGGTCACGATGACGGGAAGCGAAGCGCCCTGCAATTGCAGCAAATCGGTCACGCGCCCCACGGCATAGAAGGCGAGGCCCGCCAGGATGCACGCAATGCCGCCCTGCTCCTCCCACCGGGTCGCGTCCCGGCGGAACGCGGCGCGATCGGTCCAATAGCCGAAAAGCACCAAAGCAAGCAGCACCCCGCTATGATTGTCGTCCTCGTCCCAGAAATAGCGCGCGCCATATTGCCACAGCACCGGGACATAGAGCGCGAGCAGGCCGAGCACGACGAGGCCGAAGGCGAGCGCCACCTGCCGTCCGTCGCGTTGCGCAGGCCGTGCGGTCCAGGCAGGCCCGGTTGGCGGCGGACCCGCGATGCTCGTCGATACCATGCTCAGGATTTCAGCATCACGCCGCCGACCACGGGGATGCCCGCATCGTCGCAGCGGTCCAGCATCCGGGCGGAGCGGCGTGCTCTGGTCGCGCCCTCGCGGGTCACGACCATGGCGCCTCCGGCTGCGAGCGCCGCCATCTGATAATCGTTCGACGTCTCGGCCGCTGCCGTATCGACGAAGATCGCCTTGAACTGAACGCTGTTCGCTTCGATCAGGCCTTGCAGGGCGAACTGCATGAAGCGGTCATAATGCAGGTCGAGCAAGGCCGTGGCGGGGATGACCGAGAGATTTTCGACGCCGCGCACCGCATAATGCCCGCTGGGCGATGCGTCGCCCGGCGCCAGGCCGAATTTGGTCTGGATAGAGGGGTGGTGCAGGTCCGCCTCGATGAGCAGCGTCGGCACGCCAGCCTTGGCGAAGATACAGGCCAGATTGGCCGCCACCGCCGTACGGCCTTCATGCCGGTCGGCGCTGATCACGGTAAGGGCCGACCGCTTGTCGTCGCCCATGAACCATTGCATCGCCAGCGTTTGCGCAACGCGGCGAAGGTCGGCAGTGCGCGGCGAAAGCGGCGCCTTGAGCGCGAAGAGATCGTCGGTGACCGTCGCCGACCCTGCGGGCGGCATGATCGGACGATTGCGGGCGAGCAGATCGTCCAGTTGCTCGACCGAGACCATGCCGAGCAGGATCGCCGCCTCCGAGAATAACAGGCCGCGCTCCCGACCGAATGCCGCCGCCTCTATCGCCTGTTCCGCGGTCAGCTTGCTTTCGGCCACGAGCAGATCGCCGATCTTCACCGGTTGCTTCTGCCATTCGCTCTTGTTGCTCTGATGCATCATTCGTCTTTCGGGCCGGGCAACAGGCCCGCGACCAGTCGGGGGAGACGGGAGGGCGGCGGCGCGCTGAGACGGATGCTGCCCAGATCGGCTATGCCCAGCCAGGATTCGATCTCGCTGCTGAAGCGGATGCGCCGGTCCAGCAATTCCATGCCCAGCGCGATGACGATGCCGATGAGGCCACCCCCGAACAGCGCCATCATCAACGTCAGGAGGCGGCGGGGCGCCACCGGGCGGTCGCTCTCCATTCCAGGTGAAAGCAGGGAGATGTTGGTCTGGCCGGTATTGTCCAGCACCTGCAACTGGGTGCGGCGCTGGTTGATCTGGTCATAGGCCGTCTTCACATTGGCGATGTCCTGTTGCAGCACCGATATCTCGTTCTGCGCCGTCCGGACCTGCGCCACCCGGTCGCGCTGGTTGCTCATGGCACCGCTCAGCCCGGTTTCCGCCAGCTTGGCCTGGCGCGCCGCCGCCAGGGCGGTTTGCCGGATCAGTCCCTCCTGACTGCGCAATTGCGACCGCAGCGAATCGATCTGGGACTGAAGCTGCCTGAGGTCCGGGTTGTTCGGACCGGCCGTGGCGGCGAGCAGATCCTTCTGCCCTTCCAGCCGGGAGATCTCGGTCTGCAGCGACTGGACGACCGGGCTGGCCATGGTGTCGGGCATGGCGGACATGGCCGCACGAGAAGATACAGCCACCGATTGCGCCTGCGCCTGCGCCAACGCCGATGACAGCGAGCCCAGCCGCGTGCTTTCGGGATCGACCTCGCCCTTGCTGGCGACGATGTTGCGATCCGCCTCCATCTTGCCGAGTTCGGACTGCATCTGCTGCAATTTGCGGCTCAGTTCGTCGAGCTGCGTCGTGTAGGAGGCGATGGTGCGCCGGGCCGGATCGCCCTGAAGCTGGACGTTGACGTCGATGAAGGCGTCGGCAAAGGCATTGGCCATGCTCGCCGCGAAACGTGGGTCGCCGCTCAGGAAGCTGATCTGCATCACGCGCGAATTGACTGCGCTGGATTCGACGAGGAGCGATGCGCGTAGCTTGCGCGCGATGAACTGGGGCAGGGATCCGTCCCTTGGCGTCCACTTGAACCGGCTGGCCGCGCCGGGCGCGCTGGCGAGGCCTGAACTGGAGACCACCTGCTGCGCGACCCGGTCGCTGCGCAATATGTCCTCCTGCGTCAGCAGATAATCGCCCGACAATTGTTCTGCCACGGACTGCGGGCCGATGGTTTCCGGCGCGCGCACGCCCGCCACGACAGTCGCGGTGGATTTGTAGAGCGGCTTGGTCGTCAGGATGCTGGCGGTCGCGGCGATGAGCGCGATCGCGATGCAGACGAACAGCAGCTTCCAGCGTTCGATCAATACCCTTGCCAGATGCCGGGGAGTCATCGCCATGTCCTCATTAGAATATCCGTGACCCGACCATGATCATGTCGCGCGCCTGCACGGGTTCGCGCAGCTTGGGCTTGATGACCTGATCCTCCTTGCCGTCGCTCCGCGTGACCTTCAGCTGGCTGCGTGCGCCGCGTTGGGTCACGCCGCCTGCCAGAGCGATGGCGCGCTCCATGGTGAGGCCGGGTTCGAGGGGGTAGGAGCCTGCCCGTTGCACTTCGCCGGCAATGTAGAAGGTCGCCGTTTCAGTCACGATGACCGTGTCCTGCGGCTGTAATATCCGGCCCGCCGCGCCGTTCAGCAATTCGGTTCCCGGCATCTCCTCCTGCACGCCATTGCGGTGCAATATGCGCACGGTCCCGCCGCCGACGCCGAGGGTTGCGCCGGCGCGCGACAATATCTGGGTGACGGTCAGGCTGCCGCGTTCGAGCGGATATTCGCCCGGCTTGGCGACGCTGCCGAGGACGAACACGGTGTTGCTGCGATAGTTCTGGACCATGACGTTGACCACAGGATCGCGAAAGATGCCGTCGGCACGCAGGCGCCGGGCAATTTCCGCGCCCACTTGCGGCGGGGTCAGTCCGGCCACCTGCACCTTGCCGATCACGTTGACCGGGATGGTGCCGTCTCCGGCCACTTCCATCACGCCGCTATAATTGGGCTGGTTGTAGACTGTCACGGTCAGGACATCGCCCCCGCCGACCGCATAGGTGGCGGTGCCACCTGGCGGTTCGGCAGGGGCGACGTCCTGTGCGATTGCCGTCGGGGGGAGGCAAGCGCACATCGCAATCAGGGCCGGGGCGACCAGTGAAAGGGCGCGGCGAAGGCTCATCGCGCGGCGACCTCCTTGGGGCGCTCGTTCGATATGCTCTTCAGATTGGTATTGATGATCTCGATATTCCGCGCCTTGCGCAGATCCTTGATCGCGTTAGCGACGATGTTGGACTTCTTGTCCTCGTTTATGGCCTGTTCGATGCGGCTCGACGCCGCCGCCAATGCTATTGGCTCGATACCTATCGACTGAACGCGGCCGAGGTGGATTTGCCCGGGCGACTGGTAGACGATGTTCGATCCGGGGGCCAATTTGCCGATCGTTCCATCGCGGCTGTCCGGCAATTCGTCACTGAAGCGCACGACCATGGCAGGGCGAAGGCCGGGGATGGACTCCCTCAATGCCGATGTCAGCGCGTCGAACGTATCCTGCTGGAGCGCGTCGACATAGGCGCGGACATTGGGCATGTCGCTGCGCAGGACATATTCCTCGACGATCAGCCGACGCCGGTTGGAAAAGAGGTCGGGATGGTCCTTATAATATTTCTCGACGTCGCGGCCGTCGGCCTTGGGCAATCCGCTGGTCAGGCGATCGATATAGGCTTGCGCCAATATGGTGCGCCTTGCCGCTGCGATCGCCTGCGAAATATTGGGGTCCTTGTCGATGCCCGCGTTCACAGCGCCGTCCGCAAGCAATTTGTCGCCGATCAGCCGGTCGAGCATCATGCGGCGGACCGGCCCGACCGCTTCCTTCGTCACGGGTGGAGCCTGACGGAGCAACTGGTCATATTCCTGCAAGGTAACCTCGAACTTGTCGCCACTGGCGACCAACTGGTCCGGGACCTTGCGTTCGCTGCATCCGCACATCAGAGCAATGCTCCCCAGTAGGATCATGGGATGTGAAGGAAAAATCCGAATTCGATTACGTCGCGGCAGCCCAGCAGCGCCCAATATCATATCCTGCCCACCCCTTTTGATACGACCGGACCCCATCGGTGCCGCCCGTCGATATCGCGAAGAACAGGCGCAGCCATCCCCCGGCTGCGCCTTCATCTCCATCACGTAACTAGGTCATGACGATCGAGCCGTTCAGGCCGCGACGAGCGTCCCCGCCTGTTGCTGCTGCCGGCGCCGACGACGCGCCATGATCGCGAGAGCGCCCGCGCCCACGAACAGCAGGCCAGCCGGTCCAGGTGCGCCAGCGGCGCGGCTGGCCAGCAATGCAACGGCATAGGTTCCGCCCAGCGACGGGTTCGCTGCAGTGCCGGTGATGTCGATATAGTAATCGACACTGTCCAGTCCTGCCAGCGTGACGCTTTGCGTATTGTTCAGCGTCGCCAAAAGCGTACCGCCCGAAGTGTAGAGATTGGCCGACACGCTCGTCAGATAGAAGGTCAGGTTGGCGACGTAGATCGGCGGAACCTGAACAAGTCCAGCGCCGAGGCTTCCGATGGACGACAGGGAAAAGTAAATCCTGTCGCTGGGATTGCTGGTGCTGCCTATGACGCCGCCGACGCCAACCCCTACACCGGGTTGCAACGTGCCCAGATAATGGTCTGCTGCCAATGCAGGGCTCGCGAAAAGACCGGATATGGCGCAAGTCAACACCGCCAGTCGGCGCAATAACTTCTTCATCCCCATACTCCCTGTTGTCGAGTGTCCAAAAGACTGCCTCGCATGATCGATAAACAATGATATTCCGAAGACATATCCGGACATACGAGATGCTATGGGATATTGTGCAGTGTATCAAGAAGTGATGCAGTGCAGCATAAGCAGAATTACCTATAAGTTTACTATGTTGCATCCATAATAGACTAGTTAACATCTATTATGGAGTATTCTGCCGGGCTTGGGTTCATTCGATCTGTTGACAAGCCTGCGTGCCCCGATTCAGACAGTGGTTCGGGCTCCAACACGCCCTATTGATTCGAGTTGATGCCGGACTGCGCGGCGGCCGGTTCTGTCGCGCGAACGCGCTCACATCTGATTACCGTAATAACCGCGATACCAGTCCGCAAACCGCTTGAGGCCATCCTCGAGCATGACCTGCGGGTGATAGCCGGTGAGTGCCTCCAGTTTGGAGATGTCGGCAAATGTCGCGGTGACGTCACCGGGCTGCATGGGGCGGAAGATCTTCTCCGCCGTCATGCCCAGCGCCGCTTCGAGCGCCGCGATCATGTCCATCAGGCCGACGGGGCGGCTGTCGCCGATGTTGAGGATACGGTGCTCGCCCTTGCCCGGCACATGGTCGAGCGAGCCGATCACTCCGTCGACGATATCGTCGATATAGGTGAAGTCGCGTGCCATCCTGCCCTCGCCGTAAACCTCGATGGGCGTGCCGCGCGCGATCTTCTGCGTGAAGCTGAAATAGGCCATGTCGGGCCGACCCCAGGGTCCGTAGACCGTGAAGAAGCGCAGCCCCGTCTGCGGAAAGCCGTAGAGGCTGGCATAGCTCTGGCTCATCAGTTCGCACGACGCCTTGGTTGCGGCGTAGAGCGAGACCGGCTTGTTGACCGGCTCATCCTCGCTGAACCCAGCGCCGCCCATCGGCTTGTCGCCATAGACCGAACTGGACGAGGCGTAGACCAGATGCTCGAAGTCCGGCGCGTGGCGGCAGGCCTCCATGATGGCGAGATGGCCCGCCAGATTGCTGTGCTGATAGGCGGACGGGTTCTCGATGCTGTAGCGAACGCCCGCCTGGGCGGCGAGGTGCACCACGCGCTTGACGCCGTTGTCCTTCACCAACGCCGCGACGCCGGAGGCATCCGCCACGTCCATGCGGTGGAAACTGAACCCCTTCCGCCCCTCGAAGGTCGCGAGCCGCGCTTCCTTGAGGGTGGGGTCGTAATAGTCGTTGACGATGTCGAGGCCGATCACCGTCTCGCCTCGGTCGAGCAGACGGTGGGCGGTCGCATGTCCGATGAAGCCCGCGGCTCCGGTAACCAATATGGGATCTTGACGGCTCATCGGCCCACTCCTGCATAAGAGAACCCGGCATTTTCGACCATGTCTCGCGGGTAGATGTTGCGCAGATCGACCAGGATCGGTTCGGACAAAAGGCCCTTGATCCGCTCGAGATCGAGCGCGCGGAAGGCATCCCATTCGGTGACGATGACGAGCGCGTCGGCGCCCTCCATCGCGTCATAGGATCCCTTGGTATAGGTGATGTCGGGCAGCACCAGCTTCGCCTGCTCCATGCCCTCCGGGTCATAGGCACGCACGGTCGCGCCGCCATCCTGCAGCGTCTGCACCACCGCGATGGCGGGGCTGTCGCGCATGTCGTCGGTGTTGGGCTTGAAGGTCAGGCCCAGCACCGCGATGGTCTTGCCGCGCACGTCGCCGCCGCAGGCGGTGATGACCTTGCGGCCCATGGCGCGCTTGCGCTGGTCGTTGATCGAAACCACCGACTCCACGATACGCTGCGGTGCGTCATAATCCTGACTGGTCTTGAGCAGGGCCAGCGTGTCCTTGGGAAAGCATGACCCGCCATAGCCCGGCCCGGCATGCAGGAACTTCGACCCGATGCGGTTGTCCAGGCCAATGCCGCGCGCCACGTCCTGCACATTGGCCGCGACCTTCTCGCACAGATCGGCAATCTCGTTGATGAAGGTGATCTTCACCGCGAGGAAGGCGTTGGCCGCATATTTGGTCAGTTCCGCGCCGCGGCGGCTCATCTCGACCAGGGGCGACTTGTTGAGGTGGAGCGGGCGATAGACCTGCCGCATCACCTCGAGGCCGCGCGGGTCGTCGCCGCCGATGACGATGCGGTCGGGCCGCTTGAAATCGTCGATGGCCGCGCCCTCGCGCAGGAATTCGGGGTTGGAGACGACCGCAAAATCGGCGTCGGGATTGGTTTCGCGGATGATCCGCTCGACCTCGTCGCCCGTGCCGACCGGCACGGTGGACTTGTTCACGATGACGGTGAAGCCCTTGATCGCGCGGGCAATGTCGGCAGCGGCCGCATAGACGTAGGAAAGGTCCGCATGACCGTCGCCGCGCCGCGACGGCGGGCCGACCGCGATGAACACCGCATCCGCGCCGTCGACGCCCGCTGCAATGTCGGTGGTGAAGGACAGGCGCCCCGATGCGACGTTCGACGCGACGAGATGGTCCAGACCCGGCTCGAAGATCGGAATGCGGCCCGCAAGCAGCGCTGCAATCTTCGTCTCATCCTTGTCCACGCAGACCACATCATGGCCGAAATCCGCAAAACAGGCCCCGGACACCAAGCCGACATAGCCGGATCCGATCATCGTGACTTTCATCTATTGGCTCTCCGTCCGAGGTCTGAAGAAGGAGGCATCGCTTAAATATTGATGCCTCGGGAAAGGGTCAGGAGGATGGCGCCCGCCCG
>JBEVNC010000255.1:0-12595 GCA_040508315.1 Sphingobium sp.
CGACACGCCCGACGACCTGGTCCGCAAGGGCCGCGACATAGAGCGCCGCGTGCTGGCACGGGCGGTGCGCTATCATATCGAAGACAGGGTGCTGCTCAACGGGACCAAAACGGTGGTGTTCACCGACTGACGGGCGTCAGTTGATCGGCTGCCCCGCCTCCCAGCGTTCGGTGAATAATGCGCTGAGCGTCCGAGCTGCCTCGATGGCGCGCGGCAGACCGGCCTGCCGCGCCGTCCAATACACGATCTCGGCCAGTTCCTCCCGCCCGACCCCGGCATTGAGGGCGTTCGCCACCTGCGTCCTGAGGAGCGTGTTGCGCCCGGCTGCGGCGAGGGCCGCGACCTCCGCCATCCAGATCGAGCGGAGCGGGCGGGCAGGCGTGCCCCTCTCCAGCAAGGGAAACTCGTCCAGCAGGTCGTGCGGCACGGCTATGGTCGGGGGCTGGAGGGTGCGAAGGCAGTTCATGACCATTCTCCCGTCGGATCGTGCAAGGATGCCATGACGTCCTATCGCCTGGATCGTCGCTCCGGCGGTAGCACGGACCTCCTATAGTCTTGCACGATCCTCCGCGATGAGCGGTCCACGCTTGCACGGGCCATGCGCGCGTGACAGGTTCGGGGAATGGAACAGATCAAGGAACTTGCCGCCCTGATCGGCCGACATGCGGTCGCGGAGGGGCTGACGGATGTGGCGGTACCCCGCGTGGGACTGTTCAAATCCTGCACGGAAACGATGCCGCAGCATGTCCTGTACGAGCCTGCGCTGTGCATCGTGGCGCAGGGCAGGAAGCGTGCGCTGCTGGGCGATGCCGCCTATGTCTACGATGTGGCGAGCTTTCTGGTCGTGTCGGTCGACTTGCCCGTGGTCGGGTGCGTCATAGAGGCGACTGAGGAGGAGCCATATTTGAGCTTTCGCCTCGACCTGAACCTGCCCGTGCTGAGCGAACTGATGCTGGAGCATGGCGGCGACGGCGGGGTGCGCCGCGGCGGGGTGGGACTGGGCCTCAGCCGGGTGACGCCGGGATTGCTCGATGCTGCGGTTCGACTGTTGCGGCTGCTCGATACGCCGGAGGACATAGCCGCCCTCGCACCGCTGATGGAGCGCGAGATCCTCTATCGGTTGCTGGTGGGGGAGCAGGGCGCGATGCTGCGTCATATCGCCTGTCAGGACAGCCGCCTCAGCCAGATCAGTCGCGCCATCGCGTGGATCAAGGGTAATTTCGCGGCCCCGTTCAGCATCGAACGCCTTGCGGCGGAGGCGGGCATGAGCGCATCGTCATTCCACCATCATTTCAAGATGGTGACGACGATGAGCCCGCTGCAATTCCGCACCCAGCTCCGCCTGCAGGAGGCGCGCCGTCTGATGATGGTCGAGGCGCTGGACGCGGCGAGCGCTGGCTTTCGGGTCGGTTATGAAAGCCCGTCCCAGTTCAGCCGCGACTATAGCAAGCTGTTCGGCGCACCGCCGGGCCGCGATGCCGGACGATTGCGCGCGGCGCCGGAGGTGCTGGTGGCGGCCTAGCGACGGATGGCTTTACGCCGCATTCTTGCACCCATGGCGTAACCTCCGCCGTGCTCCTGCGAAAGCAGGAGCCCAGGGCAGGCTGGCATTCCCTCATCCTGTGTTCCGGCCTTCGCAAGAACACAGGGAAGGACGTCAGAGCCCCTCGACGATGAAGGCATTATGGTCCGCCGCCTTCAGCCTGTGCGGCAGAGCGGCCTGGTAGGCGGGGCTGTTATACCATGCCTGCGCATCCGCCACGCTGTCGAACCGCAGCATGATGACACCGTCCGGCGCGGCGCCCTCCAGTGGCTGGAGAGCGCCATACACGACCAGCGGGGTCAGCCCGTTGGTCGGCGCGATTTGGCGGGTGTGGCTTTTATATTCGGCCATCGCCGCATCGTCCCGGATCGGTTCGGTGCGGATGACGATCAGATAGGCCGGCATGTCAGGAGACCACCCGGCCGCCGTTGACGCCGATGGTCTGTCCGGTGACATAGCCCGAATCCTCATGGCACAGCCATGCGCAGGCATTGGCGATGTCGTCGGGCACGCCGGTACGGCGCACGGGCATCATCTCGCGCACCTTCTCGATGGGGATGGGGAAATTGGCGAGGTTCTTTTCCGACATGACCGTCTGCATGATGATGCCGGGCGGTATGTTGTTGACGGTGATGCCCATGGGGCCGAGCGCCTGCGCCAGGCTGCGCGTCATGCTGACCACTGCGCCCTTGGACGCGGAATAATGGACCTGCTCGAAGCTGCCGGTCTGCGCGCTGGACGAAGACATGTTGACGATGCGGCCCCAGCCTGCGGCCTTCATGTCGGGCAGGACGGTCTGCGTGACGATGAAGGGACCCTTGCTGTTGATCTCGAACTGTTCGTCCCACAGTTCGTCGGTGATCTCCTCGAACGGGCAGAATTTGGAGATGCCGGCATTGTTGACGAGGATCGTCACGGGACCGAAGGCGGCGCGCAATTGGTCCACCGCTGCCTTCACCTGCGCGCGGTCGGCAATGCTGGCTTTCAAAGCGATCGCCTTGCCGCCCGCCGCCTCGATCTCCGCCGCGACCGCTTCGCAACCTGCAAGGTCGAGGTCGAGCACGCCGACCGCGATGCCATCCCTGGCGAGCCGCATCGCGCATGCCCTGCCGATACCCGCCGCAGCGCCCGTGACCAGTGCCGTCTTCATCATCCATCCCCTCATGCAATTGTCGCGACGTTCGGACACGCTGCGCTGAACAGTGCATTAGCAGGCGATTTTCCGAGGGGTCAAGCGGGGGAGATCACGCCTTCGTCGGGGCGATGAAGAGGTTGAGGCCGCGTTCGATGAATTCCACCGCCTCGTCATAGCCCTCCGACACGCCCAGCGCGCAGTCCTGCGCCCGTGCGCGCGCTATCGCCGCGATGATCGTCACAACCGCGCCTGCCGGATAGAGCGACTGGTCAATCCCGCGCTCCGTCATCAGGCGCGCGACGAGTTCGATCTGGAGGCGGCGCAATTCCTTCCCGTGCAGGGCGACTTCGTTGCGGATCGACTCGCGGTGATTGGCGAGCGACAGCAGTTCGGCCTGGGTGATCGCGGCATTGGGGTCGCTGTTGAGTTCCCATAGCGCGCGCAGCGGCTCTGCCGAAGCGGCCACTTCCTCCAACAGTTCGATCCGCCGGGCGGAGTTGCGCCGGATGACGGCGACGATCAGTTCGTCCATCGACTGAAAATAATAATAGACCAGTTGGACCTTGAGGCCCGCCCGTTCGGCCACGCGGCGCGCGGTGATGGCGGCATAGCCTTCCGTGACCAGCAGATGGGCGGCGGCATCCACCAGCACTTCGCGATTCTTGGCGCCGTCCACGCCCATTCGCCGCTGCGTCGTCACTGTGGCTTTGTCCATCGGTCCCTCATTTGTCATCCCTAACCTATCGCCGTGGGGGCCGCATGGAAATGGCGGACAGTTGTGCACGGCCGATGCTTCGGGCAGGGAGCGGCCCATGCACGATGCCCATCCCTTGCTGATCGCGCCCGTTCTGCTGGTTATCGTCGCCGGGATGCTGGGCGGCGCGATGAATGCGCTGGCGGGCGGGGGTACGTTCGCCACTTTGCCCGCGCTGATCGCGCTGGGGCTGCCGGCGAATATCGCCAATGCCACGTCCAACTTCTCGCTGCTACCCGCTGCCGGCTCCAGCGCGTGGGTGTACCGCGACGAACTGGAGCCTATCGGCGGGGTGAAGGTCGGCTGGCTGGCGGCGGTGACGTTCATCGGCGGACTGGGCGGCGGCATCGCGCTGGTGCTGACGCCGTCGCGGGCGTTCGACCTCATCATTCCCTGGTTGCTGCTGTTCGCACTGGTCGTGATGCTGTTCGGGCCGCGGGCGAGCCTGTGGCTACGCGCGCGCGTCAGCATCGGCAAGCGGGTGCTGATCGGATCGCAACTGCTGCTGGGCGTCTATGGCGGCTATTTCGGCGGCGGGGTGGGCCTCATCACCACCGCCTTGTTCGGGCTGCTGGCCGGGATCGACCCGCGCGCCATGTTCGCGCCGCGAACGCTCATGCTGGCGGTTGCGAACTTGGCGGCGGCGGTGATCTTTCTGTATTTCGCGATGATCGACTGGGGTTCGGCCGCCGTGATGATCCCCGGCGCGATGGTAGGCGGATGGCTGGGCGCGCATGTCGGCAAGCGGTTGCCGTTGCTGGCGGTGCGGATCTGGACGCTGGCAGTCACGGCCGCGACGACGGCGGTATTCTTCGTCAGGGCCTATGGATAGCGTCGCGCAGCTCAGCCGCCCCCTCGAACACCGCCTCGAACATCTCCGTCGTCAGCCGGCCGGTATTCTGGTTGTACCGGCTGCAATGATAGCTGTCGATCAGGATGCGCCCGTCCGGCATGCGATGTTCCGCCAGATGGGCGAAGCGCGCCTTGGGCAGACGTCCGCCCAGTATCTTCACCGCCGACTGGTGCGCGATCTGGCCTAGCGCCACGAATATGCGGGCATGGGGGAGGGCGGCGACCTGCCGGTCCAGAAAGCGGCGGCAGGTGCGGACCTCCTCCGGCGTCGGCTTGTTCTGCGGCGGCAGGCATTTGACCGCGTTGACGATCACGATATCGCGCAGGGCCAGTCCGTCGTCGATCCGTGCGTCATATTTCCCCTCCGCAAAGCCATATTTGGTCAGCGTGTCGAACAACAGGTCGCCCGAGTAATCGCCGGTAAAGGGCCGCCCGGTGCGGTTCGCGCCATGCTTGCCTGGCGCGAGGCCGACGATGGCGACAGAGGCTGCCGGGTCCCCGAAAGCGCGCACGGGCGCGTTCCACCAGCCGGGATGTTCGGCGCGCAATTCCTTGCGCAATCCCACCAGGCGCGGACACAGCGGGCAGTCGCGCGGCGGCTCCGTGCCGGGCAGGGGCGTGGTGTCGGCAAGGACATTGATCTGGGAAGGGCTGGGCATGGACACCGCGAAGCGTTAGGCCCGGTCGCATGGGCAAGGCAAGGCGGGATCGGCGGAGGAAGGAGGGCGGTGGCCTCTATGCGGTCGCCATCGGCTCCAACCGGCCGCTGTCGGCGCGGCTGGCGCCGCGTGCCATCGTGGAGGCGGCCTTTGCCGCGCTGGATCGCAGCCCGCTGCGCCTGATCGCCCGCGCGCCGGTCATCGCCTCGCGCCCCATCGGTCCCAGCGCGCGGGCCTACGCCAATAGTGCGGCGGTGGTCGGCACAGATTTGTCGCCCGTGGCATTGCTCGACCATTTGCAGGGGATAGAGGCGGCGTTCGGGCGCAGGCGGCACCTGCGCTGGGGGGCGAGGACGCTGGACCTCGACATCGTGCTGTGGAGCGGCGGGGCGCACAGGTCGCGCCGCCTGACCATCCCCCATGCAGCCTTCGCGGCGCGCGATTTCGTGCTAGGGCCGCTCGGCGCGGTGGCCCCCCGCTGGCGCGATCCGGCGAGTGGCCTGTCGATCGCGCAACTGGCCGCGCGTCTGACCAAGCCAAAGCCGGTTGACCCCGCCCCGGTGCGTCGGTAGGGACGGCCCCGCACGGACAGCGCATCGCTCCGGGCCCTTAGCTCAGTCGGTAGAGCAACTGACTTTTAATCAGTAGGTCGCTGGTTCGAATCCAGCAGGGCTCACCAAGCTATATCAATAGGTTCGCGAAACTCAGGCAAGGTTGACGGGCTTTGTCGATCTGCGCCGCATGCGCGCGGCCTTTATGTGGCAATATCACCAGCCGCCACAAACCTTGCGGCGGCTGGTAAGGATTGCCTAAAGACGCCGCATCCGTTCGAGGTGCACAGGCTCGGCGAGGAGAGCGTCGAACCGGGCAGCGAGGCTTCTCAAGGCTGGCGCTATCGCATGGGCGTCCAGTGCAGCCTGATCGGCCCACGCCTCCACCATCAGGATGACGCCGGGGGTGTCGAGGCTTTCATGCGCGATATAGGCGATGCAGCCCGGCTCGGTCAGCACCTGTGGAACGATGGCCGTGATGGCGTCCTTCAACGCGGACCCTTGTCCGGCTTTGGGTATGAGGCGGGCGAGGAGGTGAACGGTCGCGTCAGTCATGGTCCTGCTCCCAACCCTGCAACACAATCTTGCCACGTGTGGTCGCGCTTTCGATCTGGCGATGTGCGGCGATCAGATTGGCGGCGTTGATCGGGCTCAGGGTTTCGGTCAGCGTGGTGGCGATCCGCCCGTCATCGACCAGCGCTGCCACCGCATCCAGCAACTTGCCCTGCTCACCGATATCCGGCGTCCCGAACAGGGGGCGGGTGAACATGAACTCCCAATGGACCGACACCGCCTTGCGCTTCAAGCCGTTGACATCGAGAGTGGCGGGATCGTCGATCAACGCGAAGCGGCCTTGCGGCGCGATCAACTCGGCGATCTCGCCCAGATGACGATCGGTATGGGTGGTAGAAAAGACGAACGCGGGCGCGGCTATGCCCAGCGCCGCCACCTGCGCGGCAAGCGGCTGGCTGTGATCGAGGACATGATGGGCTCCCAGACCGCGCACCCACTCATATGTTTCCGGCCGAGACGCGGTCGCGATGACGGTGAGGTCGGTCAGCACGCGGGCGATCTGGATGGCGATGGAGCCGACCCCGCCAGCACCGCCGACGATCAGGATCGCATTGCCGGCGCCGGGCACCGCGTCGCGCACGCGCAGGCGGTCGAACAGGGCTTCCCACGCAGTGATGCTCGTCAGCGGCAGGGCGGCAGACTGTGCCCAGTCGAGGCTTTCAGGTTTACGTCCGACGATGCGCTCATCGACAAGTTGGTACTGGGCGTTGCTGCCATCGCGGTCGATGCTGCCAGCGTAGAACACCTTGTCGCCAACCCGGAAACGCTCGGCACTCTGCCCTACAGCCACGACAGTGCCGGCAGCATCCCAGCCCAAAATCCGGTGATCCGCGCCGGACAAGGGTCCCGATCCGCTGCGGACCTTCGTATCGACCGGGTTCACCGACACGGCTTCGACCGCCACCAATATGTCGTGACCTTCCGGCTCCGGCCGCGGCAGATTGAGATCGATGAGGGCGTCCGGCCTGTCGACGGGGCCGGGAGTGAGATAGCCGATGGCACGCATGGGATATTCCTTTCTCGTGAAGGCTTCCCACTTAGGAGCAGAGCCGAATAATGTCATAAGTACAAAATTCGCCTATAGTGTCAAAAAGGATAGCGTGAGATGGCTAAAGCCCGACATTCCCGGCTGGACTGTACGCCCGGCTGTGCGGTGGAGGCGGCAGTCAGCCTGATCGATGGCAAGTGGAAAGCGGTGGCGCTCTATCATCTCGAGGATGGACCGATCCGGTTCAACGAACTTCGCCGACGGGTGGGCGATGTCACGCCGCGCATGCTCACCAACCAGCTGCGCGAACTGGAGGTCGACGGGCTGATCGACCGCGAGGTGTTCGCACAGGTGCCGCCCCGCGTAGAATATCGTCTGTCCGTGCGAGGGCGCTCCCTCATGCCGATCATCGCAGCACTCAAGGACTGGGGCGATGCAAATATGGACCTGTTTGGGCGAAGGCTGTAGCAGACGAGGTCGAAAGCTAGCGGGCAGGATGTAAGACCATCGAATGCGCCGTCGAAGCTCTTCAATGGGTTGGGCAGCGTTGGATATCCGCTCAGACGCCACCGCATCCTGAACTGCCCTCGTAACGATTTCGACGACGATAAAGCTGTGGCGCCACCGCAT
This sequence comes from Sphingobium sp., assembly GCA_040508315.1. Classification (GTDB taxonomy): domain Bacteria; phylum Pseudomonadota; class Alphaproteobacteria; order Sphingomonadales; family Sphingomonadaceae; genus Sphingobium. The sequence continues at coordinate 7,686 of JBEVNC010000255.1, forward strand.
GGGCTGGACATGAATGCTGATCGTCGGCACGAACAGCAGTGGCGACGCAAAGAGGTGCGCGCGAACGGGGGTATGGATGGATACAGGGTTCGGTCGGTCTGTCAGACTGCGTTCGGCGTCGTTCGGCTTCGGGACCAGCCTCTTTGCAATCGGCGCAGTCCTGTCTTCCCCGGCGGTGGCCCAATGTAGCCCCGATCCCACCGTCGCGGGCATGCAGACGACATGCACTGGCATCGATCCCGATGGCCTTCGCATAACGACCCCCGGCAGCAGCGTGATCGTTGCACAGGACGGTGTCGTAAATGGTGCCGGAACACCTGCAATCGCAGTCGACATGCCGTTCGACAACCGCATGTTCTTCACACGGTTCGCATCGATTTCGGTGGCAGGCACGGTCGATGGCGGGGGCAAGGCGGGCATCGACATCGTATCCGGCACAGCGGCCAATGGCGGCTTCGATTACTTCGGATCCCAGGTGGCCCTGACGGTCGCGCAAGGTGGGATCGTGACGGGCGCGACGGGCGTATCCCTTGCCGTTTCGCCGGATGCGCAATATTCTTCGGCACTGCTGACGCTTGATAATGCCGGCAGCATAACCGGCTCTAGCGGTGTGGCCTTGCTGGTAGAGGGATCTTCCGGCGCGGCCTTCTCATCCATCATCAATCGTGCCACCGGCAGCATCGGTGCGATCGTCGGGCCGGTCGGCAGCCTGAACAACGCCGGCACGATCAGCGGCGGCACTCGAAGCGCCATCGACTATACGACAGGGCGCTTCAATCCCCCGGTCGGTCCGTTGCTGACGAACAGCGGCGCGATCGTTTCAAACGGCAGCAGCGCAACAATAGCGAATATCGACAATGGCATTCCCGTCACGAACAGCGGCACGATAGGCAACCTGGGGAATGGAGCGGCGATTGATGGCGGAATCCTGATCATCGTCAACGCCGTTGGCGGTCATATCGGGACAGCGGGGGCCACCGCCATCCGCGCGACCAGATACCTCGACCTCGTAAATGCCGGACGGATCGACGGCAGCATCGTCATGGTGACGGATCCATCGCAATTTGGGAGCGTGATCGATTCCACCGCCGGTCTCATCAGCGGCGATGTCCTGTTCGGCGAGGGCGACGACGAGTTGGCGGTCCACTATAATGCCGGGACGGGGCCGACGACAGGTATCTTGGGCCGCATCGACGGCGGTGCCGGCGTCGATACGGTGCGGGCCAAATTCCTTGGCGATGCCACGCTCACGACGGCGCTTGCCCTGCCGTCCGCCTTCGAGCGGATAGTGATCCTGCCCGAGCAGTCCGTCACGGTCACTCTCGGGGATGGTTTCGCCAGTGCCGGTCCCATTCGCATCGGGGGACTGGGCACCATCATCAATACGACATCTTTGTCGGCGACCGGCGGCGTCATAGTCGACAGTGGCGGCTTTTCGACCAGTGACCGAGGCGTGCGATTCGTCAATCAAGCGTCCATCACGAGCAGCTTCGCGGCCGATGATGTTTTTACCGGGGAGCCGGCCTATGCGGTCCAGCTGTCGGGCAATTTCGGTGGGTTCGTCAACAGCGGGACGATCACCAGCGCCAATCAGGGCGTTTATTATGCCGGCGGGGGGGCGTTCCTCAACAGTGGCACGATCCTCGTCAATGGCGCAGGCATTGCGGTGACTGCGCAAAGCACCCAGTTCACGAACAGCGGCACAATCCGCTCGACTGGCGGAACCGCGCTGGTGGTCGGCACCGGCGGCACCGCCACCAATAGCAGTACCGGGCGTATCGAGGGCGTGATCGGATATACGGGCTCGCTTGTGAATAACGGCACAATAGTCGGCAGTACCACTGCCTTGCTCGGCAGCGTCGACAATCGCGCGGGCGGCATCGTCACCGGTGGCGTCACTGCCGTCGGGCCAGTACCCTCCACCAGCGGCTTCACTCTAGTTTCCGGCAGCGTGATCCAGAATGCGGGGACGATCAACGGCCTCGTGAACCTGCGCAGCACCGGCTATTCCTTCGTAACCGAAAACCGTTATTTCGCGTTGCCCGGCGGCGTCCTGAACGGCGATCTAAGGCTCGGTAACGGCAATATGCTGATTGTGGAACTGGCGGGCAGCGACGGTGGGCGCTTCGCCGGGATCAACGGCATCGTGACGGCCGAGAATGCAACTTTGCGCTACCGGGTGCGCGCGGATTCCAATGGTACGCTGTCAACGGTCGCCGGGTTCACGACGACCGCCTACGATCTGTTCGACGGCGCCCGGCTGACCTTGGACGCGCCCGGCGTCGCGACGATCCCGCTTCAGTTTGCAGGAACGGGCAGCGTGGACATTGCCGCCGACCTGACGCTGACTGACCAGTTGGCCCTGATGGCAGGCGGCGTGGCCAGCGCGGCCGGATACGAATCCACTCCCAATCAGATCGACATCGTCTATCGGGGCGCGATGCTATTGCGGCACAGCCGCGACGACCGGTGGGCTGCCGCTTCTGCGGGCTTCACAACCGTCACGAATGAAGGCTCGATCACCCTCATCGACACGACGACATCGCCCTATATCCAGAATTATGTCTTCAACTACCCCACCTCGCTGGTGAACCGGGGTACGGTCACGATCAGCGGCAACGCAGGCATCGTCAGCAGCGCGACGTCCTTCATCAACAGTGGCACCATAACCCAGACGGGCAACGCGTTCATGCCCGCGATCCAGGGCGTGCCAAGCATCACCAACAGTGGATCGATCAGCGTTTCGGGACAGGGGGTGCTGCTTTCGTCCGCTGCCAGCCTGCTTACGAACAGCGGTACGCTTGCCAGTTCCAACGGGGTGGCCGTGCAATCATCGGTCTCCAACAACAGGGTCGCCAATCTGGTTGGTGGATCAATCAGCGGAGGCGCGTCGCAGCCGGCAATTCAAATGGCGGGCGGGGTCATTACCAATGCTGGCCTGATCACCGGCGATGTCGATCTCAGCTATTCGCAATATGGCGGCGTCAGTGCGGGATCGGGCGTCTATGTCTCCGCCGGGGGACTGCTCGACGGCCGTCTGCGCTTTGGCTCGGGTAGCGATCTGTTCATCGAGAGCGGCAACGGCACGGGCGTCACCGGTACGATCGACGGCGGGGCAGGGATCGACTTCTTCGGCCATTCCCGTTCGGCGGACGCGACCATCGCCTTGGGCGCCATCGACGGCCTCAATTTCGAGGGCGAACTTATTGAGGTGAAGGGGGCGTCGACCACCGTCACCGTCACGGGGGCGTCCAGCCTGTCCACCGCCCTATATCTCGTGGGCGATGGTAACATCGTCAATCTCGCGTCCATGAGCGGCGCGTTGGCAGCCGCCACGCCGCCGGGCCTCTTCGCGGCGTCGTCCGTAGTGGAAACCGGACTCGCGAGCCTGACCAACAAGGCGAGCGTGGGTGCGGGCATTTCAGGCGCCATCGACCGCTTCGTCAATTCCGGCAGTGTTACATCCAGCCGTTCGGTAGCCGTCGGGCAGTTTGCGACGGGGGCCGTGGGCTTCGCGAACAGCGGTACGATCACCTCGGCGTCCAGAGCGACTGCGGTCCGCCTGGAGGCGACGGATGTCAGCGACATCAGCTTCACCAATAGCGGCGCGATCAGCGGCAATGGCGTCAGCGCTACTTACTACTTCGCCTCGGACAGCAACCCGCACAATGCTGCCTTTTCGAACAGCGGAAGCATCATGGGGGCAGGCGGCCTGTCTATCGGTGACTTCGGGGCCCAGGCCGGCACCTTGACCGTCGATAACAGTGGCACGGTCGTCGCGACCGGCGCCGGTCGATCCGCTTTGGCTGTCGACCTGCAATCCTCCAGCGATTTCGCGATCACTAACAGCGGCCTCATCGACGCTGGCGCCGGCGGCATAGTGGTGAAATACCCGTTCTACTTCAGCGAGACTACGCCCGCGGTGGCTCTCCTTGTCTCCAGTTCCGGCGGCAGCGCGGGCAGTATCGTGAACAGCAGTGGCGGCACGATCAGCGCTGACGGCCTCAATTCGACCGCTATCCAGCTTGTGGACGTTGCCCTCTCCCTGACCAATGCCGGAACCATCAGCGGTGGTCAGGGAACTACGCTCGCCGAGGATGACATCTTCATCCTGTCGCGCGGCACCAGCTATCTCGCAGGCGCGATCCAGTCTTTCGGGACGTCCGCCGACAGCATCGTCAATAGCGGCACCATCGTTGGGTCCATCGATCTCGGCGGCGGCGATGACAGCATCGTGAATAGCGGCGTAATCAGGGGCAATGTGTTTCTCGGCGATGGCAACGACAGCTTCACGCAGCGCATCGGCGGATCGGTCTTGGGCATCGTCAATGGCGGGGCGGGCATCGACAGCTTCATCGCGGACGCGACCGGCGCTGGGTCGGTCGATGGCAGTCAGTTCGTCAATTTCGAACGTTTCATACAGAGCGGCTTGGGAACCCTGAGCTATTCGGGCAACTTCGCAATCGACACTATCGATCTGGATGGCTCCGGTGCCAGCGTGGCAATTGGCCAGATGCTGTCAACTTCGGGCCCCGCCACCTTCACCGGCGGGTCGGGGGTGGAGCAGGTCTATAATGCGGGCGCCATCGCGGGGGGCATTGTGCTCGGCGGCGGCAACGATCTTGTCGAGAATCGCGGTGCGATAGGTAGCTCGGTGAGCCTCGGCGGTGGGGACGATCTGTTCATCGAAGGCGTGGACAGCATGGTTGCTGGCGGCACCGATGGCGGCGCTGGGCGCGATACCTATATCGCGGAGCTTGGCGGAGATCGTAGCAGCATCGGCGCGCGCACTGGCTTCGAACAGCTTGGCATCACCGGAAGCGGCACATTGTCGCTCACGCTCGATCAGGACTGGAATGCGATCAGTCTGGAGGGCACGGGCCTCGACCTGCGCCTCGCAGGCTTCTCAG
>JBEVNC010000029.1:0-7488 GCA_040508315.1 Sphingobium sp.
ATCAGGATCGTGTCCTGCCGCAGCCCCATTTGCGCCGCCGTGCCGATCTGGCCGGACACGATGCGCAGCAGGCGGTTCGCCAGATCCTCCAGATCGTGCATGCGGTCGCGCAGCAGCGGATCGTCGATCTGGCGCATGCGCATGCGGGTGCGCTGCTGCACGCGCTCGATGGCCGCCTCTGCGGTCAGGCCCGCGTCGATCGCCTCGTTGATGCGGCGCGACCAGCCCTCGTCATAGGCGAACATCTTGTAGGTCTCGAGAACCTCCCTATGCTCGCCTTCCACGCCGAATTCGGCGGAGCCGGTCATGCGGTCGATCTGTTCGCGCATCTTGTTGAAGGCGGAGATGACGCGCTGGCGCTCGACCTCCGTATCCTCCGCGACTGTATGGTCGATGGTGACACGCGGCTGGTGGAACACGACATGGCCGCGTGCCATGCCCATGACGAGTTGCAGTCCCTGCGTAACGCCAGGGCCCGTGTCCAGCCGCCGTTCCTCGCCCGGATTGGCGTCGATCAGGCCCGCATTGGCGATCAGTTCGGCCAGCACCATGGCGACCGTCTGCAACGCCTCGATCTCCACCTCCTGATAGGGACGCGGCTCGACATGCTGGACGGCGACCACGCCGACCGCCTTTTCCCGGCGGACGATGGGCACGCCCGCAAAGCTGTGGAACAGTTCCTCGCCCGTTTCCGGCCGATAGGCATAGTCGGGATGCGCCGCCGCCTCGTCCAGGTTCAGCGTCTCGACATTCTGCGCGATGGTGCCGACCAGGCCCTCGCCCATCGCCATCTTGGTGACATGGACGGCGTCCTGGTTCAGCCCGCGCGTCGCGAACAACTCCAGCAGCCCCTCACGCAGCAGATAGATGGAGCAGACTTCGCTGGTCAGTTCCTCGGCGATGATCTCCACCACCTTGTTCAGCTTGGCCTGTGCATTGGTGCGGGCGGCCATGACATCGTGGAGACGCTGCAATATCTTGCGGGCCGACGCGGCGGCCGTGATGGCGGTAAGCGGGGGCACGGAAGCGTTCATGTAGGAATGCTAACAGAAAGGCGCAGGGCATGCCACCGCGCCGACGGTCATGATTGCAATTATTGCATCCATAGAGGTGCTGTCCTGCATCCGGCTTGATGGCGGCGCGCGACCGCGCTATCGCCCCGGTCATCGGGATCGTGCAGCCTCCCGGTCAAGCGGCTCCGGCCGCCCAAGCGCTGCCTTTCGCTTCGCCGCCGGTGGGGCCTGAGGGGGTATGCACGTGGCTGTTTTTCCAAAAGCATTGAGCATGGCGGCGGCGATGGCTGCGGTTCCGACCGGGGCACGGGCCGGGACGCTGGACCTGAGCGGCAGCGTTCGCGCCCGCTATGAGGCGCTGGACGGCCAATCGCGGGCAGGCTTCACTCGGTCCGAAGACCTGCTGAGCCTGCGCACCATCCTGACCGGCGAATATCAGGCGGACGGATTTCGGATCGGCGCGGAACTGTTCGACAGCCGGGTCGAGGGGATCGACGCGGGCAGCGTGACCGGGACGGGCGAGGTCAACACGCTGGAACTGGTGCAGGCCTATGTCGCCGCCGATTTCGCCAATGTCCTGGGCAAAGGAAGCAAGGCGTCGGTGCAACTGGGGCGGATGACGCTCAACATCGGTTCGCGGCGGCTGGTCGCGGCGGACGATTATCGCAACACCACCAATGGCTATACCGGCGTGCGCGCCGACGCGCGCCTGGCCGGCGGCGCGAAGGTCACGGCCTTCTACACGTTGCCGCAGGTGCGGTTGCCTGACGATGCGGGGTCGCTCCGTTCGGGTCGCGTCAAAATCGACCGGGAAAGCACCGACCTGCAACTGTGGGGCGTCATCGCCGAGCGGCCCCGCACAGTCGGGCGGGCGATGGTGGAGATCGGTTATGTCGGGCTGGAGGAGCGCGACGCTCCCGGTCGCCCGACCCGCGACCGCAGCCTGCACACGCTCAGCGCGCGGGTCATGGCCGACCCCGCGCCCGGCCGCTGGGACGTGGAGGTGGAGGGCATCTACCAGTTCGGATCGGCGAGCGGCAGCCTCTCGTCCGCCGAACGGCGTCTGGATGTCGCCGCCCATTTCCTGCACGCCGACATCGGCTACAGCTTTCCCGGCCCGCTCAAGGCGCGGCTTTCCGTCGAATATGACCGCGCGAGCGGCGACGGGCCGGGCGGCAGGATCGGACGGTTCGACACGCTGTTCGGCATGCGCCGCGCCGACCTCGCCCCCGCCGGCATCTACGCTCAGATCGGCCGCGCCAATATCAGCACGCCCGGCGTCCGGTTGGAGATCGCGCCGGGCAAGCGGGTGGATGCTTTCATGACCTATCGGGGAATGTGGCTGGCGAACCGTTTCGATGCCTTCTCGACGACGGGCGTGCGCGATGTGCGCGGGATGTCAGGCAGTTTCGCGGGGCATCAGTTCGACGGGCGGGTGCGCTGGTGGCTGGTGCCGTCGCGGCTACGCGCAGAGGTCAACGCTGCATGGCTGCTAAAGGGGAGGTTCCTGCGCAACGCGCCCAATGCGCCGCGCACGGGGGATACGCGCTATGGCTCGGTGGCGGTGACGGCGGTGTTTTAGCTCAAGCGCCTCACCTAAATGGCACCGCTGCGAAATTCCCCCCTTGATCGTCATTCCCGCGAAGGCGGGAATCCAGAGCCACGCAAAACTGCGCCTGCGACTCTGGATTCCCGCCTTCGCAGGAATGACTTATGAATTATACAGACGCCCCCTCAAAAAGGATGGGGCTCAGCGGTCACTGCACCCGCGCCAGCGCCACCGCAGCCTGATCCAGCAAACTCCCGATGATCGCCGAAACCGGCTCCTCGCTCGTCACCATGCCGACCGACTGGCCCGCCATCAGCGACCCGTTCTCGACATCGCCGTCGATCACCGCGCGGCGCAGCGCGCCCGCCCAATAATGCTCGATCTCAAGCTGCGCGGCGCCCATGTCCAGCTTGCCCTCGTCCAGCTTTTGCGCGACTTCGCGCTGCTTGACGGTGAAAGCCTCGGTGCCCGCATTCTTGAGCGCCCGGACAGGGATGACCGGCAGACGCGGATCGATCTGGACGCTGGAGATGGCGTCGCGGGCATTGGCGCGCAGGAACGCCTTCTTGAACGCCGGATGCGCGATGCTTTCCGTCGCGCAGACGAAGCGCGTGCCGAGCTGCACGCCCGCCGCACCCATTTCCAGGAAGGTCGCGATCATCTCGCCCCGGCCGATACCGCCAGCGACGAAGATCGGAATGTCGGCGGCGAGTTCGGGCAGTATCTCCTGCGCCAGCACGCCGGTCGCGACGGGGCCGATATGGCCGCCCGCCTCCATGCCCTCGATCACCAGCGCGTCCACGCCCGAACGCTGCAGCTTCTTGGCGAGCGACAATGCGGGCGCGAAGCAGATGATCCTGGCCCCCGACGCCTTGATCGTGTCGATGCTGCCCTTGGGCGGCAGGCCGCCCGCAAGGACGACATGGCCGACCTTGTGCCGCGTGCACACCTCGATCAGGTCGAACAATTGCGGGTGCATGGTGATGAGGTTGACGCCGAACGGCTTGGCCGTCAGCGCCTTCGTGCCCGCAATCTCCGCATCCAGCAGTTCGGGCGTCATCGCGCCGCAGGCGATGATGCCGAAGCCGCCCGCATTACTGATCGCCGCCACCAGATGGCGTTCCGAAACCCAACTCATCGCGCCGCACATGATCGCATGGTCGCAGCCAAGGAAGGCCGCGCCGCGCGTCATCGCCTCGCGCAGGCGCGCGCGACCGCTTAGGGGAAGCGCGCTCACGCGGTCTGGGGCGCGTCGAGACCGTAGGCCGTGTGCAGGACACGCACGGCCAGTTCGGTTTCGTCCTCGTCGATCAGCACGGACACCTTGATCTCGCTGGTTGCCACCGCCTGGATATTGATGCCGCGCTCGCCCAGCGTCTTGAACATGTCGGCGGCGACGCCCGCATGGCTCTTCATGCCCACGCCCACGACGCTGACCTTCGCGACCTTCGAGTCAGAGATCAGATTGGCATAGCCGATGGCCTCGCGGCGGCTTGCCAATATGTCGAGCGACCGGGCGAGGTCGGCACCGGGAACCGTGAAGGTCACGTCCGTCTCGGCGGCCTCATGGCCAACATTCTGGATAATCATGTCGACGTTGATGCTCGCCTCGGCCAGCGGGCCGAACACGCTGGCGATCGCGCCGGGGCGGTCGGGAACGCGCGTGACGATGATCTTCGCCTCGTTCTTGTCATGGGCGATACCCGTGATGAGCTGACGTTCCATGTCGGAATCCTTGCTGAGTTTCGCCTCGGTCTCTTCCTCGCTGACGATGAGGGTGCCGGGCAGTTCGTCCTGTGTGGGGTCGTCGAAGGAGCTGAGCACCTGAACGCGCACCCTCTCCTTCATGGCGAGCGCGACGGAGCGCGTCTGGAGCACCTTGGAGCCGACCGAGGCCAGTTCCAGCATCTCCTCATAGGTCACCATGTCGAGCTTGCGTGCGCGGGCGACGATGCGGGGGTCGGTGGTGTAGACGCCGTCCACATCCGTATAGATGTCGCAGCGATCCGCCTTGACCGCCGCCGCGACCGCGACCGCCGACGTGTCGGAACCGCCGCGGCCCAGCGTGGAGACGCGACCGTCCTCCATCATGCCCTGGAAGCCGGGGATGACCGCGACCTGCCCGGCGGACATGGCCGCGAGCAGACCGTCGGTCTCGATCCCGTCGATGCGCGCCTTTGCGTGGGCTTCGACCGTGCGGATCGGCAATTGCCAGCCGAGCCAGCTGCGCGCGTCCACGCCCATGGCTTTCAGCGTCATGGCGAGCAGGCCGCTGGTGATCTGCTCACCCGCCGCGACGACCACGTCATATTCCGCCGGATCGTAAAGGGGGCTGGCATCCTCGCAGAAGCCGACCAGCCGGTTCGTTTCGCCCGCCATGGCGGACACGACGACGGCGACCTCATTGCCTGAGTCCACCACATGCTTGACGCGCGCGGCGACGTTGCGGATGCGATCCATCCCCGCCATCGACGTGCCGCCGAACTTCATGACTATGCGCGCCATGGCTTTGCCGTTTGCTTTCCCGCAGACTTGATTAAAGAGGCAAGGCGCGGCGAAAGTCGCCACCCCCGTGAAACAGGCGCCCCCTTTAGTCAGCAGGATCGGCCATGGCAAGCAACGCCGGACACTCCACCATCAGGCCCAGCGAGGTCGCCCATTTCGGCACATTGGCAGCCGACTGGTGGAACCCCAAAGGCAGCAGCGCGATGCTCCACCGCCTCAACCCGGTGCGTCTCGCCTATATTCGCGAGCAGGCGGACCAGCATTGGTCGCTCGACCCGCAGGTGCTCAGACCGCTGGCGGGCAGGCGCGCGCTGGACGTCGGCTGCGGCGCCGGCTTGCTGTGCGAGCCGCTCGCCCGGCTGGGCGCTGCGGTGACGGGGGTCGATGCCACGCCGGAGAATATCGCCGTCGCGCGCGATCATGCCGAAAAGACGGGCTTTGCCATCGACTATCGGGCGGGCAGCGTGGAGGCGCTGGACATCGCGCCCTTCGACATCGTCACCTGCATGGAGGTGATCGAGCATGTCGAGGACCCGGCGCTTTTCATATCCCACCTCGCGCGGCTGGTGCGGCCGGACGGGCTGCTGATCCTGTCGACGCCCAACCGCACGCCGCTCTCGCGTCTTGCGATGATTACGGTCGGCGAGGGGCTGAACCTCGTGCCCAGGGGGACGCACGACTGGTCGCGTTTCCTGCGGCCCGAGGAGCTAGAGGCGCATCTGACCGCGGCGGGGATGACCGTCACCGACCGCGCGGGCATCGCCTTTCGCCCCGACAAGGGTTTTACGCGGGGCGACGATATGGGCATCAACTATCTGATGACGGCTGCGCCGAACACGCCCGGCTAAATCCCCATCGCCGTGCTTCCGCGAAGGCAGGAGCGCGCAATTCTCTCAAAGATCGAGTTCATGCCCTCGCCTTCCACCAACACGACAACGCCCACCATCCCGGACCTGACCGCCGAGTCCTCCCAGCAGGCCGCCATCGACCTGTACGGCTGGATCGCCAGCCACTGGCTGAACGTTACCCTCGCCATCGGTGCGGCCTTCCTGATCTATTCGGCCCTGCGCATCGTCCGCCGCACAGGCAGGCGCATGGGGGAGGAAGGCGGCAATGCCTTTGGCCGGGTCGCCGGGCGCGCCATCGCCCGCACCACGCAATATTTCATGATCCTCGTCGCCGTGCGGCTGGTGCTTCGCTACGCCGGGCCGCCGGACTGGCTGGCGGAAGTGGTGCAACTGGGCTTCACGGTCGTCGCGGTGTTCCAGGTCGCACTCTGGGCGCGCGAGATCATCCTCGGCCTGATCGAGCAGCGCGCCGGGCCGGACACCGGCCATGGCACGATCAGCAATGCGATGGGCATCATCCGCCTGCTGGTGACGGTCGGCCTGTTCGCCGTCGCGGCCATCGTGGTCCTCGACAATGTCGGCGTAAACGTGACCGGCCTCGTCGCGGGCCTGGGCATCGGCGGCATCGCCATCGGCCTGGCGGCGCAGGGCATATTCTCCGACCTATTCGCCGCCCTCTCCATCATCTTCGACAAGCCCTTCCGCCAGGGCGAGACCATCGCCTATGACAGCAGCACAGCGACGGTGGAGCGCATCGGCCTCAAGACCACGCGCCTGCGCGCGGTGACGGGCGAGCGCAAGGTCATCTCCAACACGCAACTGCTGAACAAGGAACTGACCAACTATACCGGCCTGGACCACCGCCGCATCAAATTCGCCCTCGGCCTGATCTACCAGACCCCGCCGGAGGTCGCGGCGGCAGTGCCGGGCATGCTGCGCGATCTGGTGGAGGCGGCGGACGGGAAATTCATCCGCTGCGGCATGACAGGCTTCGGCGCGAGTTCCCTCGACTTCGAACTGGAGTTCGACGTCTATCTCCCCAGCTGGGACGATATCTACGTCGTACGCCACAAGGTCGCCATCGCCATCCTGCGGCTGTTCAACGAGCGCGGGATCGAGTTCGCGTATCCGACGCAGACGACATTCACGGCGGCACCGGACGGGCGGTATGTCATGCCTTATGCGGAGGATCGGGGGTGAATGGGTGGGGAGTTGTCTGGCCGGTATCGGCAAAATCAGTAGGTTAACTGCCGTTCGCTGAACGGCGGGATCTGCGGAAATATTCGAAGCCGACAGCGCAAAAATAGATGATGGGGCAAATTGCCATCAGCAGAAATGCCGGGTCGATAGCCCATCCGGTAAGCCCATCTGAATCTGGTTCGTCTGCCGCAAAAAGCATAAGTGCCAAACATCCTCGCGCGATCAAGAATATCGTGGGCACTAGAGCGTGATGACATTAGCTTGCAGCATATCCTGAGTTGGTGAGATAGGCGGCGCACTCGGCTGGCGGGAAGTTGTCGAGGAGTGATCCGATGCGTTTCCAAGTGGCTTGATGAGATCGCTCGGCGGCTTT
>JBEVNC010000194.1:0-9608 GCA_040508315.1 Sphingobium sp.
CGCGCTATTTCAAGGATCACGCGCCCGACGCGATGTTCTCCAGCATGGGCCCGCAAAACATCGCGGCGATCAATGCGCGGCGTTTTGCAGGCGCGAAGAGCTGGCTTGGTGTGATGCAGCATAATGCGCTGTCTGATGAAGCGAAGGCGGGTATTTCGCTCCAGCAGCGTCTGGTGCCCATCGCCTATCGTTTCTTCCTCGGCAGCGCGGATGGCGTCTATGCGGTCTCCGCTGGCGTCGCGGACGATATGGCTGCGGTGACGGGGTTTCCGCGCAGCCGCATCGGCGTGCTCTACAATCCCGCCTGTCCCGAAAATCTCGATCCGGCCGCGCTCCCGGCCATCGACCATCCCTATTACAGCTCCGGCCTGCCGGTGGTCATCGGCTGCGGCCGCCTCGTCGCGCAAAAGGGCTGGGCGACGCTGCTGCGCGCCTTTGCCAAGGTGATCGAGCGTCGTCCCGCCCGGCTGGTGGTGCTGGGCGTCGGGCCGGAGGAAGCGGAGTTAAAGGCGCTGGCGTCCGAACTGGGGCTGGAGGGATCGGCCGATTTCGTAGGCTTCCAGTCCATGCCGCTGGCATGGATGCGCGCGTCCGATCTGTTCGTGATGAGCTCGCGCTATGAGGGCTTCGGCAATGTGATCGTGGAGGCTCTGGCGACCGGGACATCGGTGGTCAGCACCAACTGCAATTATGGGCCGTCCGAAATCCTGGACGACGGCAAATATGGCGAATTGGTGCCGGTGGAGGACCCTGCGGCGATGGCCGACGCGATCTGCCGCTCACTGGACGCACCGTCCGACCCCGACCGCCTGATCGCGCGCGCGCGCGAGTTCACGGTCAGCCATGTCGTGGACAATTACCTCACGGCCGCATTCGGGTGGCCCTGAAGGCGCCGGCCTGTCGGACTCTACGAAGGAACGTCTGGACGGCAAGCCTGTCCTGCTTCCGACGGCCCCGAAGGCGGGATGAAGCTAACCTGCGCCAGCCGCCATGCCCGCTCTGCCTTGCCCGGCCAGTAATGGCGCGGGTGGCGCTGTTCCGCCGGGGGGTGGGCGTCATGTACCTCGGCGCGGATCAGGCGGCCCGTCTCGCGCAGGCGAATGGTCGCCCCCGGAAAGTCGGTGCGCAGCCTTTCGCTCAGCGCCTGTGAGTCCTGCGATAATTCGGCGCTGGAGAGCGCACGCGGCGCGCCGTCGACCAGTTCTGCCGTCGCCGAACGCAGCGCTTTGATACCATCGGAAATCACATCGAGCGAAATGAGGGCGGCCGCGGCGGCATCGGCCCACCACCAGCCGAGGCCCAGCCCGATGACGCCCGCCAGTCCCGCCGCGCCGGTCAGCCAGTTCGCCTTGTTCATCAGCGCGTCGGTATGAAGCAGCTTGTCGTTGAGCGCCTCGGCCAGCGGCAGTTCCTTGCGCCCCACGATGAGCGGCGGCACGAGCGAGTAGAGTTGCGCGCCGATCATCAGCCAACCCAGCCAGATCTCATGGCCCAGCACGACCACTGATCCCACTGTCGCATGTTCGGCGGCGAACAGGGTCATCACGGCGTTGACGAGGAGGAGGCTGCCCACCGCCGTCAGCGCGACTGCCGCGATGAAGAAGCCCAGGCCGTTGACCCGTTCGAAACCGAAGGGGAAATGCGCGGATCGCTTACCCTTCATCTCCATATGGGCGGCGATCAGGAACATCATCGGCGGGATGAGGCCCAGCGTGTCCTCGACCCAGGCGGTCTTCATGGCCTCGCTCTGGCCCAGGACGAGGCCCATTATGAGGATGATGGTCGCGGTCCAAAAGATGTTCCAATATTCCAGGCGGATGGCCCGGCGCATGGTGGGCCGCAATTCGTCGGGCAGGCTGTTGTCGCTCACCGCCGCGCCTCCGCGGTAACGGCGCGGCTGGCATGTTCGACGGCCATGATCCAGCGATTTTCTCCGTTGCGCATCGCGGCCTTCAGTTCGAGGATATGGTCGCCGGACGGCATCGCGCGGAGCGGCGGACCGAATGCCACGCCCGTCTGCCACGGCGAATCCTTCGCGAACGGTCCGAGGACAAGGTCGAGCTTGCCCGCATCGAGCAGGGCCAGCAGCGGTTCGGCCGCGCCGGACGACAGTTGCGGCTTCGCACCGACATCCTGTTCCAGTTGTTTCAGCAGCGGGGCGACGAGTTCGGCCGCGCCGGTCACGAGCCCCACGCGCATGACGTGGCTCGAGCGGACACGATCGAGCGTCCCTTCGGGGTCTTGCGGCAGGGCGCCGCAGGCCGTCGTGAATGCGCAGAGAAGGAGCAACAGGGTCCGCATCGTTGCCAAAGTGTTTCCAGACCGTGCTTGTTCCACGCCAAACCGATGCGGAACGCTCTGGCCAGTCGATGGGTTGGTGAGGGGTGCGATGGTGCACATCAGGCACATCAGGAGGATGAACGATGAGTGAAACCACGGACCGCGCCAAGGGTGTGATCGACGAGACGGTAGGCAAGGCCAAGCGCGCCATTGGCGAAGCGACCGACAATCCCAAGCTGGTCGTCGAAGGCGATCTTCAGGAAGCCAAGGGCGATGCCGAGAAGGCCTCCGCCCGCGCCAAGGCGGCGCTGAAGCCCTGACGAACGGGGACGGGCGCGCGCGACGCGCCCGTCCTGCCCTTTTGGAAAGGCAGTAATGGTCAAGTTCGGCTATAAGTTGATGACGGAGGAGCATGGCCCCGCCGCATTGATCGACAATGCGATCCTGGCTGAGAAGGCCGGTTTCGATTTCCTGTCAATCTCCGACCATTTCCATCCCTGGCTGGAGGCGCAGGGCCACGCGCCCTTTGCGTGGAGCGTGCTGGGCGCGATCGCCCATGCGACGTCGCGCATCGGCATCGCGACCGGTCTGACCTGTCCGATCCTGCGCTATCACCCTGTCGTCATCGCACAGGCTGCTGCGACCATCGCGGTGCTGAGCGAGGATAGATTCACGCTCGCGGTCGGCGCGGGCGAACGGCTGAACGAGCATGTGACGGGCGTGCGCTGGCCGTCTATCCCTGAACGTCACGCGATGCTGGGCGAGGCTATCGCGATCTTCCGGACGCTTTGGCAGGGCGGCGCACATAGCTGGCGCGGCGAACATTTCGTTCTGGATCATGGCCAGCTTTACGACCTGCCGAAACGGCCGATTCCGCTGGTGGTCGGCGTGAGCGGTCCGGCATCGGTCAGGCTCGCGGCGGAACATGCCGACGGCATCATGGCGACGGAGGCGAAGGCGAAACTGGTCGATGGCTTCCGCAAGGACGGCAAGGCGGACGGCCCCTGCTATGCAGAGGCGCTGGTCGCCTATGCGCCGACCGAGGCCGAGGGACTGGAGACGGCGCACCGCATCTTCCGTTTCTCGCCGCTCGGCTGGGCGGTGAACAGCGAGTTGCCGACCGTGGACGGTTTCGAATCGGCCACGGCCCATATCAGGCCCGAGGATATGGCCGACTCCATCGCGGCGGGGCCCGATGTCGAAGTGCACCTCAAGCAGATCCGCAGCTATATCGATGCCGGGTTCGACCATATCGTGCTGACCTGCCCCGGCCAGCATCAGGCGCGCTTCCTGGACTTTTTCGAGAAGGAATTGCGGCCGCGCCTTTGAATGGCGTCAGCCATCCATCTGGCCGGTGGTGAGGATCGCGATGAGCGCCGCGAGCGGCCCTTGCGGCGCGTCGTCGTTCCAGTAGGCGCGCACGGCGAAATCGGCGTCGCGGACAGGGCGCATCGCCACCGCAGGACCGATGTCGTCGCAGTGGCTGGCACAGATGAGCGCGATGCCCCGGCGCGCAGCGACCGCCTCCATGAGCGCGCCCTGGTCGAGGTCGACCAGCATGGTATCGAGCGACGGCTCGTCCGGCAGGATGCGCTGCGTCAGGAAGCGGTGCATGTCTCCGCCATGACCCTGCCGCGACACCAGGAAGACCTCGCCCGACAATCGCTCCGGCATGATGGTGGAAAGCTGCGCCAGCGGATGGGCGCGGTGCGCGGCGACCATCACTCGGTCCTGCCATAATTCTGCGGAGGGGAGGGCGCCGGACCACTGCGTTTCCGGTAGGATGGCCAGCGCCAGTTCGCCCTTCGCCAAAGCCGGGAGCAATGAGGCGCGTGGCATTTCGTGCATGCCCAGTTCGACATCGGGGCACTGCCGCGCGAAGTCGAGCAACTCGTCGCCGAGATGGTTTCGGCAGATGGAGGCGAAGCAGCCGATAGCCAGCTGCGCCCCTGAGGAGATGTGCGATTTTCTTATCATGCGACCCGTTTGGGAGGAGATAGCCCGGCGCCGTGCGGCGGCTGCGACCAATGCGACCAAATGGCGACGAAAGCGCAGCCGCCAGACGCCAGGCACTACGAGCGCGCATGATTCGCTGCTATTGACAGGACATGAATGGGGGCGCGACGCATGAGGGGCTGGAGAGCGGGGCTATTGGTCCCGTATCTGCGGTTTCCCTGCGCGCAATTCGGCAACTCGCCGACCCCGATGCGATAATCGCGGCTCTGCGGGACGGATTAGTCGAGCGGCTGGGCATTCGTCATGTCGTTTATGGCGATATGGTCCAGGGCGATCCCTCCACGTTGAAAATGGTCGATGGTGGAGCGCCGTTCGCGGACCTGCTGCGCGTTTTGCTGGCCGGTCGCGCATGGTCTGGCCCGCGCATCGTGGCCGACGATGGCGAATGGGACGAAGGGACCGATCCGGTTCTGGAGGCGCTGCACCGGACTGGCGCGCGATCCGGCCTGTTGCTGCCCGTGCGCAAGAATGGCGGGCTGGTCGGCGCGATGGCGGTGCTGCACGATGGTCCCCGGTCATGGACGCAAGGCCAGATCGCGTTGTGCGAGGATGTGGCGGAGCGCATCTGGTCCGCCGCCGCCCGTGCCCGCGCCGAGCAGGAATTGCGGGAGAGGGAGCGCAGCCAGTCCTTCATCCTCGACTGGAGCGACAAGGTGCGCGCGCTTGCCACGCCCGACGCGATCATGGCCGCGACGCTGGAATGTATCGGCCGCCATCTGAACGTCACCCGTGCCACCTATTCGGAGGCGGACGCGACCGGCCGGATCTTCACGGTCAGGGGCGAATGGCGCGAGGCGAGCGTCATGTCCATCGCGAACACCAGCTTCTCGCTGGACGATGTGGGCCGTGTCGTGGATCGCGAATGGACGTCCGGGGCGGTCGTGCGATACGACGATATCGCCACCGATCCGCGTATCGAGCCGGAAGTCGTGGACTCCTACCTGCTGCCGCAAATCCGGTCCTTCGTATCGGTGCCACTGCTGTTCGACGGCCGCGTGCAATGTGCGCTGTCGGTCCAGCACTGGCAGGCGCGGCCGTGGCGCGACAGCGAGATCGCGATGCTGCGCGAGATTGCTGAGCGGACATGGGTCAGCCTGGGCCGCGCCCGCGCGCAGGCAGAACTGGAGGAACGCGAGCGCCATCAGGCCTTCCTGATCGCCTGGACCGACCGGCTGCGCGGCGAAACGGAGCCGGGCACGATCCTATCGGTCACGCTCGAATGGCTGGGCGGGCATCTGGGCGTCACGCGCGTCACCTATGCGCGCGGCGATGAGGCGGGGCCGAGCTTCACCATCATCGATGAATGGCGCGACGGCGTCGGCAGCATGATCGGCAACCGTTTCACGCCGGGCAGCTTCGGCAGCATGAGGGACAGGGCCGCGTGGAATGGCGGGGCGCTGGTCCGCTTCGACGATATCGCGAACGATCCTGTGGTCGGCCCGGAGGCGACGGAACGTTATGCCCGGTCGCAGATCGCCGCCTTCGTCAGTGCGCCCGCCATTCAGGACGGGATGATCCGCTCCATCCTGTCCGTGCAGCACCGGGAGGCGCGAAACTGGCGCAAGGGGGAGGTGGAACTGATCCAGGACATCGCCCAGCGTGTCTGGGCGACGATGGAGCGGGCGCGCATTCAGGCGGCGCTGAAGGAACGGGAGCAATATCAGGCATTCCTGCTCGACTGGAGCGACCGGCTGCGCGGCGAGACGGCGCCGCTGGGGATGGTCGACGTGACGTTGCAGCGGCTGCTGCACCATCTGGGCGCGACGCGCACGAACTTCGCCGAGCGGACCGGGGCAGGCTATTTCACCATCACCCGCGAATGGCGCGCGGGCGTGGAGGGCGGATCGGCGCCGGTCCGCGAAGGGGTGAGCGACGGCGTGCATCAAGCCTATCTGGCGGGCGAGGTCGTGATCGTGGAGGATGTGGAGACCGACCCCCGCTTCGACGAAGGGATGCGCGATATCTACACTTATCTGGATGCCGTCGCTTTCCTCGGCATACCGCTGGTGCGCGAGGGGCAGGTGCGGGCGGTATTGTCCGTACAGCAGGCGCGGCCCCGGCGCTGGCTGCGGCACGAGGTCCAGCTGCTGAGCGATATTTCCGACCGCATGTGGGTGTCGTTGGAACGCGCGCGGGCGGCGGCGGAACTGGCGGTGCGCGAGCGCAACCAGGCGTTCCTGATCGAGTGGAGCGACGATATTCAGGGCGAGAATGATGCCCGGACCATATTGTCGCGCACCCTTGGCAGATTGGGGCGGCATCTGGGCACGATGCGGACCAACTATGCCGAGGCGACCGACCGGGGCGAGACTTTGTGGGTGAGCGACGAATGGCGCTCCGACGGTCCTGCCGTGCAGGGCGACCGCTATCCGCTCGCTGTGCTGGGCGACAGGCTGGCGGCGGCCCACCGCGCCGGGCAGGCGATCCGGGTGAACGACATCGCCGACGATCCGCTGTTCGACGAGAGCAACCGGCCGCTGTTCGAGGCGCTGGGCATCGGCGCGGTGATGACGCTGCCGATGGTGCGCGGGGGCGAGATCGTCGCGGTCCTGTCCGTTCAGCATGCCGCTCCCCATGTCTGGAGCGACGCCGAGTTCGAACTGGTGCGGGAAGTCGCCCACCGTACGCTCGCCATATTGGAGCGCGCCCAGTCGGAGGCGCGGCTGGCGGAGAGCGAGGCGCAATTGTCCGTGTTCATGGAAAATGCGCCGCTGGTCATGCATCTGAAGGATGCCGAGGGGCGCTATATGCGGATCAATCCGGAATTCGCACGCGCCATGCGCCGTCCGGTCGAGGACCTGATCGACCGCCACCCGACCGAGATATTTCCGGCCCATATCGCCGCGCAGATCGAGGCGGTGGAGCAGCGCGCGCGGGCGGGCGAGGTGGCGAGCGCGGAGTTGGAGGTGAAGCTGGGCGACACCTACCAGACCGTATTGTCGATCATCTTTCCCGTTCCGGGCGCGACGGGCCGCGCGCGCACGGCGGGTTTCGCCATCGACCTGACCGAACGCAAGCGGGCCGAGGCGGCGCTGGCCCATTCGCGCGAGAAGCTGTTCCAGACGGAGAAGCTGTCGGCGCTGGGGTCGTTGCTCGCAGGGGTCAGCCATGAACTCAACAATCCGCTGTCCATCGTGGTCGCGCAGGCGGTGATGATGGAGCGGCAGGCCAATGGCACCGACCTGGCCAAGCGCGCGCAGAAAATCCGCAATGCCGCCGACCGTTGCGCGCGGATCGTGCAGACCTTCCTCGCCATGGCGCGGCAGAAGCAGCCGGTGCGCGCGGCGGTGGACCTGAACGCGGTAGCGTTGGGTGCATGCGAACTGGCAAGCTATGGCCTGCGCACGGACGGGATTGCCGCGGAGCGCGATCTGGGCGTCGGGCTGCCGGTTATCTCCGCGGATGCCGACCAACTCCACCAGATCATCATCAACCTGCTGGTCAATGCGCAGCAGGCGATGGTCGATGCGGGGACGGCCGACCGGCGGATCACGCTGCGCACGCGGGTCGGCGACGTGGCCGGGACCGTGGTGCTGGAAGTCGCCGATACCGGCCCCGGCATCCCGGAGGATGCGCGCCGCCGCGTGTTCGAGCCGTTCTTCACCACCAAGCCGCAGGGGCAGGGCACCGGCGTCGGCCTGTCGTTCAGCAAGGGGCTGGCGGAGGCGCATGGCGGGCAGCTGGAACTGGTGCGCAGCGCCAGCGGGGCCTGTTTCCGCCTGACCCTGCCGGTCGACCCCGATGGCATCGTCGCCGCAGCGCCCGAGGCGCTGGCGGTCGAGGTCGCGAGTCCACGCCTGCGCGCGCTGGTGATCGACGATGAGGAGGAGATTGCCGAGGCGCTGGCCGACTTCCTCTCGCTGGAAGGCTATGCCTGCGATGTCGCGGTCGGCGGCGTGGCAGGCAGGGAGCGGCTGGCGCGCGACCATTATGATCTGGTGGTGAGCGACCTGCGCATGCCGGACATGGACGGGCCGCAGCTTTACGCCTGGCTCGCCGCCGAACGGCCCGAGATGGTCGGGCGCATGGCCTTTACCACCGGCGATACGCTGGGCCTGCACGCCGCGCGCTTTCTGGACGAGGTGAAGCGGCCGGTGCTGGAAAAACCCTTCACGCCCGAAGCGGTCGCCCGCTTCCTCGAACAGCTGGACAAGGCATGAGCACGCCCAACGACCCACCCTATATCATCTGCGTCGACGACGAGGAGGATTTGCGCGAGCCGACGGTCGCCTATCTGCGCGAGGCGGGACTGGCGGTGGACGAGGCGGATGGCGGCGCGGCGCTCGACGTGCTGATGACGCAGCGCATGCCCGCGCTGGTGGTGCTGGACGTGACAATGCCGGTCGAGGACGGCTTTTCCATCGCGCGGCGGCTGCGCGCGGCACATGGGGCTATCGGCATCGTCATGCTGACCGCGCGGCGCGACGTGATCGACCGGGTGGTCGGGTTGGAACTGGGCGCCGACGATTATGTGATGAAGCCGTTCGACCCGCGCGAACTGCTGGCGCGCATCCGATCGGTGCTGCGGCGGCTGGCGACGGAGCAGGTCGCGCCGGTCGCCGAGGTGGCTGTAGTCCCGCCGCCGCCACCCGTTCCGCGCATCATGGGCGAGGGCGGCGACCATCTGCGCGAATTCTGGGTGGCGACGACGCGCGGGCAGGTGCGCGTGCCGGTGGACAGCATCGAGTGGATCGAGGCGGCCAAGGATTATACGCTGCTCCACACGCCCGAGCGCAGCCACATGATCCGCATGACCATGCAGGCGCTGGAAGGCGGTCTCGACCCCGCCCAGATGATGCGCGTCCACCGCTCCGCCTTCGTCCGGCCGAGCGCGGTGCACCAGATCACCGCCATCGGGCGGCATATGGTGCTGGTGCTGCAATCGGGCGCGACGGTGCGGGTGGGGCCGCGGCACTGGGAGGACGTGCGGCTTCGGTTGCGGGGGTGAGGGGTGCCGCGAGGTATGTTCCGTCGTGCCCTGCGCCACCTTCGTCGCACCTTCGTCGCCGCCGTCGCTTCGCAATGGAAAGGCGGCCTGCTCCCCGTCACGGTCAGGTCATGAACAGGACGGATCAGCACAAGGCACCCATCCACATGGCCTGCACGCGCCGGTGGTGGATGATGTGCATGCTTCACGGCACGATGCTGATGCTCGTCCTGTCAGGATCGACGGTGACCCAGTTGCTCCGTTCATTCGTGTCGCGCGGCTGAAGGCATAGCCAAATCCCCGACGCCCCCAAGCCCCAGGTTGTGGCCGAGGCCGCGTGAGAAGCGGGGCCCCCGCCCCACTGATGAGGGGGAGGTTGTTTTTT
>JBEVNC010000208.1:0-5389 GCA_040508315.1 Sphingobium sp.
GCGCGGACGGGAGGGGTGGTATCGGTCATGCCGCTTAGGTAGGGACGATGCGTCCGCCACGCAAAGGGATCATCGTCATGGGCCAGACATTCGAGCTTCTCCTCTCGGGCGGCACCGTCCACCTCCCCGGCGGTCCTGCGCAGGTCGATGTCGGCGTGACCGGCGGGCGGATCGTCGCCATCGGCACGTCGCTGGGCGATGCGGGGGAGCGAATCGATTGCACCGGCCTCGATGTGCTGCCCGGCGTCATCGACAGCCAGGTCCATTTCCGCGAACCGGGGCTGGAGCATAAGGAGGATCTCGAATCGGGCAGCCGCGCCGCCGTGCTGGGCGGCGTGACCGCCGTGTTCGAGATGCCGAACACCAACCCCAATACCGACACGGCCGAGCGCGTGCACGACAAGCTGGCCCGCGCCCATCACCGCATGTGGTGCGACCATGCCTTCTATGTCGGCGCGACGGCGGACAATGCCGCCGACCTCAAGGAACTGGAGCGCATTCCGGGGACGGCAGGCGTCAAGATCTTCATGGGCGCATCGACCGGCAGTCTGCTGGTCGCGGAAGACGGGGCGCTGGCCGCCGTGCTGGCGTCCGGCACACGCCGCGTCGCCATCCATGCCGAGGACGAGGCGCGGATGAACGCGCGCAAGGATTTCCGTGTCGAGGGCGACGCCTCCAGCCACCCCGTCTGGCGTGACGACGAGAGCGCGATGCTCGCCACCCGCCGCATCGTCGGCCTGGCCCGCAAGGCGCGGCGGCGCATCCATGTCCTCCACATCACGACCCCGGCGGAACTGGAGTTCCTGGGACAGAACAAGGATATCGCCACCTGCGAGGTGACGCCGCAGCATCTGACACTGGCGGCGGAGGATGCCTATCCGCGCCTCGGCTCCTATGCGCAGATGAACCCGCCGATCCGCAGCGCGGCCCACAGGGACGGGCTGTGGCACTGGCTGGCGCAGGGCGTGCCCGACGTGCTCGGCTCCGACCATGCGCCGCACACCATCGAGGAAAAGGCGAAGACCTATCCCGCCTCGCCCAGCGGCATGCCGGGCGTGCAGACGCTGGTGCCGCTGCTGCTGAACCATGTGGCGGAGGGGCGGCTGACCCTGCAACGCTTCATCGACCTGACCAGCGCCGGGCCGCAGCGGGTGTTCGGACTGGTGGGCAAGGGGCGGATCGTGCCGGGCTACGACGCGGACTTCACCATCGTCGACTTGAAGAAGCGTTGGACGGTGGGGCCGGAATGGCTCGCCTCGCGCTGCGGCTGGTCGCCGTTCGAGGGCGATGTGCTGACCGGCAAGGCCATCGGCACGGTCATCCGCGGCCAGCGCGTCATGTGGGAGGACAGCCTCGCCAATGAAGCGACCGGCGAGGCGATCCGGTTCGAGGCGACCGAGTTCGCCTGACGCGTGTCAGACGGCCGCCTCGCGGCCGCGCGCCGCATGGATCGCATGGCCGGCGAACAGGATTAGGCCCGTCCAGATCAGGCCGAAACTGGCCCATTGCGCGGTGGAGAGCTTTTCCCCGAACAGCAGCACGCCCTGGAGAAAGACCATCGTGGGCGTCACATATTGGATGAAGCCCAGCGTCACCATCGGCAGCATGCGCGCTGCCGCGGCGAATAGCATCAGCGGCAGCGAAGTGATGAGCCCGCTGCCGATCAGCAGCGTCGTCACGCCGACATCCTTGCCGAAACCGAGACCATGGCTGCTCCCCACCCAGGCAAGGCCGATCAACGCGGTCGGCAGCAGGACGGCCGTCTCGACGCCGAGGCCGATCAGCGGCGTCACCGGCGTCAGTTTGCGGATCAGGCCGTAAAGCGCGAAGGCGATGGCGAGCAGCAGGCTGATCCACAGCATGTTCGGCGCGCCCGCGCCCAGCAAGGCCGCCCCGACCGCCGCCAGTGCGATAGCCGCCCATTGCACGGGCCGCAGCCTCTCGCCCAGAAAGGACACCCCGATCAGCACGTTGATCAAGGGGTTCAGGAAATAGGCAAGGCTGGTGGCCACGATATGGCCGTTCAGCACCGCCCAGACATAGAGAAGCCAGTTGGCCGCGATGAGGATGCCGCTGAGCGTCAGCGCGGCAAGGACGCGCTTGTCGCGCAATGTCTCGATGAAGCGCCCGACCTGCCCTCGCATGACCAAGACCAGCAGGATGAACAGCGCGCACCACGTCACCCGCTGCGCCACCACCTCTATGGGGGAGATGGATTTCACCAGCCGGAAATAGAGCGGGAGCAAGCCCCATGTCGCATAGGCGAGGAAGGCGTAGATCAGGCCGTTGCGATACTCTCTGGGATCAGCTTGCATAGCTATGCCATGGGCGTGGAGCACGATGGGCGTCAAGCCGTGGAGATGCAGACGCCTACAGAAAGCCGTTCGTTTCGAGTAGTCTTCGAGCTTGCCGAGAAGGCGTATCGAGAACTGGCAGCGGTGCCCAAATTTCTCGACGTAGGTTCTCGGCAGGCTCGAACCTACGCTCGAAACGAACGGATATTTCGACGGCAATAATTAAGAGGTCGCGCCTCACGCATGAAAACGCTGCGCCCCGTCGATCCTGATCGTGGTGCCGTTCAGGAAGTCATTCTCCACGATCTGCTGCGCCAGCGTCGCATATTCGTCCGAATCGCCCATGCGCTTGGGGTTGGGCACCGTCGATCCGAACTTGGCCTGCGCCTCCTCATCCGTGAACGACCGCGAATAGGCCAGCGTCAGGAAGGTGCCGGGCGCAATCGCCATCGCCCGGATGCCGAGCGGGGCAAGGTCGCGCGCCAGCGTCAGGGTCATGCCGATGATGCCGCCCTTGGCCGCCGCATAGGGCACCTGACCCGGCAGCCCTTCAAAACCGGCGATGGAGGCCGTGTTGACGATCACGCCCCGCTGGTTGGAGGCCAGCGGTTCGTTCTTCGCCATGGCCTCGGCTGCCTGCGCCGTCACCTCGAAGGCGGTGTTGAGGAACACGTTCACCATGTGCGAGAAATTGGCGAGCGTCAGCCGCGAGCCGTCCTTGCCGATCACGCGGCCACCGCGGTCCGGCGGCGGCGGGCCGCCATGGGTGATGATGGCGGCGCGCAGGGGGGCGAGGGCCACGGCGGTCGCGACGCAGTTCGCGATGGAGTCGGGGTCCATGATGTCGGTGCGGACATAGACCGCGCCATTGCCGATCTCCTCGGCCAGCGCCTGCCCGCGCTCGTCGGCGATGTCGGCGATCACGACCTTCGCGCCGATCTTTGCCAGCCGCCGCGCCGTCGCGCCGCCAAAGCCGCCCGCACCGCCCGTGACGATGGCCGAAGCGTTGGTCATGTCCATGTGCTTATCCTCTCGAAATCCCGTCGATATGATGGCTGGCTAGTCCATAGTTGGCACTGTCGCCAGACTCATCGGGTCGCGCCATTTCCTTGGGGCCGCAAAAACGCTAGGGCGTTGCGATGTTCCAAACCATTCTCGTCATGAGCGGCGGCGCGATAGGCGCTGCGCTTCGTTATCATGTGGGCCGATTGAGCCTGCGCCTGTTCGGCAGCGGCTGGCCATGGGGTACTCTCGCGGTCAACGTCGCGGGCGGTCTCGCCATGGGCCTGCTGGCCGGATGGCTGGTACTGCGGGAGGGCGCAGAGCCACTGCGCCTGTTCCTGGCGGTCGGCGTGCTGGGCGGTTTCACCACCTTTTCCAGTTTCAGCCTCGAGATGATGCAGATGATCCAGCGCGGCGCGGTCGGCTCCGCTCTCTCTTACGCGCTGGTCTCGGTGATCGCGTCTGTCGGCGCGCTCGGCCTCGGGCTTGCTCTCACGAGGACCGCGGCATGAAGGGCGGCGATCCCACCATCGTTCGCCAGTTCAAGGTCGGCGAAGAGGATGACGGCATCCGTCTTGACCGCTGGTTCAAGCGCAACCTGCCCGACGTGACCTTTGCCACCGTTTCGCGCTGGGCGCGCACCGGGCAGCTTCGCGTCAACGGCGCGCGTGCCGATCCCGGCGACCGGGTCGAAGCCGGGCAGATCGTCCGCGTGCCCCCCGCCGAAGCCGCCAAAACGGCCGCCGCCAAGGCGCCGCGCGTGCGCGATCCGCTGACCGACGACCAGATCGGCTTCATGCAGGATCTCGTCATCCACCGCGATGCGCAGGCCATCGTCATCAACAAGCCGCCGGGCCTCGCGACTCAGGGCGGGACCAAGACCTACGATCATGTCGACGGCCTGCTCGACGCGCTCTGTTTCGAGCGGGACGACCGGCCCCGCCTGGTCCACCGGCTCGACAAGGATACGTCGGGCGCACTGGTCCTTGCCCGCTCGGCGCGTGCGGCGGCGCATTTCGCCAAGTCCTTCTCCTCGCGCACCGCGCGCAAGGTCTATTGGGCGATCGTCACCGGCGTTCCTTCGGTCAATGACGGCATCATCGAACTGGCTCTCGCCAAGCAGCCTGGCACCGGCGGCGAAAAAATGCATGTGGACGAGAAGGAGGGCGCGCCTGCCCGCACCCGCTACCGCGTCATCGAACGCGCGGGCAATCGCGCCGCATGGGTGGAGTTGCAGCCCTATACCGGCCGCACCCACCAGCTTCGCGTGCATATGGCGGCCATCGGCCATCCCATTGTGGGTGACGGCAAATATGGCGGCAAGGACGCGTTCCTGACCGGCACGATCAGCCGCAAGATGCATCTCCACGCCCGCCGTATCCGTATCGACCATCCCGATGGATCGCCGCTCGACATCCGCGCCGAGCCGCCATCGCATTTCCTGGAGACGCTTGCCGATCTGGGCTTCGACCTGGAACTGGGCGACATGCCGCTGGACGAGGAGCTGCCCCGCGCTCCGCGCAAGCAGGTCGAGAAGGATCAGGCCAAGGCGCACGCCAAGCAATACCGCAAGGAACGGCGCGGCGAGCGGCGCTCACGCGTCGCTGGCGCAGAGCGGACGACGCCGAGCCGTCCCGGCTTTGCCAAGCCTGCGGGCGTAGGACCGGCCAAGGCGCGGGTGGCCAAGCCGGCAGCAGGCAAGCCGGCCGGCAGGCCCGCAGCAGGCAAGCCCGGAGCCAGCAGGCCCACGGGCAAACCGGCAGGCGGTCGGCCCACGGGCGGTGGCAAGGCCGGACCGGGCGGCAGGGGACGCACACGCTGATGCATCCCGACAAGCGCTTTGTCTGGACGGACAGCGATGCGATGCGCGCCTTCGTGCGGGATCGCTCCTTCGGGACGCTGTTCCTGGCCATGCCGGACGGGCCGGGTGTGGCGCATGTGCCGGTGCTGTTCACAGGGGACGAGCAGATCGCCTTTCACCTCGCGCGAGCCAATCCGATGACCCCGCATCTGGACGGGGCACGGGCCTTGTTCGTCGCGCAGGGGGCGGACGCCTATGTCAGTCCCGACTGGTACGGCCTGCCCGATCAGGT
>JBEVNC010000212.1:0-8389 GCA_040508315.1 Sphingobium sp.
ATGCGAGCGCCTTTGCGCAGCGCATGAGATAACGCTCGGCATCGCCCTCACCCAGCCGCAGCGACAGGGCCGCCAGAGCGTCGAGCAGGAAACCATCGCCTCCCTCCTCCGCGCCGACGATCAACTCCACCAAGGTCGAGCGCGCCAGTTCCGCCTGTCCGCGATCGTCCAGCGGGCGGAAACCCGGCACCAGCCCCGCCTCCAGCGGAAAAGCGCCCAAAAGCGTCTGGCAGAAACTGTGGATCGTCTGGATCTTGAGGCCGCCGCCCGTCGCCTCCAGCACGCGTGCGAACAGCAGGCGGGCCTTTTCCCGCGCGTCCGGCCCGGACGGCTCGCCCAGCGCCTCCAGGTCGTTGAACAGCGCGCCATCCTCCATCCGCACCCAGGCGGCGAGGCGTTCGTGCACGCGGTTCGCCATCTCGGCCGCGCCCGCCTTCGTAAAGGTCAGGCACAATATGCGCTCGGGCGGGACGCCGCTGAGCAACAGGCGGAATACGCGCGCGGTCAGCACATGGGTCTTGCCCGTGCCCGCCGATGCGCTGAGCCAGACATGCGCGTCGGGCGCGGAGGCGTTCGCCTGCTCGGTGCGCAGAGGTTTGAGGCCAGCGTCACTCATGGCCAGCGCCCCGTCCGAACCATTCGTCCAATCGCATGAGGTGATCGTAATCGGTGAACACCGGCGCATCGGGATGCGGCCGCGCGGCGAAGGGCGCGGTGCCGGTGAGGTAAGCCTGTGTCACTTCGCGAAACTGCGCGGCCACGATATCCACGAAATCGCCGGTCGGGATACGCCCGCGCGTGCCGGCAGGATCGACCGGACTGGACTTCGCGCCAAAGCCGCCATCCTTGTTGCGTCCCAACGACCAATATTCGAACCCGCCCGCCTCCGCCGCGCCCATATGCGGCGCGAAGCCGTCCTCCCGCGCCAGCAGGCCGAGCAGCCCCAGTTGCAGCGCATAGCCCGCCTTCACCTGTCCGGCGCTGGGTGGTTTGCCGGTCTTGTAATCGACCACGACGATGGAGCCGTCCGCCGCCCGGTCGATGCGGTCGGGCTTGCCGCGCAGCAGGACGCCGCCAATGTCGGCCTTGCCCCATTGCTCACCGAACAGGATCGTCCGACCCGCCTCACGGTCCTCCACCATGGTGCGCGCGATCCACTCGATGGCTAGGAGCAAGCGCGGTTGCCACAGGACGCGCATGACGGGATGCTGGGTCGCGCCCGCCAGCATTTTGCGCGCATGCTCGACCAGCAGGTCGGGCCGCGCCGCATTCACCGTCAGCCATTGCTCCAGCACGTCATGCACTGCCGTCCCGCGCCACGCCGCGCTGGGATCGGCATCGACGGGATCGAGCGGCGAGAGGCGCAGGATCTTGCGCGCGTAGAAACCGAATGGGTCCGCCTTGAGCCGGTCCACATCGGTCACGGCGATGTCGCGCGGACGGACGGACGCAGGTGGCCGGGGCGCGGGCGCGCGCACCGTCACGGACTGGGCGGGCCTGTCTATGGCGCGGGCGAGCGCCAGATAGCGGCCCTCCTCCGCCCATTTCGACCCCGCCAGCGCCCGCAGCCGCAGCCAGAAACGCGAGGCGACCGTCGGCGCACTGCCATCGCGGATTGCCCGGCTGATGATGACCTCCGGCGCGCCCAGCCCGTTGGCGAGGTCGTGACCGGCCAAACCGATGCGCCGCTCCAGCCCCGGCAAGCCAAGCGACTGCCGCACGCGCGGTGCCAGCCACGGGTCGGGCGCAGGCAGCGACGGCCAGACGCCTTCGTTCAGACCGGCGAGGATCATCAGGTCCGCCTGCTGCAGGCGCGCCTCGATCAACCCCAAGATGGCGATGCGCGGATGGCCGCCCTGCGGCGGGCGCACGGCTTGCGCGGCAAGCAACTGGCCGAGCAGAGCGGCAAACTCCGTCCCGTCGCAGCGCACCGGGCCGTCGGGCGCGGCAGCCTCCACCGATGCGATCAGTTCGGACGCAGCGCGCCCCTGATAGCCTGCCCACACCCGGTCGCCACTCAGCATGCCAGCCACTTCGCGCAGGCATGCGGTGAAGCCGGTGATGCCGCCCTCGCTGCCGAACGCCGTCTCCAGCGGCTCCAGCAGCGGCGCGACCTGTGCCCACCATCCGCGCAACCGCCGCGCCAGCCCCGCCTGCCGGTCGGGCGGATTGTCGAGCAATGCCGTCAGCCCAGCCAGGCCCGGCGACGGTCGCGGCCCACGCAGCAACAGGTCGAGCAATCGCACATTGTCCAGCCACGCCAGCCGGTCGTCGCCCGCGCGCACCAGCGGATGCTTGAGGAGAGCCAGCAGCGCCACCGGCGCGAACCGCTCGGCCGCAGCGGTGGCGATGGCCATGAGCAGGGTGCCGGGCGCAAGCTGGTCGAGCGGCCGCCCGGCGCTGTCGTCCGCCTCCACGCCCCAACGCTTCAGATGGGCCGATACGCGCGTCGCCAGGTCGCGGTCGGGCGTCACCAGCGCGGCGGTGCGAGCTTCGGTCTCCAGCACTTCGCGCAGCGCGATGGCGATGGCCTGCGCTTCCTCCGCCGGGTTGGCAGCTTCCAGTGCGGTGACGCCCTGAAGTACGCGCTCCCGGTCGGGAATACGGCTCCACACGCCCGTCTTGGATGCGGGCAGCATCGCGGTGGTGATCGCCCTGCCGCGCGCCGCACGGGCATCGTGCGCGCTGCCCCATTTCCACGCCGCCACCTCGTCACGGGCGACGCCCATGCGGTCCAGCAGCAGCTTGAGCGCAAATTGCGGATGGCTTTCTGCGGCACGCTCGCGCGGTGTCGATGCGTCGCCAGGCTCGAGCGGGGCGATGGCGTCCCATTCGTCCTTGGTCAGATTCTGGTCGAGGTCGGGGAACACCACCTGCCCGCGCGGCAACTCCGCCACCGTTCGCAGCAGCGCCGCGATGGCGGGCGCGCTGGTCGTGATCCCGGCGGCAATCACGAAACCGGGAGGGGGCATCGCGCGCCAACGCCGCACCAGCGCATCGAACAGCCGGTTGCGCCGGTCAGCCCCGTCGATGCATCCGCGCGCAGCCAGTTCGGCGGGCCATTTCTCCAGCAACAGGTTCAGCGTCCGCAGCGCCGCCTGCCAGTGGCCCGACAATGCCTCCGCAACCTCCAGCGACGCGACGTCGTGCGCCGTCTTGCGCTCCACCAGCAACTGGTCGAGCGCCGCGCCCAGCGCCATGCCGAGCCGGATCGCCTCGCCCGCATCGACCGGCTTGCCTTCACGACCACGCGCGTCCTGCACCAGCCGGGCGAGGATCATCTGGCGGCGCATCGGGTCGATGGCGGGCGGGATGTCCGTCCCCTCCTCCATCGCATCGAGCGCGAGGCCGACCCGCTCGGTCAGTTCCACATCGCCGATGGGGACGAGGCGCGGCAGCAGCAGCCCGCCGCCGGATGCACGCACGAAGGCGTCTCGCACTGCCCTCACGGCGCGGTTGGAGGGCAGCAGGATAACACCCTGCGCCAGCGCGTCGGGGCGGCTATTCTTGCCGTGGGACGCCATGACGCCAGCGACCAGCGCGTCGGCGAAAGCGCGATGCGCGGGGATGGTGAAGACGGCGGGTTTCAGGCGAAGATCCTCCCCTGCAAGGGGAGGGGGACCGCCGCCATAGGCGGTGGTGGAGGGGTGTCTGCCCCATCGAGAAGGCGATACCCCTCCACCATTCGCTGCGCGAACGGTCCCCCTACCCCTCCGGGGGAGGATTTTGGGACTGTCTCAACCACCCGCGATAACCGCCTCCACCACCGGCAAGGCCGCAGGCGTGCCCACATCGAACCACAGCCCCTGATGCGCCACGCCATAAGCCCGGCCCGCCGCGATCGCGCGGTCCCACAGGATGTTGGTCGAGAACACGTCGCCCGGCGGGTCGATCAGCAGGCGGGGCGAGAGAATCTGGACGCCGGTGAATATGAACGGCGCGATCCGGCCAGGACGGCGGCGGGACAGCAGGCCGCGCGCATCCATATGGAAATCGCCCGTGCCGCCATGGCAATAGGCGCGGCTGTGCGGGACCAGCAGCAGCAGCGCATCCATGCTCGCATCGTCCCACCGCTCCGCCAGCATGGCGATGCTGTCCTGCGGCCCATCGACCCAGATATTGTCGCTATTGGCGCAAAGGAAAGGCGCACCGCCCAGCAGCGGTGCGGCCTTGAACAGCCCCCCGCCCGTCTCCCGCAGCAAGTCGCGCTCGTCGGAGACGACATAATCCAGCCCCGTGCGGACCGCGCGCGCGCGCAGATGCGCCTCCACCGTATCGCCCAGATAATGGACGTTGACGACGATGCGGCCAATCCCGGCAGCCTCGATCCGGTCGAGCGAATGATCGATCAGCGCCTGCCCGTTGACCTTCACCAGCGGCTTGGGCCGGGTGGCGGTGAGCGGGCGCATGCGCTTGCCGATGCCCGCCGCCATCAGCATGGCGGTGTAGAGGCGCGCGCTCACAGCGTCACCAGATGGGCCAGCGCGTCATGGCGGCGGTCGGCGGGGATGTTCGCGTCAAACCAGGCCTTCACCGGGGCCAGCGCGGGATGAGCGAGGTCGCGTTCCAGCAGGCCCCACATGCGCGGCAGGAAGCCGAGGTAGCGCGGCTTGCCATCGCGCTTCCACAAGCGGGTAAAGATGCCGATGATCTTGGCGTTGCGCTGCGCGCCCAGGATCGCATAGGCCGCGTCGAAATCCGCCGAGACGGGCGCGAGAGAGCGATAATGGGCCAGCATCGCCGCCTCCAGCGCGGGCGGCACGTCGCGCCGCGCATCCTGGAGCAGCGAGACGAGATCATAGGCCGGATGCCCCGCCAGCGCGTCCTGAAAATCGAGCAGGCCAAGGCCGAAGGAGCGATCCGCGTCGGCCAGCACCATGATATTCTCGGCATGATAATCGCGCAGCACGGTGACGCGGGTCGCCGCGTCCCGCTCCGCCACCGGCAACACCGCATCCCATGCCGCGACATAGCCTGAGACGTCGACCTCCAGCGCAGCGGCGGCGCAATACCATTCGGTCAGCAGCCCGACCTCACGTTGATAAACCTCGCGGTCATAGGGCGGCACATCGGCAGCGGGCAGCTTGTGGAGTGCGGCGAGCAGTTCCACGGCGCGGGTGTAGATACCCGCCTCATCGCCCGGATGCTCCTCCACATGCTCCCGCACGCGGCCATCGCCGAAATCCTCCAGCAGCACGAGGCCGCGATCCAGATCGACGCCGAGCAGGCCTGGCGCGGCGAAGCCGTTCCCCGTCAGCCATTCGTCCACAGCGATGAACGGGCGCGGATCCTCCTCCGGCGGCGGCGCGTCCATCAGGACAGCACGGCGGTCCCCGTCCACGACCCGGAAATAGCGGCGAAAGGACGCATCCCCGGCGAGTGGCAATATCTCTGCCCCACCCCAACCGCAGGAGGCGAGGAAATCGGGCGCACTGCCCGGCGGAATCATCGTGGAGGCCATCTCGCCTCCCAAGCGGTCGGCACCGATGCTGTCAAGACACGGCGCTCCTGCGCATCGGCCGTAATGACGAGGCCAAGCGCCCGGCCGAGCAAAGCCGCCCCCAGCCGCTGCGGCCATTCGACCACCAGCGCCCCGTCCCACAGCCAGTCGTCGAGGCCCAGTTCGTCCACCTCGCCATCCTCCTCGATCCGGTAAAGATCGACATGGGCAATCGGCAATCGGACGGTGGGCGGCTCATAGGGCTGCACGATGGCGAAGCTGGGGCTGGGCACCTCGCCCTCATGGCCGAGGCCGCGCAATATGCCGCGCGTCAGCGTCGTCTTGCCCGCGCCAAGGTCGCCGGTCAGCGTCACGACGTCCCCTGCGCGCAGGACACCGCCCAGCGCAAAGCCGAACGCCTCCGTCTCCTCCGGGGTCGCGAACATCATCCGCGCGGCAGGTCCAGCGTGATGATGGTGCCCTGCCCCGGTTCGGACAATAGCGACACCTTGCCGCCATGTGCCTCCACCAGTTGCCGGACCAGCAGCAGGCCGAAGCCGTCGGCCTCCCCCTGCCCGCCATGGCTGAAATGGGCGAAGACGTCGAACAGGCGTGCCTGCCCCTCCTCGTCTATACCGGGGCCATTGTCGGAAACCACGATCCGCACGGCGCTCTCGTCGCCGTCGGCGTGGAGGAGGACGCGGCCGCCCTTGCCCGTATAGCGCAGCGCATTGTCGAGCAGGTGGTCGACGGCCTGACGAATGCGCTGGCGGTCGCCGTTCATCGTGCCCGCGCTGACCCGCACATCCTCGACCAGCGTGATCTCCGCCACCTTGGCCGTCTGCTCGAACTGGGCGATGCTGGCGCGCGCGATGTCCGCCACGGCAAAGGGCGCCCGGTCGAGCGGCAGGGCGGCCGCGCCCTGCGTCAGGGACAATACGGTGTCGATCAATTGCGTCAGCCGCTCCGTGCTGACCATGATCGCCTCCACATATTCGCGCACCCGGTCGCCTAGCGTCCCCGCATAGCCGGCGATCATCATCTCCGCGAAACCGGAGATGGAGGTGAGCGGCGTGCGCAGTTCATAGCTCATGTTGGACACGAAGGCGGTCTTGACCCGATCCGCCTCCTCCAGCGCCTGATTGCGGTCGCGCAGCGCGCTTTCCATGCGGCGGCTGTCGGTGGTGTCGAGCATGACGAACAGCGCATTGCCATCCGGCAGGGGAATGGCCGCGAACTCGAAATGGCGGCCATCGGCGAAGGCGATCTTGCCCGCGCGCTGGCGCCGTTCATTGGTCGCCGCGCGGATGAGCTGCCGAATGAGGCCCGCCTGCTGCGGCACTTCCAGCCGGTCGGCCACGATCGTCATCAACTCGTCGATGCGCGGATGCTCGCTCAAAACATGCTCCGGCACGCCCCAGATTTCGCGGAAGCGGCTGTTCCACAGATGCAGCTTGCCGTCGGCCGCGAACACGCCGACCGCCTCGAACAGATTGTCGAACGTCGCGGTGCGGACGCGCAGCAGTGTGTCGCGCGCGCTCGACAACTGCACCTGCTCGGTGCGGTCGTCGAACACGAGCAGCAAGCCGCCGTCCGGGAGCGGCTGCGCCACCACGCGGATATGCACGCCGTCGCGCAGCAGCCAGTTCTCCTCCTGCGCATGCTGGCCCAGGAACCACTGCCGCCGCTCACGCCGCCACTCAGGGAAATCGCGCATTTCCGGCAGATTGCCGCTGTCGCGCATGGCGTCCAGCACACGGTCGAAATCGCTGTCGAACGCCACCTGATCGGGCGTCAGGCCGAAGATGGAGGTGAAGGGCTGGTTGCAGAATTTGAGCCGCTGGTCGGAGCCGAACTGCGCCACGCCCGCCGACATGCGGTCGAACATGTCGCGCTGCGCCTGCGCCAGCCGCCGGATGGCGACGCGCGCGCCGTCCAGTTCGTGCATGTCGATGGCATAGCTCGCGACCCCCTGCGGTCCCAGCGGCACGTCGACGATCCGCATCAGGCGGCGGCTGGAGCCGATGGTGACGGGGATGGCGCGCGCCGCCGACCGGCCGGACGCCGCAACCGCCGCTGCCGCCTCTGCCGAGGACTGGCCCTCATGCGGCTCCACCAGTTCGATATTCTGCGCGATCACCTCCTCGGCGGAGGGGGCGTTGACCGCGCGGACATAGCGGGTGTTGACCAGTTGCAGGCGGCCGTCCGTGCTGCGGAACCAGATCGGCATCGGCGCGGCCTCGATCACGCCGGACAAGGCATCAAGCGCCTCGCGATATTGGGCGGCGTCCGCGCGCAGGGAGTCGATCTGCGACTGGCTTTCCGTCGCATCGAATATCCACAGGACGATGGACCCGGTGGCAAAGGTCACCGCGCGCACCAGCAGGGATCGGTCGGACCCCTTTGCCCGCACCGGCAGCACGAAGGGACGGCTGGCGCGCTGCGCGGCGGAAATCTGCTCGCCCAGTTGCACGGCATGATCAGGTTCGAGGCCGCCATCGGCAGCGGTGAGTTCGGCGACGGAGGTCGGCACCGTCTCCCGTCCAAGCCATGCCGCCAGCCGGTCGGGTGCCTCGATCCGCCCATCGTCGCGCACGATGACGGCAATGGCGGGCGCGGATTCGAGCAGATCGGCCATCGCGTCCACCTGGCCGCGCGCCGACTGCGCCGCCATCCGCATCAACAATCCGGAGCGCACCGCCCAGATCGACACGACCAGCCATATGGCAAGGAGCGTGCCGGCCAGCGCGAGCGCGATGGGCGTCAGGACGATCATCCCGCCAGTCCTACGGACTGTGCCGGGTTGCCGCAATGGGGGTGATCGTTCGAGAGGCCGTACATTTTACGCCCCTCCTCCGGTTGCACATCATCCGCCTTAACGGTCATTCCCGCGCAGGCGGGAATCCAGAGCCACGCAAAACTGCGCTTTCGACCCTGGATTCCCGCCTG
>JBEVNC010000248.1:0-40061 GCA_040508315.1 Sphingobium sp.
TCGCGCTTGGCCGGGTCACGCATTACGCGCCAGTCCTCGGCCCAGCGCGAGAGATTATAGCCCCGCGTCGTCGCCCCGTCGCCTGCCGCTGCGGCCGGGTAAGGCTCGCGGGCGTGCGCGGTTGTAGCGAACGACAGGGAGGCGAGCGACAGGGCAGCGAGCGTCGTCGGCAGGACCTTCATCGAAGCGGCCTTCACTCGGCCGCGACCGCATCGGCGGACATCTGGTCGACGCGGGGGCTTTTGCCTGCAATCGCCAGACGGAATTGCTCGACGTCCAGACGCCCTTCCCAGCGGGACACGACCACGGTCGCGACCGCATTGCCGATGAAGTTCGTCAGGCTGCGGCATTCCGACATGAAGCGGTCGACGCCCAGGATCAGGGCCATGCCTGCCACCGGCACGCTGGGCACGATGGAGAGGGTCGCCGCCAGCGTGATGAAGCCAGCCCCGGTCACGCCCGCCGCGCCCTTGGACGAGAGCATCGCGACGCCCAGCAGAAGGAGTTGCTGCCCCAGCGTCAGGTCGACATTGCACGCCTGCGCGATGAACAGCGCGGCCAGCGTCATATAGATGTTGGTGCCGTCGAGGTTGAAGGAATAGCCGGTGGGCACGACCAGGCCGACCACCGACTTGGGACAACCGGCGCGCTCCATCTTCTCGATCAGGCTGGGCAGGGCACTTTCCGAACTGGACGTGCCGAGCACGAGCAGCAGTTCCGCCTTCAGATAGCCGATCAGGCTGAAGATGGAAAAGCCGGCCCAGCGCGCGACGAGGCCGAGCACCAGCACGACGAACAGGAAGGAGGTCAGGTAGAAGGTGCCCACCAGCATGGCGAGATTGGCGAGCGTGCCGACGCCATATTTGCCGATGGTGAAGGCCATCGCGCCGAACGCGCCGACCGGGGCGAGCTTCATGAGGATCGACACGACCTTGAAGACCGCCAGCGACAAATCCTCCATCGCGTCGAGGATGCGGGTGCCACGGTCGCCGATCATCGCCAGCCCGATGCCGAACAGGATCGCGACGAACAGCGTCTGGAGGATATTGCCCTCCGTCAGTGCGGACAGGAAGGTGTCGGGAATGACGCCGGTCAGGAATCCGACCAGCGTGGTCTCATGCGCCTTCTCGGCAAATTCCGTAACCCGGGTGGCATCGAGCGTCGCGGGATCGATGTTCAGCCCGGCGCCCGGCCGAACGACATTCGCGACGATCAGTCCGACGATCAGAGCCAGCGTCGAGAAGGTGAAGAAATAAAGGAAGGCCTTGCCTGCCACGCGCCCGACCGACGCCAAGTCGCGCATGCCCGCGATACCGGTCACGATGGTCAGGAAGATGACGGGCGCGATGATCATCTTCACCAACTTGATGAAGGCATCGCCCAGCGGCTTGAGCGCCTCGCCCATCGCCGGTGCGAAATGGCCGAGCAGTACGCCTGCCGTGATTGCGGCAAGCACCTGAACGTAGAGATGGCGATACCATGGCCTGTTTCTGGCCGGTGGTTCCGATGCGGGAATATGTTGCAGATGGGCGGTCATGCCAGGCGTCCTCTCGTCCTCGCCCGTCACCCTTTATGGGCGGCCGAGCCTTCCGACCGTTGTGCGGTGGATGGAAAAGGGGCGCCAGCGGATTAAGGGAAAGCGATAGAAGACACGTATTATTAGGTAGTTACTACGACATATTATGGGCACGTGGCATAGGCCATGTGCCATTTCCGGGACAGGCGATGGTGCGAAAGTGTCAAAGGTTGCACATTGCGCGCGGTGCGCTAGGCTGATTCGATGATCTGGAACTGGCGATCTCAGGGCTGGCGCTGGCTGCTGGGCGGCGTGATCCTCGCCGTCGCGGCGGGGTGGGTGGCAGCCGGTGTCGCGGAGCGGCGCACGGTCGCCTTTTTGCGTGAACAGGCCAGGACCGACGTGCGGTTGCGCGCGGCGCTTCTCGATAGCGAGCTT
This sequence comes from Sphingobium sp., assembly GCA_040508315.1. Taxonomy (GTDB): domain Bacteria; phylum Pseudomonadota; class Alphaproteobacteria; order Sphingomonadales; family Sphingomonadaceae; genus Sphingobium. The sequence continues at coordinate 1,955 of JBEVNC010000248.1, forward strand.
GCCCGCTTCCGCCTGCTGCCGCTCGCGCTCGCCGATGACCGCGACGTCATCGCGGCGGTGGGTGGTGCCCGTGCGGCGCGCGATGCGCTCAACCTGAAACTGGAGTCTCTTGCCCGCGTCACCGGTGCGGCGGTCATCTATGTGGTCGGGCCGCAGGGGCGGGCGATCTCGGCGAGCAATTGGCGCTCGCCGGACAGTTTCGTAGACAATGACTATCGTTTCCGCCCTTATTTCCGGGAGGCGCGCGCACGCGGCAAGGGCAGCCAATATGCGATGGGCACGGTCAGCCGCCGCCCCGGCCTCTATCTCGCGCGGCGCACCGCCAATGGCGGCGTTATCGTGGTGAAGCTGGAGTTCGACCGCATCGAACGGGAATGGGCCAATGCGGGCGGCATCACTTTGGTCCGCAATCCACTGGGCGTCGTATTGGTGACGAGCAGGCCGGAATGGCGCTTCGACGCCAGCCGCGCCTTGTCGCCTGCGGATAGTGCGCGGTTCCGGCGGGACGCCCGCACACCCACGGGCGCGCTGTCGCCATTGCCGGTCGTGCAGCATCCGGGCAACATATTGCGTCTCGGCAGGTCCGCGCGGTTCGTCCCGCATGACGTGACCGTCTCCCAGTCCGGATGGCGCCTGACCCTGCTCCAGCCCATCGACACAGCCGTAGCGTCGGCCCGGCGTGCTGCGGCGCTCAGCGCGGCGCTCGCGGCGATTGCCCTCGTCATATTGAACTGGGCGCTACGCCAGCGGGCCACGATGGCCCGGCGGCGCACGACCGAACTGGAGGATGTCGTCGCCCAGCGCACGGCCGATCTGCGCCGGGAGATGGACGAGCGTGCGGAGAGCGAGGCGCGCGCTGCCGAACTGCGCGAGGCGCTGCGTCAGGCCAACCGCCTCGCCTCGCTGGGGCAGATCACCGCCAGCGTCGCGCATGAAACCGCGCAGCCGGTCGCGGCGATCCGCACCTATGCGCAGACGAGCGAGACGTTGCTCGAACGCGGCGCGTTGGACGAGGTGCGGGTCAATCTGGGCACCATCGCGCGGCTGGCGGACCGCATCGGGGCGGTGACGGCCCAGCTTCGCGGTTTTTCCCGGCGGCAGTCGGGGGAGTTGCGCCCCGTCCTCGTGGTCGAGGTCATCGACGGTGCGCTGCTCATCCTGAAGGAGCAACTGCGTGCAGCGAAACTCGACCTGCCCGCCATCGATGCGGATCTGGCCGTTATCGGTGGCAAGGTTCGGCTGGAGCAGGTGCTCGTCAACCTCATCCAGAACGCGCTGGAGGCGATATCCGACGCTCCGGAGAGACGGATCGCGCTCGACCTGAGCAGCGATGCGACCCACGTTCGGCTGACCGTTGCCGACTCCGGTCCCGGCGTTGCGCCGGAGGTTGCGCAGCGCCTGTTCACCCCCTTCGTCACCAGCCGCGCCAAGGGGCTGGGCCTCGGCCTCGTCATCGCGCAGGATATCATGGTCGAGCTGGGTGGGTGGCTCCGGTTGCTGCCGTCCGACGCGGGCGCTGTCTTCGAAGTTGGGATGCGCCGGGCATGACCGATCATGCTCCCCTCGTCGCCCTGATCGACGATGACGACGATATGCGCGCCGCCACCACGCAACTGCTCGCGATCAATGGCTTCGACGTTCGCGCCTATGCTGATCCGGTCGCCGCTCTGGCTGCCATCGGCACGGATTTCGCGGGCGTCGTCATCACCGACGTGCGCATGCCCGGCATGTCCGGCATCGAACTGTTCGGCATGCTGCACGAGCGCGATCCCGACCTGCCGGTCGTCCTCATCACCGGGCATGGCGATGTCGAGATGGCGGTGAACGCGATCAAGGCAGGCGCATGGGATTTCCTGGCCAAGCCGTTCGACCCGGAGGCGCTCCTCGCCGCCGCCATGCGCGGGGTGAAGGCGCGCGCCCTGACGCTGGAGAACCGGCAACTGCGGGCTGCCGCCGATGCGCAGGCGGGTGACGCGCTGATCGGTGAGGCGCCCGCCATCGCCCGGTTGCGCGCGATGATCCCGATGCTCGCCGACGCCGCGCTCGACTTGGTGATCGAGGGGCAGATCGGGACGGGCAAGGAGCATTTCGCCCGCCTGATCCACCGGGCCGGGCGAAGGGCGCGGCATCGCTTCGTGAAGATCGATTGCTCGACGGCGCCTGCCGCGCTGGTCGAGCGCGAACTGTTCGTGCCTAATGGCGTGATCGCGCGCGCGCACCGGGGCACGCTGTTCCTCGACAATCTGGAGGGGGCGAGCCTTGACCTGCAAAATCGTCTCGCCCGTCTCGCGGAGGCGCGTGCCGTCGGGCTGGACGGGCGCGATCCCTATCCGCTCGACCTCCGGATCATCGCATCGGTGGAAGAGGGCGCGCGGGATCGCGTGTCGCCTGCCCTGTTCCATCTTCTCGCCGGGGTGCCGCTGCGCATGCCGCCGCTCGGCGAACGGGTCGCCGACATTCCGCTGCTGTTCGCGCATTTCGCGGCACGCGCGGCAGAGCGGCATCATTGCGCCATCCCGCCGCTCGCCGATCATGCGCACCGGCTGGCGACGCGGCCATGGCCCGGCAATGTGCTCGAGCTGGAGAAGATGGCGGAGCGCATCTGTCTGGGGCTGGAGGGGAGCGAGGCCGTGTCGGCCGCCGGGCTCGAACCGCTGCCAGCGCGGCTCGACGCCTTCGAGCGCGCCGTCATCATCGATGCGGTGACGGCTGCCGATGGCGAGATCGCCGCCGCCATCGAAAGCCTACAACTGCCCCGCAAGACCTTCTACTACCGCGTGAAGCGGCTGGGCATAGACCTTCGCGCATTGCGCCGACGGTCGGCGGGTTGAGTTGGACTCGGCCGCTCATGCCGGGATAGGATGTGGCTTAACGATAGGAGGGGAGGATGGCTGTGACGGAGCGTCGTGTCGCGCTGCTTCAGCGCTCGGGTGGTTATGCCAATCCCGGCATCGCGCGCCGACTGGCGCGGTCGGGGCACGATCTGGTTCTCCACGCGCCCAAGGACGAACTGGTAAAAGAACTCGCAGCGCTGGGTGCGCAGGTCGAGGTCGTTGGCGAGGATGAGGTGCCTTTCGCGGGGCATGGATCGGATGCGACGGCCGATGGCGCGCGGCGTCTGGTCGACCTTGCGCTGGGGCGGTTCGGGCGGCTCGATGCCGCTGCCCTGCTACCGGGATTGGGCACCTATGGCGGCTCGATCAGGGGGCGTCTGCTCGATGCGCCGGTCGAGCATATCGATGCGATGGGCGGCTATCTGGAAGTCACCAGCCATATCCTGCGCGCGGTGATCCCGCCGATGCGGGACAAGGGCGGCCAGATACTGGTGTTCACCAGCGACGCGGGCGCACGGCCGGAGGCGGGATGGTCATTATATGGCGCGGCGCGGGCGGGGCAGAATTTCCTCATCCGCGCGGTGGCGCTGGAACATGCGGCCGAGGGCATTTGCCTCAACGCCATGGGATCGAAGAACGCGGTGTCGCCGACATTCCCCTATGCTCCGCCCGGAAGCGTGACCGACGACAGCATCCTGTTGGGCGACTGGGCCACGCCGCTCCTTGCCGAGACGCCGCTCGGCCGGTTGGGGACGATGGAGGAACTGGCGGCGTTCGCGACTGTCATGCTGGATGGGTCCAACCGCTTTCAGACCGCGCAATATTTCTCCTTCTCCGGAGGATGGAGCGAACTTTAGACCGATGTGGAAGGAGACCCGCATATGGGAATGTTGACGGGCAGGATCGCGCTGGTGACCGGCGCTTCACGTGGCATCGGCCGCTCCATTGCACTGGCTCTGGCGCGCGACGGTGCTTTCGTAATCGTCCACTATGCGTCCGATCGGGACGCCGCCCGGAGCGTTCTGGCGGCGATCGTGGATGATGGCGGAGAGGGCGCGATCGCCCGCGCCGACCTCATCGCGGCCGATGGCGTTGCCACGCTGTTCGCCGCCATCGCCGAGGCGCTCGAACCGCGCGGCAACCCGCCTGTCGATATCCTCGTCAACAATGCCGGAACGGGCATGGGCCGCGACCTCCTGTCGATCAGCCCGGAGGAGTATGAGCAGGTGTTCGCGCTCAATGTGCGCGCGCCGCTGTTCGTCGCGCAGGCGGCGGCGGAGCGGATGCCGAAGGGCGGGCGGATCATCAACATCAGTTCGGTCGTCGGCCACATGGCCTTTGGCGGCGGCTTTGTGGCTTATGGCGCGACCAAGGCGGCACTCGATTATATGTCGGTCGCCATGGCCGCGACGCTGGGCGCGCGGGGCATCACGGTCAATTCGGTCGCACCCGGCGCGACGGCGACCGATTTCCTGGGCGATGCTATGAAGAGCGAGGCGTTCGTCGCCAGCATGGCAGCGATCACCGCGCTGGGCGCTGTCGGCCAGCCGGGCGACATCGCCGAGGTCGTGGCCTTCCTGGCGTCGCCAGCCGCCAAATGGGTCACGGGCACGCGCGTCGTCGCCAGTGGCGGCACCTTGCTCTAGGGTACGGGTAAACAGGGAGACGAGCATCATGACTGCGCCGCGCCAGTACAAGACATCCATCGGCGGCCATCCGCTCCACCCCGATACGCAGATGCTGAATTACGGCTATGATCCGGCCCTGTCCGAGGGCGCGGTCAAGCCGCCCGTCTTCCTGACCTCCACCTTCGTCTTCGCGACGGCGGAGGAGGGGAGGGACTTTTTCGATTATGTCGCCGGGCGCAAGGTGCCGCCGGAGGGCACCGCGTCGGGCCTCGTCTACTCCCGCTTCAACCATCCCAATAGCGAGATGGTGGAGGACCGGCTCGCCATTTACGAGGGCGCGGAGGCGGGCGTGCTCTTCGCCTCGGGCATGGCGGCGATCACGACGACGATCCTGACCTTCGTCCGGCCCGGAGACGTGATCCTGCACTCGCAACCGCTTTATGGCGGGACAGAGACGCTTCTGCTCAAGACGCTGGCCAATCTCCAGATCAGATCTGTCGGTTTCGCCGATGGGACGGATGAGGAGAGCATCAGGGCGGCGGCCGACAGCGCGATGGCGAAAGGCAAGGTCGCGCTGATCCTGATCGAAACGCCCGCCAACCCGACCAACGGCCTTGTCGATATCGCGCTGATGGCCCGCATTCGCGACGAGATCGAAGCGCGGCAGGGGACGAGGCCGCTGCTGGCCTGCGACAATACGCTGCTCGGGCCGGTCTTTCAGCATCCGCTCGACCGCGGCGCTGACATTTCGCTCTATTCGCTCACCAAATATGTGGGCGGCCATTCCGATCTCGTCGCGGGCGCGGCGCTGGGTTCCGCGGCGCTCATGCGTCAGGTCCGGCTGTTGCGCAGCGCCATCGGAACGCAGCTCGACCCGCATAGCAGCTGGATGCTCGGCCGCTCGCTGGAGACGCTGTCGCTGCGCATGCGGCGGGCCGACGCCAATGCGGCCATCGTCGCCGGTTTCCTGGCGAGCCATCCCAAGGTCAGGACGCTCTCCCATCCGTCGCAACTGGCGGAGGGGAGCCGACAGGCCGCGCTCTTTGCCGAGCAGTGCACGGGCATGGGATCGACCTTCTCTTTCGACATTGTGGGCGGGGAGGCGGCGGCCTTCCGCTTCCTCAACGCGCTCCAGATCTTCAAGCTCGCGGTCAGCCTTGGCGGTACGGAATCGCTGGCGAGCCATCCCGCCACGACCACCCATTCCGGCGTTCCGGTCGAGGTGCGCGACCGGATCGGCGTTCTGGAGTCCACCGTCCGCCTGTCCATCGGGATCGAGCATCCCGACGATCTGGTCGCGGATCTCGACCAGGCGCTCGGCTGCGCCTGATTGCAGCGGTCTGGACGCGGGATGACCTGCCCGCTAAGCGGCTGCATCCATTTCTGAAAGGAGCATCGATATGAACAACAGCGACCTGGCCGACAACCTTGCGGCAGCCCACGGCATCACCAAGGCCGACGCACGCAAATATGTGGACGATGTCTTCGCCGCCGTCGCGGAAGCCGCGTCCAAGGGTGAAGAGATTTCCCTGAACGGCTTCGGCAAGTTCAAGGTCAAGGACACGCCCGCGCGCGAAGGCCGCAATCCTGCGACCGGCGCCACGATCCAGATCGCCGCTGCCAAGAAGCTCGGCTTCGCGCCCGCCAAGGCGCTCAAGGACAAGCTGAACGGCTGAATGGAATAGGCCCGGACCCGGTCCGGGCCGCCGCCCTTGAACGGTCGGCATTCCCCGCCAGGAGAGACTATCATCCGCCAGATTGCCGCATTGCCCTATCGTGCAGACAGCAGCGCTCTCGATGCGCCCGTGCGCATCCTGCTGGTCACGTCACGGGAAACGCGGCGCTGGGTAATACCCAAGGGCAATGTGCCGTCGGGCATGGCCCCCCACGTGGCCGCCGCCAATGAGGCGGAGGAGGAAGCGGGCGTGTGCGGGCCGGTATGCCCGACGCCGCTCGGCTCCTACCGCTATCGTAAGCGCAAGGGGAATGGCGCATCGCTGATGGTGGATGTGGACGTCTATCCGCTGGCGGTCACGCGCGAATATCCGCAGTGGAAAGAGGATAAGGAGCGTGAGCGCCGCTGGTTCTCGCTCGCCGAGGCCGCACGCGCGGTCGAGGAGGAGGATCTGCGCTTCCTCATCCGGTCGTTCGGCGCTAGCGAGTTTCGCGTCGCAGCGCAGCGCAGCGGCGTTTTCAATACGGTTGCACAAAAGACAGGGGTGGGTGCGATGTTCGGCTGGTTTCAGAAGCTGCTGCCGAGACAGGGCAATTTCTTCGATCTGTTCGAGGCGCACACCGTCTCCGTCATGGCGGCGGCCGATGCGCTGGCACGGCTGGTCGATGGCGGTGCCGCGCGCAAGGACCATATCCGCGAGGTGCTGGAGCGCGAAGAGGATGCCGACGAGGTGACGCGCGAAGTCCTCCAGACCGTCCGCAAGACTTTCCTGACCCCGTTCGACCGCGGTGCGATCACCAGCCTGATCGGTTCGCTGGACGACAGCATCGATGAGATGCACGCGGCGGTTCAGGCCATCGACCTGTATGAAGTGACCGAATTCGATCCCGAAATGCGCGACATGACGGCGATCATCGTCGATGCCGCGCGCGTCACCGGCGAGGCGATACCGCTGTTGCGCGACATCGCCAAGAATGGCGCGCGCCTCCACGAACTGACCGAGCGGCTCGTGCGGATGGAGGGCCATGCCGATGCGATCCACGCCGCGGGCCTCAAGAAAGCGTTCAAGGCGACGGGCGATACCGACACGATGAAATTCGTGGTCGACCGCGAAATCTACAAGCATCTCGAACGGATCGTCGATGCGTTCGAGGATGTCGCAGACGAGATTGACGGCATCGTCATCGACCACGCATGACGGCCGGTCACTGTCATGCATGAGCTTGCCCTGCCGCTGCTGATCGGCCTGATCGCCGTCGCGCTTGCCTTCGATTTCCTGAACGGACTGCACGATGCCGCCAACAGTATCGCGACGGTCGTCGCGACCCGGCTGCTGCGTCCGGTGCAGGCAGTGCTGTTTGCCGCCGCCTTCAACTTCGCGGCCTATTTCCTGACCATCGCGTTCCCCGCACTGCATGCGGTGGCGGATACCATCGGCAAGGGCCTGATCGACAAGGATCTGGTGACGCCGGGGGTGATCTTCGGCGCGCTGGCGGGGGCGATGTTCTGGAACATATTGACCTGGATGAAGGGGATTCCCTCCTCCAGCAGCCATGCGCTGATCGGCGGCATGGTGGGGTCGGGCGTTGCCCATGCCGGGCTGACCGGCATCAAATGGACCGGCCTCAACAAGTCGCTCGCCGCCATCGTGGTGTCGCCCCTGCTGGGCATGATGCTGGCGATGCTCATCATGCTGTTGTCGAGCTGGATGTTGCGCCGGGCGAGCGCGCGCGGCGCGGAAAGCGCGTTCAGGGCGCTGCACCTGCTGTCGTCCGCCGCCTATTCGCTCAGCCACGGCCTGAACGATGCGCAAAAGACGATGGGGATCATCACCGTCCTCCTCTATTCGACCGGGCATCTGACCGGCGACTTCGCCGTGCCGCACTGGGTCGCGATCAGCTGCTACGTCGCGATTGCCGCTGGCACGATGACGGGCGGGTGGAAGATCATCGAGACGATGGGGTCGCGCATCACCAAGCTATCGCAGCATCAGGGGTTCAGCGCATCGCTGGGCGGGTCCATCGTGCTGTTCACGGCGTCGTCGCTCGGCATCCCGGTATCGACGACCCACACGATCACCGGCGCCATCATCGGTGCCGGGACGGCACGCCGTGCGTCGGCGGTGCGCTGGGACGTCGCACGCAGCGTCATGATCGCCTGGCTCATCACTATCCCCGCCTCTGCCGCGGTGGGCGCGCTATTCTATTCGATCACGACGCTGTTCTGAGCGACGTGCGGAGGCTTCAGTTCGCAAATCGCCGGAAATAGCTGTCCGGGTTCCACGTCGGCCGCACGGGATTATCGGCGATGCGGCGGGCGAGCGCGATGAAATAGTCGTTCAGCTTGACGCCCTCCGCCTTCTGAACTGGCTGGTCCAGCCCGTCCTGCGGCGAATGGTAGATATTGGCGCGCCACGCCTTCTCCGTCTCCGCCTCCGGCGTGCCCACCTTGAACCCATATTTCAGGAAGAGTGAGGGGATGCCCTGCTTGATAAAGCTATATTGGTCGGACCGGGTGAAGGCGTTGCGGTCGGGCAGCGGGTCAGGCGCAAGGGGCAGGCCCATCGCATCGCCGACCGCGCGCGCATCCGCGCCAAGGCTGCTCTGGTCGTATCCGAGCGGCGTGACGGCGGTCAGCGGAAAGATCGGCAGCGGCATGTCCAGATTGATGTCGGCGACCAGCGATCCGGCCGGGACCGACGGACGCTTCGCGAAATAGCGGGAACCCAGCAGGCCCTTCTCCTCCGCCGTCACGATGGCGAAGATGATCGACCGTTTGGGGGGCGTCTTCGCCAGCGCCTTGGCCGCCTCGATCACGCTGGCGACGCCGATCGCATTGTCGAACGTGCCGTTATAGATCGCGTCGCCCTTGATCGGCTCGCCGACACCCAGCCCGTCGAGATGGGCAGACAGCACGACATGCTCCGCCGCCAGTTTCGGATCGCTGCCGGGCAGGCGGGCGATGATGTTGGCGCCATGCACGGCGGCTGTCTTGACCACGATCTGCGCGGCGAAACGGCCCTGCAACGCGAAGGCGGGCACGGGCTGCGAGGCATCGGACAGGGCGGAGAGTTCCGCGAAGCTGTGGCCGGACCCGGCGAACAGCATCTCCGCCTTGCTCGGGTCGAAGGTCGCGGACATGAAAGGCACCGGCACGTCGCGCAACCTCGCATCGGCAAAATACATGGAGGGCTGCCGGGAGATGCCGACCTGCCGGTCCCAGCGTATCTCGACCTGCTTGGGCGTGCTGATCGCGATCATGCCGACGGCCCCCATCTTGGCAAGGATGGTCGCGCGGTCGGCGCGGGCATCGGACTTGAGCGCGCCGGAGATGTTCGCCGGGCCACCAGACAGCACGACCACCACCTTGCCCTTGACGTCCAGCCCCTTGAAATCGTCATGTCCGGCTTCCGGGATGGACAGGCCATAACCAGCAAAAACCAGCGGCGCATCGACGATGGCGGGCATTGGGTAGCCGCCCCGGAAGTATATGTCGCTCGGCACGCTCAGCACATCGGTCCCGGCGGCAGTGCGCAGCGTCGCGCTGCTGGCCTCCGCATCGAAGCGTTGCTCGATCAGTTCGACCGGCTGGTAGAAGCCTTTGACGCCTGTGGGCTTGAGACCGACGGCCTCGAACTGCTGCACGACATAGGCCGCTGCGCGGTCATAGCCCGGCGACCCCGTCAACCGTCCCTCCATCCCGTCATTGGCGATGGCCTCGACATGCGACCACCAGGCATCGATGCGCGCCGGGCTGGGCTCGGCGGGACCGGCGATGGCCGGGCTCGCCAGGACACATGCGGCGAGGATCGGCAGGGCATGACGGTGAAACATGGGAGGCATGACGTGCGATTTTCCTTATGGGCAGCCGGGCGGATGCTGCCCCGCCATGGCGAGGGGTGTCAACGGCATTGCGACTCGCGCAATCAGTCGAAATCCGTTGCGGCGCGGAGCAGGACCGCGCGCGGATCGCTGTCGATGATCTCGCCATGCGACACGATGATCCGGCGCAGATCGGCAATGGCGGCCCAGCGTCTGAACTGGTCCGCCAGAATGGCAGTGTCGGCGACGAACATGCGGCGCACGGGACGGGACGTGCGCGGCCGCTTGACGCCCATTCCCAGCAATCGCGCCATGATCTGCGCGCCCAGCCCTTCGGGATGCGCCACGTTCGCCAATATGTCGTTGAGGATCAGCGTCGCACCATCCTGGTGCCGGACGGTGAGGGCAAATTCGTCCGCCTTCGTCCCCGCGACGAGATGGAAGCCGATGGCGGGGTCGCCGACGATATCGTCCACCGCCGACACGGGCGCTGCCTCCGCCACCGCCTCACGGGCGCTGGGAGGTGCAATGATCCGGGCGTCCGGGTAGCGCAGGCTCCATGGATGAAGGTCGAGGCGATGGCCCTGATTGGGCACGATGAGAAAGCGGACCGGGCCGAGCGCGTCTATCCGGGCCATCTCATGCGCGTTCAGGCAAATCGGGCTCCATATCGCGCTGCCGCCGTCCACCAGGGACAGGATCGTCATTCGCCTCGGAAACTTGCCCAGCGGCATGACGATGCTGCCCTCGACGGTCGAAATCCCGTCGGCCACCGCGACGAGCGGGCCGTGCGGCTGGACTGTCCACTCGCGGTTGAGTTTCGGCATGGCTGGACAACGCACCATTTCGCGCATTGCTCCGCCGCTCTTGGCCTCATCGCATTCGCGCGATATACGGTTCATATACGAATCATATAGGACTACCAAATGGGTATCGTGAACATCGACGACGACCTGCACGATCAGGTGCGCCGCGCGAGCAAGGTGTCGTTTCGCTCGATCAACGCGCAGGCCGCTTTCTGGATCAAGGTCGGCATGCTGTGCGAGACCAATCCGGCGCTCAGTTTCCAGGAGATCATGGAGCGCGAAATGGACGCCGCCGGGGTTTCCGCGCAACCGCTGGAATTAAGCGAAGCATGACGAAGCAGCCGCAGGAAGTCGCGCTGCTGGCCAAATCCGGTCGCTTGCTGGCATCGGTGTTCGAGCTGTTGGACCGGACGCCGCTCGCCGGCATGTCCACGCTTCAGATCGATGCGATGGTCGAGCACTTCATCGTGCACGACCTTCAGGCCCGCCCCGCGAGCAAGGGCCAATATGGCTATGGCTATGTGCTCAATTCGTCGGTGAACGATGTGGTCTGTCACGGCGTCCCGTCGGCGGACATCGTCCTGCGCGACGGGGATATCGTCAATCTCGATATCACACTGGAAAAGAACGGCTTTATTGCGGATTCCAGCAAGACCTATCTGGTCGGCAATGTCGCCGCGCCAGCCAGGAGGCTGGTGCAGACCACCTATGAGGCGTTGTGGAAGGGCATAGGCGCGGTTCGGCCCGGCGCGCGGCTGGGGGATATCGGCTGGGCTATCGAACGGCATGCCAAGCGCCATGGCTATTCGGTCGTCCGCGAATATTGCGGCCATGGCATCGGGCGGGAAATGCATGAGGAGCCGCAGATCCTGCATTTCGGAAAGCCCGGCACTGGCCTGGCGCTGCGCGAGGGCATGGTCTTCACCATCGAGCCGATGCTCAATCGGGGGCGGCGCAGCGTGAGGACCGAGGCCGATGGCTGGACCGTCGTGACGCAGGACGGCTCGCTGTCCGCCCAGTTCGAACACACCGTCGCCGTGACCGCATCCGGCGTGTCGGTGCTGACGCTGCGCGCCGACGAGCGGGACATGCCGGGCAGGTTGAAGATCGCCGCCTGAGCGGCCGGATCAGGGGGCTGGCGCGGGAGGCTGCACCAGTTCCAGCCGCTGCGGAATGGTGCCGATCTCGATGTCCTCGTCCCGGAAGCGGCGCAGCAACGTCATGAACACATTGCTGCGTGCGCCATAGCTTGCGCGCGGACTGGCGACATGCGCGAAGCTGTTCACGATGATGCGCCCGTCCACGATGGAATCGATGAATATCGATGGGGCGGGATCGGTGAGGATGGCGCTTTCCGCCTCGTAGCTGGCCAGCAATATGGCGCGCACGGTGTCGATATCCGTCTCGATCGGCACGGAAAACTGGATCTGGACGCGGCCGAGCGGGCTGGACATCGTCTTGTTCAGGACCGACTTGGTGATGAGTTCGGAGTTGGGCACGATCAGGGTCGAATGGTCGCCCAGCTCGATCTCCGTGGACCGCACGCTGATGCGCTTCACATCGCCCTCGTCATTGCCGACGCGCACCAGGTCGCCGATCTTGATCGGGCGCTCGGCGAGCAGGATGAGGCCGGAGACGAAGTTCTGGGTGATCGCCTGAAGGCCGAAGCCGATACCGACCGACAGGGCGGACAGCAATATCGCGATCCGCTCTATCCCGATGCCCAGCGAGGCGAGGCCCCAGATGATGGCGATGGCGATGCCGACATAGCGTGCCACCAGACTGACCGAATTGCGGCCACTGCCGTCGAGATCGGTCGCGGGCAGATAGCGGCCGTCGAGCCAGCGCATGAACCCGCGAACGAGAGTGAGGCCGATGAACAGGACGATGATCCCGCGCAGAATCGCGCCCGGCGAGATAGCAACGCCGCCGACCTCGAACCCCTGTGTCAGCACGCCGAGGCGGCCGAATATCGTACCCATATTGCCCGCGCCGAACGGCGACAGCAGCATGCCGAGCGCGATCACGGCAATGGCGAGACGGCCGATCCCGGACAGGAGCACGCCGAACTGGTCGACCGCGCTTCCCTTCAGCCCCAGGCTGCGGACGAGCGCGGTGCCGAAGGCACTGGAGCGGTTGAACAGGGACGTCGTGACATCGTCCAGCGCGGTCATCACCAGATAGACGGCCGATCCCAGCACGACCGCCCAGGCGGTCATCTGGAGCAGGAACAGGCTGAGGCTGAAATAGCCCAGCAGCAGGGCAAGGGATGCGACCCCGACCAATATCCATGCGACCAGATTGACGAGGCCGGAACCCGCATGCGCCCGGTCCGCATCCTCGTCCTCCTCGATCCGGGCGGCGCGCAGGCGGCCCAATATGAGCAGCACGGCGCCGATGAGCAGGATGTGGAGCAGCGCGAAGGCGGCCTGCGTCGCCGCCGTCGCAGCGGCGCTCGCGCCGACCGACGTATTGAAGCTCGCCATCATGATTCCGATGAACGCCAGCGCGGCCAGCAGCATGCTGAACGGCCGCAGGCGTGTCGCTGCCTGATCGCTGATCGGCGCGATCCGCCATGAGGGCTGACTGCGCATCAGCAGCGCGCCCATCACGGCCGACGTGAAACCGCTGAACGCGGCGGCCGCAACCATCGTTTCCAACAGGGTAGTCCAGCCGCCGGGAATGAGCTCCGCCCATTTCAGGCCCTGTACGAAGGCAAGGCCAGCGAGCAGCGGCGCAATCGTGCCCACCAGCACCCGCCAGAGGGCGTTGCCCGACCTTCGCACCCGGTGCCCCGGCGTGCCTTCTGTCAGCAGCTTGCGGCCGAGAAGCCGCGCGGCCGCTTGTCCCGGTATGAGGATGACGACGGACAGGATCAGGCCCGCGAGCGCAGTCCAGGGCAATTGCATCCGCAAGGCGTCGCGCACCTGCTTGCGCCCTTCGCCAGCGAAGATGGCGACCCGGCGGAAATCGCGGGGAAATGCCTTGGCTATGGATGTCCAGAAACCGGGGGACAGCGGCGAATAGGATCGGGCGGAGAGTTTCTCGCTCAGCTGCTCGGCCTGGCTCTGCGCGATCTCATCGGCGAGTTGCTGGGCTTCCACCGCCAGGAGATTGCCGCGCTTGATCGCGGAATCCACGGCGGAGCGCTGGCGCGACAGGGAACTGCGCTGACGCCGGATATCGGCGGCCTCGGCGGCGGTATCGTCGGCCGGGCCGAGCCCGGCGAGCTTGGCGTCGATACGCGCCAGTTGATCCGCGAGCTGCGAGGCCACGTCGCCCGCCGCTGCGCGCGCCGCCTGCGTCCGGGTCAGCAGCAAACGCCGGTCGCTTTCGCTCTGCCGCGCATCGAGGGCGCGATCGACAGCGCGTATGTCCTTCTCCGCAAGCGTCAGCTGCTCCGAAAGCGTCGACAGCGTCGCGGTCTGCGCCAGCAGCGGGGCGGGCAGGAGCAGCAGCAATAGGGCTATCGTCCAGCTCTGGAGAGTCGATCCGGTGCGATAGCTCATGTTTGCGCGATATTCCCTTGTGACGGATGCGGCCCGAACACCTCACCCCCTTTGAGGTTGCGAGACACGGGTGCGCTACCCCATGCCTCCGCCTCCTGCCAGTGCGGATAGGGACATATGGTGCATCGCCCTTGGGCACTGGACTCGCGGCGAGATCACTGTGATCGTGCCGGGCTTTCGGCGGCATTTTTGGCGGGCGTATCGCAACCGACGCGCGAATCGGACATTTGGTTCAATGATCGATGGGTGTGGGGTGGGGCGCTGTCAGTCTGGACGCCGGATGGCTCGCGCGCTAAGCGGCTTGATCAGTTCTTGAGAGGAGTATCGATATATGAATAACAGCGATCTGGCCGACGGCCTTGCGAGCGCCCATGGCATCACCAAGGCCGACGCCCGCAAATATGTGGACGACGTCTTCGCCGCCGTCGCCGACGCCGCATCGAAGGGCGAGGAAATCGCGCTCAACGGTTTCGGCAAGTTCAAGGTGAAGGACACGCCAGCACGCGAGGGCCGCAATCCCGCGACCGGCGCGACGATCCAGATCGCGGCCGCCAAGAAGCTGGGCTTCACGCCCGCCAAGGCGCTCAAGGACAAGCTGAACGGCTGAAGACCACAAGGAGCGGCGACGGCCAGTGTCGTCGCCGCTCACCCCGATTTCCCGTCGATGGGCGGTCAGTCCCTAGGAACATGAATGGACCTCGACGACCAGTTGCGCCGCTATTTCGGGACGGCCGACCTGGAGCAGGTTCCGGCGGACGCCATCGAAGCGGGTGTCGAGCGCATGCGCGTCGATTTCGGGCTGGAGCAGGATCGCGGACGGCGCTTCGCCCTGTGGACCATGATGCACATGCTGGGCACGGCCCCCGACCTCGACGTCGCGTTCGAGCATGACGCCGACCGTGATCGGGCGCGCGACTTCATGGACATGCTCGCGCTGGCAGAAAAGGGCCCGGACGCCGACTGACGGCCGGGCGCCGCAGATCAGCTTGCGATGGCCAGCACCACGCGGCTGCGTTGCTCGCCGAAGCTGACGACTTTCGCCTCCTTCAACCGCGCCAGATCGGCGTCGTCATAGTCCAGTTCCTTCAGCACCGACTGCGTGTGCGATCCCAGCCCCTGATAAGGCTTGCCCGCTTCGCAGGGCGTGTCGGAAAAGGCCACGACCGGGGCATGGCGCCAGTATCGGCCGCCCGGCGCCAGGTCCGCGAACGCCTCGCTCTGTGCCTCCACCATGAAGCCGGTCGAGACGCTTTGCGGGTCCTCGTAGAGGAAGCGGACATGGCTCGGCCCATCCGCGCGGACGCAGCCCAGCCCTGCTGCGGTGAGGTCCGCCTCCCACGCGTCCGCGGATTGCGTGCGGAAGACGGGTTCCAGTATGGCCCCAAGCGCGTCGCTGTTACGGATACGGCTCGGCCAGTCGGCGAAGCGTTCGTCCTGCGTCAGATCGTCACGGCCGATGAGCGCGCAGAAGGCCGCAAACTCCGCATCGAACTGCACGGCTAGCAGAACCCACCCGTCGGCAGCCTCGTACAGGCGGTAGGTGGCCTCCAGCCCCAGTTGATCTCCGCCCGGCACGCGCCGCGCGGGCTTTCCCGCATAGCTGAACGCATCGTCGGAATTGCAGTAGATGTTGGAGTTCATCATCGAGGTTTCGACATATTGCCCCTTGCCGGTGAGGACCCGCGCGGCGAGACCCAGCATCATCCCGGTCGCGACGCCGCTGCCCGCGATGGGATCGGGTGACTGGTCGCCCTTGGGCGTGTTGCCTTCCCCCGACTGGAACACCGAATTGCCGGAGAAGGCGCCCATGGTGGGGTTGAAGGCGGCGCGGTGGCGGTCCGGGCCGATGGAGCCATAGGAGCCAGCATAGACATAGACGAGGTCGGGCTTGAGCGACCGCAGAGTCGCATAGTCCAGTCCCAACTTCTCCGGCACGCCGAGGCGATAATTGTGCATGACGATGTCGGCCTGCGCGACCAGCCGGTGGAAGATGGCGCGACCCTCGTCCGACTTCAGGTTGAGCGCGACATTCTCCTTCCCCTGAAAGGCGCGGATCATATTCTCGTTGGTGAACATGGCGCGATAGGGGTCGCCGAACAGCGGTTCGACCTTGATGACGCGCGCGCCAAGGTCGGCCAGCAACGCGCCGGAGAAGGGGGCGGCCAGCCATCCCGCGACTTCCAGCACGGTGACGCCTTCCAACGGCCGCTGCGGATTGCCGCCGGTCGGCTCTATTCGCGGCGGGGCGAGGGGCAGGGACGCCAGTATCTCTTCGGTATGCTGCCCGGGCAGGGGGGCAGGGCGGGTGATCTGCGCCGGTGTCTCGCTCATCTTCGCAAAAGGGCCGACCTGATCGATCCGGCCGACGCGCGGATCGTCCAGCGTGATGAGATGGCCGTTGATGGCGAATTGCTCATGATGCAGCGCCTCCTGCGTCGTCTGCATGATCTCGCCCGCGCAGTCGGGGTTTCGCCGATAGATTTCGCGCCATTCGAGCGAGGTCTTTTCCTTCATCCGCTCGAAAATCAGCAGGTTGAGCGCGATGCGGTCGTCATTGCTGGCAAAGCGCGGCGCATCGGCGAAACGCGGATCGCTCCATATCCACGCGAAGCCGATGGCGGCGATCCAGCTTTTGAACAGGTCCTGCTGGATATGGGAATGCATGATCCAGCGGCCATCCTTGCACTGCGCGCAAAGCTGCGTGGGGGAGGCGGTATAGGGGTCGGATTCGTGGCGGTCGGGTACGAGGTCGCCCTTGGCGACATTATCCTTGGGCGCTTCATAGGGATAGCGGTCGGGCGGGAACTGCTGCCCCTCGAACCGACGCCAGGCATTGTTGGGCGCGGTCACGCCGCTGAGCAGGCTGGCGTCCAGCCGCTGGCCCTTGCCGGTCATTGCACGGACCCTGAGCGCGGCGACGAGCGCCTGAAAGACGAACATGGCGCTATGGTAGGACACGTCGTTGACCGCACGGAAGGTCGGCCGGTCACGCTGCCACCCGACCTGATCGCGCATGCGGCCGGTGCGCGCGTTGATGATCGCGTCATAGGGCTTGTAGTCGCGGTACGGCCCCGATTGCCCGAAGGCCGAAAAGGCGCAGTAGATGAGGGCGGGATTGGCGGCCGCTGCATCCGGATAACCAAGGCCGAGTTCATCGGCATGGCCGGGCCGCAGCGTCTCGATGAAGATATCCGCGCCGCCGACCAGTTGCCGGGCCTGCGTGGGGCCTTGCGCGCTATCCCAATCGACCGCGACGCTCTTCTTGCCTCGCTGCCATAGCAGATAAGCCGGATGGTCCCACATCGGATCGCCGCCGGGCGGCTCCAGCCGGATCACCTCTGCGCCATAATCGGCCAGGATCATCGTCACGAGCGACCCCGCCATCCCCTGCGTCAGATCGACGACCCGGATACCCTCGAAAACCTGCATCCTCTTTCCTCCATATATCTTGCGAAGATCAGAAGCGCGGTGGCGGGGACATGCAAGCGCCCGATGCCGCGATGGACGGCGCAGCAATGATTAGCTTCGCCAAAGCAATGGCGGGCCTTTCGGGACGCTGGGGCAGGGCAAACGGGTTCCGGGCGAATGGCGCGTCGCGATGGTCGCTGATAGCTATGGCCTGCACGGACCGGGTTGTCCGGCAGGAGAGGGTTTTTTTATGAAGACCGGGTCAGCCATCGTCGGCGTGGGCGCCACGCCCTATTATTATCGCGGCACCTCCGAACCCCAGACGCTGTACGAACTGATCGGCAAGGCGGTGCTGGGCGCGGTGGCGGATGCGGGGCTGACGGTGCGCGATGTGGACGGACTGGCCATGTATGCCAGCGGGTTCGAGCCGGGGCTTCTCACCGAACAGCTTGGCATCCCGCATCTCGATTTCGCGGCGACGGTCGCGGCGCAGGGCGGCGGATCGGCGGGCATCCTCGATCTGGCGGCGATGGCGATCGAGACGGGACGCGCGAAGACGGTGGTGTGCATCGGGGCCTGCCAGCAAAGCACCCGCCGCTACGGGCTCACCCTGTCCAACCTTGCTGCGACGCCGGATAGCGTCTGGCAGAAAACGGCGGGGCTGAAGGGGCCGGGCCATGTGTTCGGACTGACCGCGCGGCGGCACATGCACAAATATGGAACCCGGCGGGAGGCGTTTGCGGAGATCGTCATGGCCTCGCGCGCCTATGCCGCGACGCGGCCGACCGCGCTTCGCCGCAAGCCGCTGAGCCTCGACGAATATATGGCCGCTCCGATGCTGGCCGATCCGCTGTGCCGTCTTGACTTCTGCCTGGAGACGGATGGCGCGCTGGCCTTTGTCGTGACGAGTGCAGAGCGCGCCCGCGACCTCGCCCAGCGGCCGGTCCATATCGCCGCCTCTGCCCATGGCGGGACGCGCGACTGGGGGCGGGCCTTCTTCTGGCTGAACATGCCCGACGATCAGTTCGCCAGCGCAGGCGCGTCCCATGTCGCCGGCCGCCTCTACGCCGAGGCTGGGATTACGCCCCAGGATATCGACGTCGCCCTGCTTTACGACCATTTCTCGCCGCTCGTCGTGATGCAGCTGGAGGATTATGGGTTCTGCGCACGGGGCGAGGGCGGCCCCTTCGTCGAAAGCGGGGCCATCCGCCCCGGCGGCCCGATCCCGGTCAACCCGCATGGCGGCCATCTGTCGGAAGCCTATGTGATCGGCATGACCCATATCCGCGAGGCGGTCGAGCAGCTGCGCGGAACGGCGGTCAACCAGATCGAAGGCGCGCAATTTGCCCTCGTCAGCGGAGGGCCTGCGCCCATCCCGATGAGCGGCGCGATATTGAGGAACTGAACCATGGCCCAGATCAGCAGCGCGCCCGACATCGCCGCACTCGAAATTCCCGTGGATGGCTGGACGACGCCCTTTTGGGCGGCGACGGCGGAGCATCGCCTGACGGTGCCCTGCTGCTCTGATTGCGAGACGTTCCGCTGGCCGCCTGGCCCCTTCTGCCCGCATTGCCAGTCGCAGTCGGTTGACTGGGTCGATCCCGGTGCGGCGTCGCTGTACAGCTATACCATCATGCCCGAGGGCGAACGCACGATCGTTGCGGCGCTGGTCGAGTTCGCTGGTGCGGACGGCGTCAGGCTGCTGTCGTCGCTGGTGGATGTGCCGCTGGACCGGCTGACCATCGGCGCGGCGCTGCGTGTCGACTGGATCGCGGCGGCAGACGCCACCGTGCCAGTGTTCCGGCTGGCCTGAGCGGCATCGACTTTCGATGGCCTATTTGTCCATATGGGGCGGTTTCAGGCCCATCTTGCTTGGCCGCTGAAACGCAACCATGCGGATGATCCTGCCGCTGCCATCGACGGTGAAATGGTCCATCGACGCGAGGCGCCAGCGCGGCTTGCCGTCGATGACCTGACGCACCGCCAGTTCGACCATGCAGTCGGTCGCGTCGCCCAGGTAGATCACCGCGGCGATCTCCGGTTTGAGTGCGCCGATGGCCTTGGCGTAGAATTGGGTGATGCCCGCCGTACCGCGCACGTTCAGGCGGCTCGGTTCCATGAGGATGGCATCGGGCGCGAACAGCGAGGGCACCTGCGCAAAGTGCCCGGCCTGATGATAATCGACATAGGCTTTCGCCGCCCTGCACGCTGGACCGGCGGGCACTTTTGGCGTGGGCGGATCGCCCAGATAAATGTCTGCGTCGCTATAGGCCGGGTCCAGCGCGCCCCCTGCGATCACCGCTGGCGCGGCCGAAACCGATGCGGCGCAGGTCAGCCCTGCGATTATGGCCAATGCACGGCAATATAGCCGTCGGTCTGTCAGCATGATGCTCTCCTCTGGCCGCAATCTCGCCTCGGGCCCGCTGCGCTGGCAAGCCGAGATGGCGGGAGCGGGGGCGGGGACACCGGAATTGGCGTCGCGGCATATGGCGACGGCGCGGCAACGCCTCTACCCTTGGGCCATCCTGCACAGACAGCGACATGAGGAGGCGATCATAATGGCACGAACCCATGGTGGCACCGCAGGGCCAGGCTATAGCCTTTGCGCCCGGCGTGACGCTGCGCCAAATCCAACCCGGCGGCAAGCGCGGCCCCAATGACGAGGTGCTGGCCGACGTGATGGGCGGTCAGGTGTGGACCGACATGTTCTTGTTGGGCGGCGAGGACGACGGCATTCCCCTGTGCGTTCCCGACATCCGGCTGCCCGCCAATCAATATTGGCCGCTGCACTGGCATGATTGCTGGATCGCGGTCGTCATCCTCGATGGGGATTGCCGGATCGGCGACTGGCATATGACGGTCGGCGATGTGCTCATCAGCGAGGATGCGCTGGAATATGGGCCATTGGTGATCGGCCCGCAGGGGTGCCAGATGTTCGAGATCTTCGCGCGCCTCCACCCCGACGAAGGCGGCTATGCAACCGAATATCGGGATCATCCGACGCTGGACGGCACCACCCGCAGCTTCGCCGAACGCAGCGCGCGCAATGCCGGTAATGCGGGCAGGCAGGTGGTGCCGGTGGATGGCACGCCGGGCCTGAGTAAGGGGCGTCTCGCCCCCGGCGCGCAATGGGACCTGGGGCCTGCCACCGATCCCGCGCGGGCGATCATGGCATCGACCTTTTTATCGCCGGGAGAGACGATAGCGGCGCACCGCTACGACGACTGGCATGGTGTGTTCGTGCTGGACGGCAGCCTGACCGTGGAGGGGCAGGCCATCGGCCGCAACGACGTGCTCACTATCCAGCCCGGTAGCGGCCTCGGCCGGATCGAGGCGGGCGCGCAAGGGGCGCAATTGCTGGAAGTCTCCCGCATCGCGGCGGGAATGGCCCGGCATTTTCGCTAGGCAGCCCGCCGTCAGCCATGCTCCCCCTGATAGCGGTCATAGGCCCGGACGCGTTCGATATAATCGCGCACGCCATCCTCCAGCGAATAAGCGGGCTTGAAGCCGAGATCGCCTAGCAACCGCGCATTGCTCATCGGGGCATGCGCGTTGTTGGGTAGCTCGGTCTGCGATTCGGCGATGTCGATGCCGGGCAGGAGGTCCCGCAGGATGCGGGTGAAATCGCCCACCGGACTGCGCTCCGACGCGACATTGTAGAGGCTATGGGCGATGTCGGGCTTCGTCAGGGCAAGCCACACGGCCTGCGCTGCGTCACCTGCGTAGGTCCAGTCGGCAAGGGCGTCGCCGCGCGGCATCTCGATGGCATGCCCCCGCACGGCGTCGTCCAGGCGCGCCATGTAATGCACCTGCGGCTGCGCATCGAGCATTCCCGAGGCAAAGGAACCGCGCCTTCCACGCCCATAGCCATAGGTCGAACCGAAGCGCAGGCTGACGAAATCCAACCCCAGCTTGGCCTGGTAATGCCGTCCCATGGCTTCGCCCCATGCCTTGCAGATGCCATAGGGGTCCGACGGATTGGGAACGAGATCCTCGGTCAGGATGTCGGCGGTCTGATGGCCATAGGCCGCGACCGAACTGGCGAACAGCACGCGCGCGACCCCGGCGAGGCGGGCGGCCTCCAGCACTGTCGCCGTGCCGGCGCACTGCACCTGGACATAGGGCAGCATCTGGCCGGGCTTGGGCGATCCCAGGATGAAGGCAAAGTGGGCGATCCGGTCCACGCAATGGTCGGCCAGGATCTTGGCGACCGGATCGAAATCGGCAACGTCGCCCTCGATCACGGTGACGCGATCGAGCACATCGGCGATGCGGCCGCGGTCGGCGTAACGGTCGAGGAGGACGACATTCTCGCCCTGATTAACGGCGTAGCGCGTGAAATAGGAGCCGAGGAAGCCGGTCCCGCCGGTAATCAATATGGTCAAGCTATCACGCCTCTTATGATTGGCAGATACGGGATTTCCGTCAGCCGAACGCTATCCTCAAGCCAGTATCGCACGCCTGCAAAATTCCCAAATGTCGGCAGCCAGTTCCGCGCGTCGCTGCTGGTTCGGCCCCTCCGTCTCCTCTGCGAGCATCTCGGCATGGACGGTGGTGGCGACCAGATTGTAGACGAGGGTGGCAAGCCGCTCCGGTTGGGCGCGGCGGACCTGCCCAGCATCCATGCCGTCGGCCAACAACTGCGCCAGCAAGTCGATCAGTGGACTGAGCGCCGCCTGGAGATCGGCGGGACGCGATTCGGCAAGGCGGAGATGTTCGCGGCTCATCGCCGCGCCGCGCCGCCGCGTGTCGCTCTCCTCCTCCGCCCCGTCTAGCGTGCTGCGCGCCAGGACGATGGACCGCACCACCAGCCGCAGCCTTTCCATCGGGTCGGCCACCGGGGCGAGCAGTTCGGCATAATGCGCCGCCGCCGAACGGATCGTGTGCGCGAACACCGCCAGCACCAGATCGTCCTTGCCCGCGAAACGCTCGTAAAAGGCGCGGCGCGACAGGCCTGTCCTGTGGAGGACGGCGCGGATCGTCAGTCCCTCCAGACCCGCCTCCTCCAGCAGGTCATAGGCTGCCGCGATGATCAGGCGTTCGCGCGGCGCATCTATCCTTTCGCCCCCGTCCCGCAACGGATCGGAGGGAATGCTGGAGCGATGGTCGCTATCCGGATCGAGGGTCATGGGATGTGGCCGAATATCAAACTGGGGCTTCCTTCATAGAGCGGCCGATGCTATACCGCCATCACGAGAACGATGTTCTCATATCAGTTTCGAGAAGATGGTCGAGGAGAGAATGATGGCCCTTGTGACGTATATCGAGCACAATGGGACGGTCCATGAGGTGGAGGTCGCCGACGGCGATTCCGTCATGCAGGGCGCGCTCAACAATATGGTCGAGGGCATCATCGGCGAATGCGGCGGTGGTCTCGCCTGCGCGACATGCCATTGCTACGTCGAGGACGAATGGCTCGACCGCACCGGCGAACCGTCCCAGCCCGAGCGGGAGATGCTGGAGGCCGCGTCCGCGGAAGTGAAGCCGAACAGCCGCCTGAGCTGCCAATTGTTCGTCACCGACGAACTCGACGGGCTGGTCGTGCGCCTGCCCGAATCGCAATACTGACCGCGCTTCGCGACATAATCCAAGGAGAGATATGATGGCAGGCACGCAGACCGCCACCGAGATCAAGCCAGTCCCCGACCATGTGCCTGCCGAACTCGTCTATGACGCAAAGGTGACGGAAGGGGCGGAATTCCTGGCCGCACCGCACAAATATATGGCGGAACTGCACCAAAAGGCGCCCCCCATCTATTTCGATCCCGGCAGCGAGCATCGCGGCGGCGCGTGGCAGCTCCTGAAGTATGAGGACGCCTATTTCGCGCTGCGTCGTCCCGAATATTTCACGACCTTCGGCAGCGGTCCCTTCCCGCGCGATCCCAACGATTATTGGCGCATCCTGCCGCTGGAGGTCGACCCGCCCGAGCATCGCAAATATCGCGCCATCGTCGATCCGCTGGTGACGCCCAAGGCGATCATGGCGATGGAGGGCCGCATCCGCGTCCTCGCCAACGATCTGCTCGACAAGATCGTGGACAAGGGCGAGTGCGAGTTCGCCAAGGATTTCGGCCGCCAGCTTCCCGTCGGTGTGTTCCTGGACCTGATGGGCCTGCCGCGCGACATGATGGACGAGTTCGTCCGCTGGGCGATGGGCCTGCTCCACGCGCAGGACAAGCAGATCGCCGGGCAGGTGATGGGCGAAGTGACCGTCTATCTGAACAAGGTGATCGCGGAGAAGCGCGCCAATCCCGACGAGTTCCTCGTCAGCGCCATCGTTAACGGCAAGCCGGGCGGCGAACCGATGAGCGACCGGGAGATTTTCGGTTTCGTCTTCTTCGTTTTCATCGCCGGGCTCGACACGGTCTTCGCGACGCTCAACAATATGTGGGTGTGGCTCGCCGAAAATCCCGACCGGCGGCAGGAAATCATCGACAGCCCCGACAATATCAACAATATCGTCGAGGAATTGCTGCGCGTCTACACAGTGACCTTCTCGGGCCGCACGCTCACCCAGGATTGCGAAATCCGCGGCGTGAAGATGAAGAAGGGCGACCGCGTCACCAGCGTCCTGCCCGCCTGCAATTACGACGCGGAAATCTTCCCCGATCCGACCGAAGTGAAGTTCGACCGCCCACGCAAGCCCATCCTCGCCTTTGCGGGCGGCGTGCACAGCTGCATGGGTGCGCATCTGGCACGGCTGGAGATCAAGATCTGCCTTCAGGAATGGCTGAAGCGCATCCCGGATTTCACGCTGAAGCCGGGAACGACGATCGAATATTATCCGGGCGGCGTCGTGGGGCCGAAGTCTGTGCCGCTGGTTTGGTGATGCGCTATAATCCTCACCCCTTCAGGGGAGAGGATACGGCGACTTGCCAGCTTGCTGGCTAGGCGTAGTTGGAGAGGGGGCGGCCTGACGCAACCCCTCTCCAAGCTCTGCTAGCTCGCTACGCAAGCAAGCGACGCTATCCTCTCCCCTGAAGGGGTGAGGATTTCAGCGTCTTGCCTTTCCGCCCAATTTCCCCTAAGCGCCACGCTCCCTGCGCGGCTCGTTCGCATGGGGACTGCAAAATCCACGGATAGCCCCAAGGTCCATGGATAACCGCTGGTCGGCGAGGTTTCGCCCACCGGCGATTTTGCGTTGTTTGGTGGGGCGTGGTTTTCCGGGCTGTTCGCGGCCCCTGATGAGGTGACGATGTTCGAGTCTCTTAGCGATCGTCTGGGCGGTGTATTCGACCGTCTGCGCGGTCGCGGTGCACTGACGGAGGCCGATGTCCGCGCAGCGATGCGCGAGGTACGGATCGCGTTGCTCGAAGCCGACGTCGCGCTGCCCGTGGTGCGCGAGTTCATTGATAGCATCACCGATGAGGCGGTCGGGCACGGCGTCCTGCGCTCGGTCACGCCCGGCCAGCAGGTCGTCAAGATCGTCAACGACGGCCTCACGCGCATGCTTGGGTCGGAGACGGCGGAACTGCTGCTCGACGTGGTGCCGCCTGCCATCGTGATGATGGTCGGCCTGCAGGGCTCGGGCAAGACGACGACGACCGCCAAGCTGGCCAAGCGCCTGAAGGAAAAGGACCGCAAGAAGGTCCTCATGGCGTCGCTCGACGTCAATCGTCCGGCCGCGCAGGAGCAGCTTGCGGTGCTTGGCCGCCAGATCGACGTCCAGACGCTGCCCATCGTCGCGGGCCAGCAGCCGGTCGAGATCGCGCGACGCGCGATGCAGTCGGCGAAGCTGCAGGGCTTCGACGTGCTGATGCTCGATACGGCGGGTCGCCTCCATGTCGATCAGGCGCTGATGGACGAGATGAAGGCGGTGGCCGATGTCGCCAATCCCGCCGAGATCCTGCTCGTCGTCGACTCGCTGACCGGTCAGGACGCGGTCAATGTGGCGCGCAGCTTTACCGAGCAGGTGCCGCTGACCGGCGTGGTGCTGACCCGCATGGACGGCGATGCCCGCGGTGGTGCGGCGCTTTCGATGCGTGCGGTCACTGGCCGTCCGATCAAGTTTGCAGGCACCGGCGAAAAGCTGGACGCCATCGAGCCCTTCCATCCCGGCCGCGTCGCTGGCCGCATCCTGGGCATGGGCGACGTCGTGTCGCTGGTCGAGAAGGCTGCCGAGACCATCCAGGTCGAGGATGCCGAGAAGCTTGCCAAGCGCATGTCGGAGGGCAAGTTCGACATGAACGACCTGCGCGCGCAGCTTCAGCAGATGCAGCGCATGGGCGGCCTCGGCATGCTGGCGGGCATGATCCCCGGCCTCAAGAAGGCGCAGGCGCAGATGGCGCAGAGCGGGATGGACGACAAGGCGCTCGTCCATCTCGACGCGATCATCGGGTCGATGACGCTCAAGGAGCGCGAGCGCCCCGAATTGCTCAACGCCAAGCGCAAGATCCGCGTGGCCAAGGGTAGCGGCCGCACGGTGCAGGAGGTCAACAAGATCCTCAAGATGCACCAGGAAATGGGCACTGCCATGAAGAAGCTGAAGAAAATGGGCGGCCTCAAGGGGCTGGCCAAAATGTTCGGCGCTGGCGGCGGCGGCTTGGGCGGCATGCTCGGTGGCGGCGCGGGTGCTCCCGATCTGGGTGCGCTGGGCCAGATACCCGGCATGCCCGGCAGCGGCAACACGCCGAAACTGCCCCCCGGTTTTCAGAATTTCCTCAAGAAATAACCTCAACTCTCAGATTCAATATTTGGAAAGGCAAATATCATGGCAACCAGCATTCGCCTGTCGCGCGGTGGCTCCAAGAAGCGTCCCTATTACAAGATCGTCGTGACCGACAGCCGCGCTCCCCGCGATGGCAAGTTCATCGAGCGTATCGGCAGCTACAACCCGCTGCTCGCCAAGGATGACGAGAAGCGCATCGTGGTCGACGTTGAGCGTGCGAAGCACTGGGTGAGCGTTGGCGCGCAGCCGACCGAGCGTGTCGCCCGCTTCCTCGACGCCGCTGGCGTGAAGGAGCGCATCGTGCGCAGCAACCCGAACAAGGGCGAGCCGGGCAAGAAGGCCAAGGACCGCGCCGAGGACCGTGCGGCCAAGCTGGCTGCTGCCGAGGAAGCCGCCAAGGCTCCGGTCGAAGAGACCGCCGAGGCATGACGACGGACAACCCCTCCCCATCGGGGGAGGGGACCGGCGATCGCCGCCCGGTCGTCCTTGCCGCCATTGTTGGCGCGCATGGCGTGACCGGGGAGGTGCGTTTGAAGCTGTTCGGCGAAGGGCCGGACAGCTTTCGCCGTTTCGGCAGTTTCGATGCGGGCGGTCGCACGTTGACGCTCAAGACGATCAGGCCCGGTCCCAATGGGGCCGTGGCGCGCTTTGTGGAACTGGCGGATCGCAATGCGGCGGAGGCTCTTCGCGGCGTGTCGCTCACCGTACCGCGTTCGGCGCTGCCGCCGCTCGCCGAAGGTGAGTTCTATCATGTCGACCTGATCGGCTTGCCCTGCTTCTCCTCGGAAGGACCGGAAATCGGTTCGATCGTCGCCGTCGAGAATTTCGGTGCAGGCGACATACTCGAGGTTCAGAAAGCCGACGGCAAACGTTTCATGGTCCCCATGCACGCCGTAGAGATCGGTGACGGCCGCGCCACCATCGACGCCGTTTTCATAGATTGAGCCGTCAGCGGCGGGGCGTGGGCTCGCGCCGCTGCGGCAATTCGATCAGCCATGTCTTGGGCAGCCCGGTCGGCCGCGCTGTGCCGTTCAGGCGCACCGCGCGGATGATCCTGACCCGCTTGATCAGCATTTGCCCGCGCATCGCCCCGATGCCGCCGCCGGTCGGCTGGGCGAGAATGCGCTTGATGACCGGCGCGCCGCCGCTCACCTTGCCGAACACCGCATAGCCGGGGCTGCCGGGCCGCGCGTCGAGCCATCGCGATGGTCCGACGAGCAGCGTGAAGTTGCAGGTCGCGACATCCACCGAGTCCCCGCGCGCCATCGACACTGCGCCATCTACATGGGCAAGGCCAGTCTCGTCCGTCCCCTCGAACGGCGTGGCTGGCAGCTTGCGACGCGGATTGGTGCCGATACCGCCCTGGATGAAGCCTTGGCCCGCCGCTGTCTTGCTGCGTGAGGCCCGATAGAATTCGGTCCCGTCCAGCCGCCCGTCATCGACATAGCGCATGAAGGCCGTGACCGTCTTGGGCGCACGGGCCGTGTCCAGCGCCAGCAGGATCGGTCCCGCGGTGGTTTCCAGGCGGACGCGGACGACTGGCGGTTCCGGCGATCTGGTGGAGGCGCCCGTCAGGGCGACAAGCGCGAGGGCGGCGAAAAGAAACGGCTTCATGGCGTGCAGGCTAGGGCAAAGGGGTCTGAAAGGCGAGGGCGGCTTGACGCACGTTGGCCATGTATATACATTGTGTATATATATGGAGGCGTCAGATGGCCGAGGATCGTGAGGAATATCGGGGCAGGACGTTCAAGTCCGGCAATTCGGTCGCATTGCGCATCCCCAAGGGGCTGGGCGTGCCTGAGGGGACAGAAGTGCGCCTTGTCCGTGAAAGCGCGATGGGCTTTCGGGTTGAGCCGGTGGAGGCTCCGCGCAGGACTATCGATGTGAGCGGGTTTGCGGGGAAGGCGCCCGGCCTGCGCCTGGCACCCCGCGAAGATTTCGAGGAACGTCCCAGCACAATTGCCGACAAACAGGCCGCCGCCCGCAAGGCTACCGCCGAAAAGTGATCCGCTATCTCATCGACGCGAATGCCGCGGTGTATGCCATGGACGTGGGGCATGACCCGCTGACGTCCCGGATTGCAGAATGCTATCCTGGCGAGATCGCCATATCGGTCATCAGCTATGCCGAGGTCGCTTATGGAAGCTACGTCGGTAAGCCGCCGGCCCAAGCCATTCTCGACGCCTTCGTCGCGGCGATCCCGCTTTTGCCCTTTGATGCGGCGGCGGCTCGCGAATATGCGCGCCTTCCCTTCAGGCGAGCACGTTTCGATCGCTTGCTTGCAGCGCATGCACTCAGCATCGGCGCTACGGTCATCACCAATAATGAAGCGGACTTTGCCGATGTGCCGGGTTTGAAAATCGAGAACTGGACAATAGCATGACCCAGATTATCGGCTTCCTCGCCCTGTGCGCTGCTGTGTCGGCAGTGGGCGCATGGCTGCTGCGCGACTGGAAGCGCGGCTGGTCTCGGCGCGGCGTCGCGTTGGTCGCGGCGTTGCCTGTCCCGGTCGTCTACGCGCTGCTATGCCTGTTCATCTATGTCCGCGCTGCCATGGCGCCGCCGGCGGCATGTGGGGCCGGCATGTGCGAGATGGCCATGGCCTTCGCGATTGTCGGCCTGTGCTGGGCGGCGGTCGGCTACGGGGTCGGGCTGGGCGCTGCGGCGCTCGTCGTGCGCAAGGTGAGGATGCCATGAGTTTCGCCGCGCAGATACTGACCCTGTATCCCGAGATGTTTCCCGGCCCGCTGGGCGTCAGCATCGCGGGACGTGCACTGGCGGATGGCCGATGGTCGTGCGACCCGATCCATATTCGCGACTTTGCGACCGACCGGCACCGCACGGTAGACGACACCCCGGCGGGCGGCGGAGCGGGCATGGTGCTGCGCGCGGATATCCTCGGCATGGCCGTCGATCACGCGCTGGAGCGGCGCCCCGACCTGCCTGTCATTGCGATGACGCCGCGCGGTACACCCATCACGCAGGCGCGCGTGCGTGCGCTGGCGGATGGGTCCGGCGTCACCCTGCTGTGCGGCCGGTTCGAGGGGTTTGACGAACGCATCTTCGATGGCCGTCCCATCGAGCAGATTTCGATGGGCGACATCATCCTGTCGGGCGGGGAAATGGCGGCGCTGACGCTGCTCGACGCTTGCGTTCGGCTGCTTCCTGGGGTAATGGGCGCGCCTTCCAGCGGGGTGGAGGAGAGCTTCGAAAGCGGCCTCCTCGAATATCCGCATTATACCCGACCGGTCGAATGGGAGGGCCGCGCTATCCCCGAAGTGTTGCGATCGGGGGATCATGCGCGGATTGCCGCCTGGCGAAAGCAGAGGGCGGAGGAAGATACACGGCTAAGGCGGCCGGACCTTTGGGAGCGTCATGTCGGCGTTCGGGACCAGTCGCCCTCTGGTGCGCAACGCGAAACGAAGGGTCCAGGTACATGAACCTGTTGCAGCAGATCGAGGCGGAAAACATTGCCGCTCTCGCCAAGGAAATTCCCGATTTCCGTCCGGGCGATACGCTCCGCGTCGGTGTGAAGGTCGTCGAGGGCGAGCGTAGCCGCGTCCAGAATTACGAGGGCGTGTGCATCGCGCGCTCGAACAAGGGCATGGGCTCGAACTTCACCGTCCGCAAGATCAGCTTCGGCGAGGGCGTGGAGCGCGTTTTCCCGCTCTACTCGCCCAACATCGACAGCATCTTCGTGGTTCGCCGCGGCGTCGTGCGTCGTGCGAAGCTCTACTATCTGCGTGGCCGCACCGGCAAGCGCGCGCGCATCGCCGAGCGTCGCGACCCGCGCACCGTGGGCTGAACCGCTCTCGGTCGAGGCCGATTGGTTTTTGGAGGAAGGCGTCGGGGTTACCCGGCGCCTTTTTCTTTGGGCGCGCATCTTGTGCTGAAATAATCGTCTCAGGCGTTCACTGATGGCGTTTTAAGCAATTTCACAAATGAACCTCTGTCGACCAAAGCGTGTTCAGCCTTACAGCAATCACGAACAGACGGAGCACCCCATGATCGGCCGCGAAATCCCCGACGTCACTCTCAAAACCCGCATCCGCGACGAAAGCATCGAGGGCCCCAATCCCTTTCGCTGGCAGGACGTCGGAACGGGCGACCTGTTCAAGGGCAAGCGCATCGTTGTCTTCTCGCTACCCGGCGCGTTCACGCCCACCTGCTCCACCGAACAATGCCCGGCGTTCGAGCGCTATTATGACGACTTCAAGGCGGCGGGCGTCGACGAGGTTTACTGCATCTCCGTCAACGACGCCTTCGTCATGTACCAGTGGGGCAAGCATCTGGGCGTGAAGAACGTCAAGCTGCTGCCCGATGGTTCGGCCGACTTCACCCGCCGCATGGGCATGCTGATCCGCAAGGACCATCTCGGCTTCGGTGAGCGCAGCTGGCGCTATGCGATGGTCGTGGACGACGGCGTCGTGACGGCCTGGTTCGAGGAGCCGGGCATCAACGACACCGGCCTCGACGACGATCCCTATGGCGCGTCGGCGCCGGAACCGGTCCTTGCCTGGCTGAACGCCGATAAGGCCTGATCCCCTCCAGGAGCCTTCGGGCGTCGCATCCGCCCCTGACCCGCGAAAGCCGGGCAGGGGCGGCCTTTTGCCGATCATCGTGTCGGCGGAGATGGCGGCGGGCGACCATGGATGGGCGGATGGGCTGCGCCGCCGCTATTTCCCGCCGGAGCGCAACCGGCTGCCTGCGCATATCACGCTATTCCACCACCTGCCGCCGTCCTGCGTGGACGAACTGCAAGGGGCACTCGCTGTGCTGGTGAAGGAGCCGCGCCCGCCCGCGCGTATCGACCGCCTGCTGTCGATAGGCAACGGCGTGGCGCTGCATATCGACAGCCCGGCATTGCTCGCCATGCGCGAGCAACTGGCCGAGCGCTTCCACGGCCTGCTGACGCCGCAGGATCGCGCGACGCCGCGCCTTCACATCACCATCCAGAACAAGGTGTCGGCAACGGAGGCGCGTCTGACCCTCGCCGCGCTCGATCAGGATTTCAGGCCCCGGATGCTCGCGATAGCGGGGCTTGCGGCGTGGTATTATGACGATGGGGCGTGGTCACTCATTCGGCGCTTCGGTTTTCGCGGATAGGCGGCGATCAGGCCAGCCCCACCTCCTTGAGCGGAATGGCCGAGTTGCCTAGTTGCTCGGGGTCCAGTTTCGACCCTGCCACCACATGCGCGCGGCCCTGCGCATAATCCTTGACCGCGTTCACGCAGTCGAGGGCGATCAGCTTGCCGCCGCGCAGATAGGCGACGGAGAAGGAGCGCGCCGCCGGATCGCCGCGCAGGATCGTCTGGTCGTAGCCGGTCGACAGGCCGACCGTCTGCAGTTTCAGATCATATTGGTTCGACCAGAACCAGGGCAGGGCATCATATTCCTTCACCTGCTCGCCCAGTATGTGCTGCACGGCCAGCTTCGCCTGGTCGTTAGCATTCTGAACCGATTCCAGACGAATCTGGCGCCCTTCCGCATAATGATTGGCATGGGCGGCGCAGTCGCCGACCGCATAGACATCAGGCAGGCTGGTACGGCAGAAACCGTCCACATCGACGCCATTGCCGCCCGATGCGCCCGCCGCCAGCAACGGGCCGACCTCCGGCACGATGCCGATGCCGACGATCACGAGATGGGCAGGCAGGATGCTGCCATCCGCCATCCGCACGCCGGTCGCCACGCCGTCCACTTCCTCGATGCAGTCCATCTTGGCGCCGGTGCGCAGGTCGACACCGTGCGCGCGGTGGTCCGCCTCATAGAATGCCGACAATTCCGGCCCTGCGACACGCGCCAGCACGCGATCGAGCGCTTCGAGCAGCACGACATGCTTGCCCAGCTTCGACAGCACCGCTGCCGCCTCCAGCCCGATATAGCCGCCGCCGATGATGACCACGCGCTCGACCGTGGGGAGCAGGGCCATGATGGCGTCCACATCGCTGCGCCGCCGGATCGCATAGACCCCCTTGGCCGCACTGCCGCCGCAGGTGAGCTGTCGCGGCGTGCCGCCAGCGGCCCAGATCAGCTTGCCATAGCCGTGGCGCGTGCCGTCGGTCAGCACGACCTCATGCGCGGCCGCATCGACCTCCACGACACGCTGGCCCAGCAGCATCGTGATGTTCCTCTCCGGCCAGAAGGCGGCGGGGCGAATCAGGATGCGTTCGAACTCCTTGTCGCCCGCCATATAATCCTTGGACAGGGGAGGGCGTTCATAGGGCGGTTCCGGTTCGTCGCCGATCATGGCGACCGTACCTTCGAACTTCAGCTGCCGAAGCATGATCGCGGCCTGCGCGCCCGCATGGCCCGCGCCGACAATCAGGACGTCGAAATAGCTCATATACCTGCCTCTCACCCGCTGGGCCGGCCGGTCCGCCGATCCCACTCCCGTCGCCGCATGCCAGAGCCGCGCGGGCAGTGCAACGCTTCTGCGGGCCATTGACCATGTCCGATATGCTGCGTATAGGGCGCCCACCCACCGGCGGCCACGCCGGTCGATGCGCCGTCTGACGGCCTCGGGGCGGAGTAGCTCAGCTGGTTAGAGCAGCGGAATCATAATCCGCGTGTCGGGGGTTCAAGTCCCTCCTCCGCTACCAAAAATCAATAATTTAGCAGCGCCCCCGTGGGGCGGTTTACAATCGAGTGTAAACCATATGCGAATCGGCCTTTGCCTTCGGAGGGCCTGGCACGACTGGCCCTTTTGACCCGTTCCGCATCCGTTCACGCGAACGATAGCGGTACACTGCGGTTGAACCGCACACATTACCGCACACAGCTGACCAACTCAGCACGCGGTGCGAGAACAGCGTGCGCAAAGAAAGGAGACGGGGGCGGACGACCTGATGGATCGCGCAGCGCCGAGCCTCTCGTTTCCGCGGAACTGCACCATAAAGATCGAGCGGATCTAGAGACGGCGATGTGTCTCCAACTAAGATCCCGTCCAGCTTGCAACCACCAGACTATGACCTGCGGGAGAATCAGCTTCTCATCCAAGAATCCGCTCTCGGGAGAAGGCCATGAGCCGTTCGCCCGAGAGCCGGTAGCGATCTTAGAATGTGGCAGTCAGGCTCAGCACGGCGGAGCGTTCCGGACCGGGAACGGCCCAGCTTTCACCGACCGATGTCCGAACCGTCGTCACATATTTCTCGTCGAACAGGTTTTGCACATTGACCTGTGCGCTGAAGCGATCCGTGATCGGGTAGGACAGCATCAGCCGCTGCGTAACGTAGCTGGGCACCTTATAGATCGGCGCGGTAGGGTTCGCCGAAGAATATTGGTTCATGAAGAAGCTGCCCTGATAGGACAAGCCATAACCAACCTGCAGACCGAAGGGGAGGCGGTAGGTCGTGAAGATGCTGCCCGAATGCTCCGGCGCATTAATGTTGGGCGATCCGGCGATAGGGTCGGCGGTCCCATCGATAACGCTCTGAATCGTGTAGGCGTCCAGATACATGTAGTTGGCCGACAGCGTCCATTCGTCGGTGATGTTGCCCGACGCACCGAAGGAGACGCCCTGCGAGCGCTGCTTACCGTCCGACACCTGGTCGGGGAGGCCCGCGGTGGCGGCAGGCGTGACGTTATAGTTGCGGTCGTTGCGGAACAGCGCTGCGCTGACCAGCATGCGCTTGGCGAACAGTTCCGCCTTGGCACCGATCTCGTAATTCTTGGTGATCTGCGGTGTCGTGGTGCAATTGCCGATGACCGCGGCGACGGGCGGAGTGGCTGTTGGGTTCGCCGGGACGGACCGGGTGCAGCTTTCGCTGATCGAGGACTGCGACGGCAGCTTGGAATTGCCGTGGGCGACGTACAGCGTCGTGTCTTCCGTCGGCTTGACCACCAGGCCGACGCGGTAGGAGAACAGGTTGTTCTTGATCCGGCTGGGAGTGTCGGCGGCGAGGGCGGTCGCGGCCGTCACCTGGCCCAACGGCGCAGCCGCCGTATTGGTGATGTTGTAGCTGTAGCTGAAATTCCGTCCCGAGATATGATCGTAACGGACGCCGCCGTTGATCTGCAGCCAGTCGGTGAACTTCACGGTATCGAAGAAATAGGCCGAATAGGCGTTCTGCCTGCCATTGGCCTGCGAGCCGTGGATGAAGTTGACGGGGCCGGTGTAGATGTTGCTGCCCACGGTATAGCCCGCCAGCGGTACGACATCATTGGGATTGTCGAAATTCACGATCGGCAGGACCGGGATCGTGCCATCGGCATTGCGCAGGATATTGCCCTGATCCTGCCGGTACTTCTGCCACAGAGCCGAAGCGCCCAGCGTGAAGCTGTGCTCGACGCCGCCCGTGTTCAGCGTACCGATGACGTCGAACTGGTTATAGGCCGTCTCGTTGCGGATGAAGCGCTGCACGCCGCGGCTGCCGGTCGGCTGGTAATATCCAACGGGAACACGCACGGTCGTCGATCCGGTGATGAAGCCGCAGCTGGTGTCGGCCGCCGCCGTCGCCGGGTTGAAGCCCCCTGCCGTGCCGTTCGCCGCGCAGAAGGACCCGCCGATGTTGCTGGTGATCGTGTCCTGCTGAATATCCTCGTAGCGCGTCAGGTTGCGGATACGCAGCGTGTCGCTGAATTCATGGCTGAAGATCGTCTGGATGGAATCCGTGTCGCTGTTCTGCTTGTCCAGATTTGCGGTGCCATAATAGGAATGGAGGTTCTGCCCCTCCAGGAAACCGCCATAGCGCGGGAAGTAGCGCGCGCCATATTGCGGCACCGAATGGTCGGTCAGATGGTCATATTGGATCGTCAGATTGGTCGGGCTGTCGATGCCGATGGTGAGCGACGGCGACACGCCCCAGCGGTCATAATATTCCAGGTCGCGGCCCGGCACTTCGTTCTCGTGATAGACCGCATTCAGGCGCACGGCGATCAGGTCGTTGATGCGGCGGTTGGCGTCGACCGTGGCGCGGTAATAATTGTCGGTGCCGATGCCCGCGCTGACGACAGTCCTGTTGTCGGGCAGGGGGCGCTTGGTCACGAGGTTGATCGTGCCTGCGACCGAACCGCCGCCCGACTGTGCGGAGTTGGCGCCGGTCGTGATTTCGACCTGCTCGATATTATAGGTTTCGTTGCGGCTGACCACCGCGCCGCTGCGGACGCCATCGATGGTCACGTCGTTCTTCGCGTCCTGTCCAAGCAGCAGGATGCGGTCGCCATAGCCGTTGCCGGCCTCGCCCGCGCCGAAGGTGATGCCGGGAACGGTGCTCAGCACTTCGCGAAGCGTCAACAGATTCTGCTGCTCGATGCTGGCGCGCGAAATGACCGTGATGGTCTGCGGCGTATCGACCAGCGGCGCAGTATATTTGGGCGACTCGGCCCGCTCGACCTTGATGGTCGGCTCATCGATCGCGGTGTCGGTGACGGTCATGCCGCCCAGCTTTCCGCCCTGGGCGGTCTCTTGCGCGTGCGCCCCAGTCGCAAAGGCAAGCGCGCTGACGCAGCTCAGCGCCAGGAATGACGGCGCGGATGATTTCGACATGTATGTGGTTCCCCTTTTGACTGGGGTGCCGCCTATTGCGACGCATTTGCACTGTCAAATGGTCCGGAGAGTGATTCTTAACAGCGCAGAGGGCATTTGTTTCTGTAAATTATGCGCTTGATCAGGACTATTCCTAGGTGAAAGTGATGATTTTCGGCCGTTCACAATGTCCAACGGTGCGATATGTTTCGATATAGAAATGAAGCTGCCGTTACATTTTGATACATTTCATTACATTTTGATACATGACGCAAATTGTCAATCCAATCTTGATAATCATTATCAAACATACTTTGCGACAACTTGCCACAAGTGATTCCGATATTTTAAATTATCTGCTTCATCAGGTTCGCCAGTTGCTATCAGTCTCGGGTAAGAGCGGAGGATGGCTTCTTCATGCGGCTGAACATGGGATCGTCGCGTCATGCACTATCGTCACGCTATCGTTCAAAAACTGAAGGCGAATGACAAGATCGCCATCGGCCTGCTGCGCGGTACGGCGTCCGATCAGGCGACCCCCGAAGTGCAGCATGCCTTTTCACGCCTGCGCGAGCGTGTGCAGATGGCAGGAATGACGATCCTGCCGTCTGGCGCGATTTACTTGAACCGATCCGAACTTTTCATCCTCGGCTGGCTGGCCGCATTGCAGCGTCACCGGGTCGAGCCTGCGGTGGAGAATATCCGGTTCGACATTCCCGAAGCTCAACTATGTGCACAACTGTTGGATCGCGCTGGACATAGGCTGGACTATAGCCATGCCGCTCGGCTGACGGATTATAAGGATTATGGGGAGATTTTCGGAGCACAGCCCGCATCTCCTAAACCCGCTGGCGATGTTGGATCATGGAATAGCGCCACGGGCGCTACGACGGCACTGCGCCGAAAAATTGTCCAGAGCCTTGCCGACAATGGCCCGATGTCCGTCGCAGATCTCGCCAAACTGGGCGCTTCGCGGCAGACTATCGGCAATATGACGAAATGCGGCCTGTTGAAGCGAGTCCGATACGGCGTCTATGGCTCCGCCGCGTGAGCATATTTGCCGGGCGGCCATGATGCGACCGCCCGTCCGGGAGTCTCTCCCGGTTTAGACATGCTGTCCCATGAGAGGGTCGCTGACACCGTCCCGGCTTCGTTCCATACGACCGGCGAGGCGGGTGTCGATCCCGCCAGCGGTTACGACGAGATCATACCAGTCGTCGCTCGCCGCGACCGGCCAATTGAGCTGGCGTTCGCCTCCGGCCGCAAGTTTGACACTCCGATCCGCGTTGCTGCGATAGGCGTCCTTGCCGATATGGACGCTGCCCTCGACGCCCCCCATATTGGCGAAGTTCAGCGAAACCGTCCTGCTCTTGCTATCGTAGCGGCTTGTGAACCGGGTGGCGGTGCGCCCCTTCGCGGAACCTGTGAAATGACGCAGGAAGCCATTGGGGCCAAGCACCCACAGGTCGATCCTGCCCTCGGGACCGACGTCCCAGCTGTCGTCCAGTGCCTTGCCCGCCTCGACCGTGTAACGGCGGGGAATGCGATCGAGATGCAGCCTGTCATAGACGTGGAAGACGGCACCCACGCTGCCTTCGTTGATGAAATCCAGCCGCACGGTGCTGTCGGCGATGTCTGACGCCAGATCGACGTGCAGGACATAGGGCAGGGCCCTTGAGCGGCGGATGCCAGCCTCCTGGAACAGTGTTTCGGCTGTGCGCGGCGGCAATATTTTCGGCCGCTTCATATGGGTTGCGACCACGGCGGACGAATTGCTGACGTCCGGCATTTTCGGGAAGACCGCATCTTCCCGCCCAGCAAAGTCGAAACAGGAGGTGAGGTCACCGCACACCGCGCGGTGCCATGGGCTGATCGCCGGGATGGTGACGCCGAAGCGCGCCTCCAGAAACTGGCCGACCGACGTATGGTCGAACACTTCGCTGCTCACCCACCCGCCCTTGGACCATGGCGAGACGACATACATGGGCACGCGCGGGCCAAGGCCCCATGGCCGTGTCGTGCCGGACGTGGTGTCGTCGCGCGACGTATATTTATCCTCATGATCGTCGAAATAATGCCCCGCCAGATCCAGCGTCGCCTTCCCCGCCATCGTGCCATCGGGATTATAGGATGGCGGCGCGGCGGGCGGCAGGTGGTCGAACAGACCGTCATTCTCGTCGAACGTCTGGAAGAAGACCGTGCTGGCCCACACATCGGGGTTGGACGTCAGCGCGTCCAGCACCTGCGACGTGAAATCCGCGCCCTCGACCGGCGAGGAGGTGGAGGGATGCT
>JBEVNC010000258.1:0-42648 GCA_040508315.1 Sphingobium sp.
GTCAGGACATATGTATAGCAGAGTTAATTATGGTCGGTGAGCTGGTTCCACGCCTCGACCGCCGCACCGCCGATGCCGCCGGCTATCGCGCCGCCGACACCGCCAGCCAGCGCGCCCGGCCCGGCGCCGATGCCGCCGACCATCAGCCCGGTCACCGCGCCGCCGGCCGCACCGCCGATCCCGCCAGCGAGAGCACCACCGAGCGCCTGGTTACCGATCGCGCCCCAGTCGAGACCGCCATCGACGAGGTCTATTTCAGAGAAGGTCATTTCAGTGATCTGGTTGGCCGCCATAGGCACAGCCAGCATTGGCCCTGACGCCATCGGCGTGCACTCCAGAAGATCCTCGTCAAATCGCACTGCGTACATGATTGTCTCCTACAATAGACTGAACGGAATGCGGCCAATCCGGCCGACTACTCTGTCCCCTTTATTGTTGCCCCTCCCTTCATCTTTTCTATGTGGGCGGTGATGTCTTGCAACTGGCCATTGGATGCGGCGTAGACCGTGGAGGCGGACATGACCGTCTCCATCCGATGGGCGATCAATATCCGGGTGATGCCGAGTTCGGCCACTGCCCGGTTGATTTCCTGTTCGCGCTGGCCATCAAGATGCGATGTTCCTTCATCCATGACGAGTAATCGTGGCTGCCTGTACAAGGCACGCGCCAACAAAACGCGCTGCTTCTGCCCGCCCGACAAAGTCGATCCCATGTCGCCGACCAATGTGTCGTAACCCATGGGCATTCTTTCTATGTCCTGGTGAAGAGAAGCTGTTTTCGATACCTCGATGATGCGTTCGATGTCGGGATGATCATCGAACAGAGCGATGTTATCTGCAAGACTTCCTGCGAACAGGCTATCGTCTTGAAGAACCGCACCGACCTGATCATGATAATTTTTGCGGCCAAAGCGTGACAGCGCTTCGCCGTCTATCAGCACCTCTCCCTCCGTCGGCTCCAGCAGGCCGAGCAATATCTTGATGAGCGTCGTCTTGCCGCCGCCCGATGGCCCGGTGATCGCGACATGATCGCCCGGCTGGACGACCAGGTTGACGCCCTTGAGCACCAGTGGGTCGGTCGGGCTATAGCGAAAGCCGATCTCCTTCAGTTCGATGCGCCCCTCAAGTTGCGAGCGCGGGCGCGATTCCTCTGTGAAACCCAGATCCTGATCGGCCAGCGCGATATCGGACAATCGCTCCAGATGGAGGCCGAGCATGCGGAAGGCGATCACCTGATCGATCAGCGATGCCGCGCGCTGGAGGAATTGCGTCTTGTAGGCGATATAGGCAAAGATCATGCCGACGCTGAAACCGCCGTCGATGACGAGCGTGATGGCGAGCCAGACCGAAAGGATCGTCTCGATCCCGAATATCAATGTGTTGGCCGCACTCTGCCATGCGCCGATGCGCGACAGCGCGACGGAGGCGTTTACGGAATCCGTCATGCGCGTCTGCCAAAGGGCGTGGCGGGCGCTTTCGCGATTGAACAGCCGCAGCGTTATCATGCCGCGCACCGTCTCGATCAGGACGGACTGTTCCTTGCCCGCCGTCATGATCGCTTCCTCTTGCGCGTTGCGCTGCGCGGCGAAGGAGAGGATGCGCACCGCGGCATAGAGGCAGAAGGCGACGATCGCGATCAATGACAGCTTGACGCTGTAGAAGGCCATCAGGACCAGCGTGAAGATGGTCAGGCTGCCGTCCAGTATCGATCCGACCGCACCCTCCGTCATGAACTGGCGGATCGGCGCGATGGACTGGAAGCGGGACAATATGTCGCCGACATGGCGTTTCTCGAACCATGCCAGCGGCAGGCGGAACAGCCTGCGCGCCACATTGCTGGCGATGCCGAAGCCCAGCGCCGACCCGGCCGAGAGCAGGACGAAGGACCGCAGCAAACTGGCCGCCGCGTTCATCAGCGTGAACAGGCCGAAGCCGAGCGCCAGCACTGCCATCAGATTATGGTCGAGCGCCGGTAGCACGTTGTCGATGGCGACCTGGAGGTAATAGGGTGAGGCCAGTACGAACGCCTGCAGGATGAAGCTGAGCACCAGCGTCTGGACCAGCGCTCGCTTCAGTCCGGTGATGCGGTGCCAGAGTTGCGAGAGGCGAAGGCGCGCGCGCACGCTGTCCTGCCGGAAATCGTCCGACGGTCGCACCTCGACCGCGACGCCGGTGAAATGGTTCGACACCTCGCCGAGCGCCATCCAGCGCGAACGCCCGTCGGGATTGTGGATCAGGACCCGGTCGCGCTCAACCTTCTCCACCACCACATAATGGTTCATGTCCCAGTGGAGGATGGCGGGCAGATGCAGATTGCCAAGCTGATCCAGCGGCAGCTTCACGGCGCGCGGGGTGAGCGACAATGCATCCGCGATGGCGAGGAGCGATTTGAGCGCCGCACCGCGCGCCGATGGCTCGAAACGGCGGCGCAGCGTGCTGAGGTCGATGTCGAGGCCGTGGAAGTTGGCGATCATGGCGAGGCAGGCCAGGCCGCATTCGGCGACTTCCGTCTGGCGGACCAGCTTGACCCGCTGCGCGCGGAACATGCCGAGATCGAGGTCGGCCCTCATCGGTTGCCCACCGCGAACAGAGGCTCGAACAGCCATTCGAGAAGGCTGCGGCGTTCGGTGATGATGCGCGCGGTGAGCGTCATGCCAGGAAGCAGGGGTTGCTTGCGTCCGAACGCCATGACGGTCGGATCGTGAAGGGTCGCGATGACCAGGAAGACCGGCTGCACGCCATTCTCCCCCTCCCGCGCGATGGGCGCGGTCGAGATGTCGGTGATGCGTGCGGCGATGGTGCCGAAACGCTGATAGGGGAATGCGTCCACGGCGACGCGTACTTCCTGACCGTCACGCAGGAATCCGGCGGCAGCCGTGGGCACATAGAGTTCGACGCGAGCGCGGGAGCGGGCCGGGATGATCATCATCAACTGTTGCTCGACGGAAGCGGGCTGGCCGAGGCGTGCGGTCAGGCCAGTCACGCGTCCGTCCACGGGCGAGGTTATCGCGTAGCCGCGCGCAAGGTCTGCCTGTGCGATCTGCTGCGCCACCGCCGCCCGGTCCGATTCCGCATCCGCCACCTGCGCCTCTGCGCTGGCGTCTGCGGTCGCCATCGCGCGGCGTGCCTCCGCGATGCTGGCCTGCTTGGCCGAACGGGTCTGGATGAACTGGGACAGTTGCTGGCGGCGGGAGATCATCGTCGCTTCGCGCGCTTCCATGTCCCTGCGGCTGATGAAGCCGCGTCGCGCCACCTCTCGCACCTGCTGCACCTCCTTCTGCGATGTTTCGAGCAGGCGGCGCTGATCGACGATCTGCGCTTCCAGCCCATCGACTTCTGCCGCCAGCCCGGTGATCTGCGCGTTGAGACGCGCGCGTTCGGCCTGTGCGGCCGCCAGAAACGCCCGGCCCTGATTGGCGAGGCGGGCGTCCTGTTCGTCGAGGGAGCGCTTGATACGCTGGGGCGCGGTCTGGCCGTCGGTCAGGTCTTCCTCGGCGCGGATTACGGCCAGCGACTGCCCGGCCGCGACTCTTTGTCCCTCCACGACGTCGAGTTGCGCGACGCGGCCTGCGCGGGTGGGGACGATGGTGGCGACGCCCCGGTCAAGCGCGACGGCGCCCGTCACAGTCTCGACACGGGCATAGCTGGCGAAGAAGAGAAAGCATAAGGTCGCGACAAGTATGGCGAGGAGCAATAGGCCGATAACCTGCCAACTCATCGGCGTCGCAAGGCTGACGCTGCCATGCAGCCGGTCGGCGCGATGCAGTAGTACTTCCTGGCGAAACAAGCCGTTGTTGCTGCTCACCCGCTATCCTTATTCGCTGGATCGTGATCCGGCCAGAACGGCCGTCCGTTGCCCACCTGCCCTAAAGCGCAAGGATAAGATTCGTTTCGCGTATGAGGCGGAAATTGTGGCGCGGGGGAGGGGCGAAAGGTGCAGTCGTCGACGTGGGACAGGGGCGATCCAGTCGGCCCCTGTCCTACGTCGGCGGTGATCTCAAAGCTCGGAGTAGATCCGGGCGTAGTTCACGGCATGAACGGCCAAGATGATGCCGGCCCAGGCAAGCGGCGCAAGGCCGCCGTTGACTTCTTCAATTTCATCGAAAGTTAAATCTTCGATACCCATCAAAGCCTCCCTGAACGATATACTCGAATAAAGGCAGAAACGCCCGTGCGGAGAACTATGGAATCAATCAAGGTGCTACAACATCATTGATCATCGCAAGCACGCCCCGTCGCTCTTGACGATCAGCTATGCTGTGGGGCGTGTCTTTGACGCGGCGAGATGTCGGCACTGGGAAATCGGCCTCTCATGTTCGCACCTATAATAATATCTCATCGAGTTGAATGCGGATTGCCTGGAAACGATGGTCGATATACCCCGAATGGGGGATGAAGGATGTTGGGGCGATCGCTAAACTGCCATCGGTTTGAATATCACTAATCCCCGGACTTCAACCGGCGGTATGTTTTTGGGCGGAGAGGCCAATTCAGGGTGCGACCAGGGGGGCTGGAGCGTTGATCCCGAGCAGGGGGCAGGGGTGTCTGGTGCTGACGGCATTGGCGCTACAGCTATGCCCGGCTGAGGCGGAAACATTTGGCGACGTGCTCTCGCGCATCGCTCAGGGGCATCCACGCATTGTCGCGGCCGAGCAGCTTTCGCGTGCTGGCCGGGCCGACGTTTCCGCGGCGCGCTCGGCATATCGGCCGCAGTTCGGCGTGGAGACAAACGCGGGGTGGCAGACGGTGGGCGGGAACAGCGGCTTTACCGTGCTGCCCGAGGCAAAGGTCAGCCAACTCGTCTATGACGGTGGCCGTACTCCGGCGGAAATTCGTCGCCGCAAGCTGCGTGTCGACCTTCTGGGCGTGCAGGAACAGAACGTCCTCGCCGAACTCTCTTTTCAGCTCGCACAGGCGTGGATCGATTATTCACGCGTATCCGACCTTGCGGTCGTCAGTTCGCAACAGGTCGCGGCGCTGCAGGCGCTGGACAAGCTGGTGGTGGAGATCGCGCAGTTCGACCGGGGACGCACGTCCGACGTCGTGATGGTCGAATCGCGGCTGCAACAGGCCGTCACGACCCAGCAGACGCGCGAGATCGCGCTGGTCGAGGCACGCGCCCGCATCCGCGAGATTTCCGCCCTGCC
The DNA here is from genome assembly GCA_040508315.1 of Sphingobium sp. Classification (GTDB taxonomy): domain Bacteria; phylum Pseudomonadota; class Alphaproteobacteria; order Sphingomonadales; family Sphingomonadaceae; genus Sphingobium. The sequence goes on from JBEVNC010000258.1 coordinate 5,147, forward strand.
TGTCGAGCCGACCGGCGCTATACCCGACATCGCCGCCTTCCTACCGCGCAATGCCGAGGATGCGCAGGGACTGGTTCCAGCCAGCCCCGCGGTACGCATCGCGGACATCGAAGTGGCGGAGAACGCCGAGACCGTGCGTGCCGCAAAGAACTGGTGGCTGCCCAGCCTCGCGCTGGAGGGCGCGCGCACTTCGGACATTTCCTCGCAAGGGGATACGCGACTGTTCAACGCCTTTGCCTTCCGCCTGAATGCCAGCGTCGTGCCGTTCGACAGTGGCGGCGGGCGCTCACGCCATGAATCGGCGAAGGCTACGCTGGAATCCGCCCGCTCCAACGCGGAACTGGCCCGCGTGTCGCTGCGCGAGCAGGCGCGGCGGCTATGGACGTTCCAAGCCCAGCGAACCGAACGCCTGCCGACTATGGAGAACCTCGTCGAGCGCGCCGACGAAGCGCGTCAGGTCGTCTTCGAGCAGTTCCGCATCGGCCGCCGCTCGATCCTCGACCTGCTGAGCTACGACCTCGAACGCTTCAGTGTGCGCGCGCAGTTGATCAACGAGCGCTATGACATCGTACAGACGCAGTATCAGTTGATGGGCGTTCTGGGGCGCATCTATCCCGCCGTCGTCGAGGGTGGCGACGCTCACCCGGCGACCGCAGCGCAGGGGCCATCGCGTTGAACGAGATGGCACAGATCGCGCCCGACATGTCCCCGGATATGACCTTGCCACGCGCCTTGGCCGAATGTCTGCGGCTGCGCGGCATCGCGGCAAGCGAAGCGGTATTACAGTCGCAGCTGCGCTCGGCGCGAGGCGAGGCTGAAGTGCTGCGGGGCCTGTCCGAACTGGGGATCGAGGCGCGCTGGCTGGGGGCCACTCTGCTCGATGCCGACCTGCTGCCCGCGCTGGCGATGACGGGGGACGGGGCGGTGGTGCTGACCGGACTGGCGGATGACGGTTTCGTCGGCTCGGACGGCCGGGTGCTGCCAGCCGGGACACTCGGCCGGTGCCTTGCCTTCGCGCCCGTGCGTTCGGTCGACTCGCGCGCTGACGATCTGGTCGAGGGGACCGGCAAGGGCTGGTTCTGGCCGGTCCTGTGGCGGCATCGGCGCTATTATTATGAGGCCGCCGCGCTTTCGGCGGTGATCAACCTGCTTTCGCTGAGCGGGATCATCTTCATGATGACCGTGTACGACCGCATCCTGCCCAATCTGTCCTTCGTGACATTGTGGTCGCTGCTGGCGGGCGTCGGGCTGGCGATGGTATTCGAGTTCGTGGCGCGCACCGTGCGCGGCGCGGCGCTCGACAGCGCGGGCAAGAAGATTGACCTGGTGCTCGGCGACGCGGTGTTCGCGCGCGTGCTGGCAACCCGGATGGAGGCGCGGGCGCAGTCATCGGGTGCCTTCGCCAATGTGCTGAAGGAGTTCGAATCCGTGCGCGGGTTCGTGACGTCGGGGACATTGGTGGCGATTGCCGACTTGCCTTTCGCGCTGCTGTTCCTTGGCGTCTGCGCGCTGATCGGTGGAAAGCTGGTGGTGGTGCCGCTGCTCGCCTTTGTCGTCGTCATGGCGCTCTCGCTCCTTGTGCAGATCCCCATGTCGCGCCTAGCGAACGAGAATCTGCGGGAAGCCGCCGTGCGCCATGGCACTGTGATCGAGAGCCTGGAGGGCCTCGAAACGTTGAAAGCCCTGCGCGCGGAAGGGCGCATGCGCCACCGCCACGAAATGTCGAGCGGCTTCATCGCCGAGCGCACGATGAGCAGTCAGGGCTGGTCCAACCTGGTCACGAACGTCATCGTGGCGCTGCAGCAGACGGCAGCGGCGCTGATGCTGGCATGGGGCGTCTACCTCGCCAGTACCGGGGAGGCGACGGCTGGCGCACTGGTCGCTTGCGTACAGCTCAATTCGCGGGCGCTGGCGCCGCTGGTCACTTTGTCCTCACTGGCTGTGCGCTTCCAGCAGGTACGCTCCTCTCTCTCTAGCCTCAACCGGATCATGGCGCTGCCGGTGGACCGCGATCCCGCGCGCCGCTTGCTTTCCAGCGACGCCTGGCGCGGCGAAGTCGAACTGCGCGGCGTCAGTTTCGCCTATGAAAAGGACGCGAGGGCCGTGCTCGACGACGTATCGCTCCGCATCGCGCCGGGCGAGAAGATCGCGATCCTCGGCCGCATCGGCAGCGGAAAGTCCACGCTCCTGCGCATGTTGGCCGCCCTCTATCGTCCGCAGCAGGGTCAAGCCTTTCTCGACGGCGTGGACATGACGGCTATCGAGCCGGCCGACATCCGCGCCGCACTGCTGCTGGTCGGACAGGATGCACGGCTGTTCCACGGCACCTTGCGCGAAAACATGCTGATGGCTGCGCCTGGCACTGCCGACGCACGCCTGCTGGATGTCGCGCAGGCCACCGGCGTCACGGCATTGGCCGCCGCGCACCCGCTCGGCTTCGACAGGGGCGTGGGTGAGCGCGGTGACACGCTTTCAGGGGGACAGCGGCAGGCCGTGGCGCTGGGCCGCGCGCTGATGACCGATGCGCCGATGTATCTGCTGGACGAGCCCACCTCGGCGATGGACCAGCAGACGGAGGCCGAGATGTTGCGCACGATTGCAACGCTGGGCGAGAAGGGCGCGGGTTTCGTAATCGTCACGCACAAGCATTCGATCCTGCCGCTGGTGGACCGCCTGATCGTGATGGACGCCGGGCGCATCGTCGCCGACGGCCCGCGCGATGCGGTGGTCAAGGCGCTGTCGGACGGCCAGGTGAGGACCGCGTCATGACCGATACCCGCGCTCTACGCTCCCCGCTGTCGCTGGCGACGATCCACGACCGCCATCCCGCCTGGCTGATTTTCGCCGTCGTGCTGCTCGCGACCCTCGTCTCGCTGGTCATATGGTCGCGCTTTGCCGTGCTTGAGGAAGTGACGACCGGATCGGCCCAGATCGTCCCGTCGGGCAAGATCCAGGTCATCCAGTCGCTCGAAGGCGGCATCGTTTCGGCCGTGAAGGTGCGCGAGGGCGATCTCGTCCAGGCCGGGCAGCCGCTGATCGTGATCGACCCGACGCGCGTCGAGTTCTCGTATAACGAGATGGAGAACCGCCGCCGCTCGCTGATCGCCGCCGCGACCCGCCTGCGGGCGGAGGCGAGTGCGCAGCCGCTGCATTTCCCCCCCGAAATTGCGGGGGACGCACAGCTTGTGCGCTACGAGACCGACACATACCGGGTGCGCCGCCAGGCGGTAGACCAGGCGGTGGCGGCGCTGTCCGCCTCGATCGCATTGATGCGCCGCGAACTGGCGATCACCGAGCCGATGAGCACGCGCGGCCTCGTCCCCGAGGTCGATGTGCTGCGCCTGCGCCGCCAGATCAACGAGGCCCAGGCCGCGATTTCCGATCGCACCAACCGCTATCGCGCCGAAGCATCCACCGAGTTGTCGAAATTGGAGGGCGAATTGGCCCAGGTCTCCGAGGTCGCGGCGGGACGGCGCGACGCGGTACAGCGCACAGTGCTGCGCGCGCCGATGCGCGGGACTGTCAAGAATGTGCAGGTCACGACCATCGGCGGGGTAGTCCAGCCCGGCGCGCAGGTGATGGAGATCGTGCCGTTCCGCGACGTGCTGCTGGTGGAGGCGAAAATCCGCCCCGCCGACGTCGCCTTCATTCGCCCGGGGCAGGACGCCACGGTCAAGCTCGCGGCATACAACTACCTCGTCTACGGCTCGCTCAAGGGTAAAGTCGAGAATATCAGTCCCGACACCCTGCGCGAAGATCGCAAGAGCGGCGAGGAGACCTTCTATCGCGTCCTCGTCAGTACCGGCCGGTCGCAGCTTGTCCATCAGGGCATGCCGCTCACAATCATTCCCGGCATGACCGGCAGCGTCGACATCCTGACCGGGCGGCGCACCGTCTTCGACTATTTCCTGAGGCCCGTCCTGAAGATCGAGGAAGCATTCCGCGAGCACTGAGGCATGCGCCCCGCACATCCATTCCAACGGAGAGACGACAGATGGCATTGGTAGCGAAAATTTCCGCGAAGTCGGGCAAGATCCTGCGTTCGGTCAAGCTGCGCAAGGGTGTCAACGTGCTGGCGGCCGACGCCCATGCGGTGGTCACGGTCATAGACGATGCGACCGGGCTGACGATCGACCATGCCAGGGTTGTCCAAAAGGGCGGCGAAGTCAGCGTCTCTGTATCGGACTCCTACTTCGCCGCAGAGCAGGGCGCGCCTGAGGGCGGCGCTGCGGCGGGCGCGGCTCCGGCGGCAAGCGATGTCGCCCCGGCGACCGAGGGGTCGAGCGGCGGCAACGGCGCGCTCTACGGGTTGCTTGGCGCAGGCGCGCTGGGCGGTATCGTCGCTGCCGCGGCTGGCGGCGGGGGCAAGAGCGCCACGCCTACGCCCACGCCCCCGCCGACCCCCGCCGACACCACCCCGCCCGCCGCGCCGACCGCGCTGGCGCTGGCAGCGGCCGATGACACCGGCATATCGAATGCGGACCGCGTGACCAGCCAGACCTCCGGCCTCACCATCACCGGCACCGCCGAGGCGAACGCTACCGTCACGATCAGGAACGGCGCCACGACCGTCGGCACCGGGCGGGCCGACGCCAGCGGTGCATTCGGTATCGACGTGGCGCTGGCCCAAGGCGCGCACAGCCTCACCGCCACCGCGACCGACGCGGCGGGCAATGTCGGCGCGGCATCCTCCGCACTGGCGATCACGGTGGACACGACCGCGCCGACCGTCGCCATCACCGCGCCTGATGCCGTGCTGAACAGTTCGCAGACCACCACGCTGACCTTCACCTTCAGCGAAGTGCCCGCAGGTTTCACCGCCTCCGACGTTACAGTAACCGGCGGTGTGGTGAACGGCCTCGCGGTCTCGGCCAGCGATCCCAGGGTCTATACCGCCGCCCTTACCCCGAGCGCGGCGACGTCCGGGACGGTAAACGTCAGCGTCGCGGGCGCGACCTTTACCGACGCGGCAGGCAATGCCGGCGCGGCCTCCTCTGCGCTGGCGATTACGGTGGACGCGACGGCGCCGACCGTCGCCATCACCGCGAGCGCCGCCGCGCTGACCGGCACGCAGACCGCCACGCTGACCTTCACCTTCAGCGAAATGCCCTCAGGTTTCACTGCCTCCGACGTCACCGTGACCGGCGGTGTCGTGAGCGGCCTTGCCGTCTCGGCCAGCGACCCCAAAGTCTACACCGCAACCCTAACCCCAAGCGCGGCGACGCTGCCCGGCACAGTGAGCGTCACCGTCGCGGGTGCGACCTTCACGGACGCGGCGGGCAATGCCGGGACGGCGGCGACGGCGCTCGATATCAGCTTCGATCCGGGCGCTAGCGGGCAGGTCGTCGACGGCTATCTTGCCAATGCGCTGGTCTTCCGCGACACCGATGGCGACGGCGTGTGGGATCGCGAAGTGTTCACCGACGCCAATAATAACGGCGTGCGCGACGCGGGTGAGGCGTTCGTTGATGCTAATGGCGACGGGCAGTTCACTGCGGAAGCCTGGACCGTCACGGACACGCAGGGCAATTTCAGCGACCTGCTGGGCACGGGCCGCATCGTCGCGACCGCGCTCATCGCCGGAAATGGCGCCAACCTCACCACCGATATCGCCACCGGCAAGGCGTTCACCGGCGTGTTCGTCGCACCGGCCGGCTCTACTGTCGTCACCCCGCTGACGACTCTGATCGCCGCGCTCGCCCCCGCCAACGCCACCGCGCAGCAGCTTGCCGCCGCCGAGGCGCAGGTGAAGGCGGCGTTCGGGATCGACGCTGCGGTCAGCCTGACCAGCTTCGACCCGCTCGCGACCATTGCGGCATCCACCGACGCGGCGGCGCTGGCCAATGCCGTGGCCGCCCAGAAAGCCGCGATCCAGGTCGCCAACATCCTCTCGGTCGTCGCTTCGGCGAGCGCGGCGGCAGGCGTGCCGGGCGGTGCCAATGCGGGCGCGCTGGCGGCTGTGCAGGGCATCGCCGCGCAGATCGCGGCGGGCCAGACCAACCTTGCCGATCCTGCGGTCGTCGGCGCCGTCATCCAGAGCGCAGCGACGGCGACAGGTAGCCCTACCATAGCCGGGCAGGCGAGCGCGATTGGCGAGGCGCTCGCCAGCGTCAACGGCGCGGTTCAGGCCGCCAGCGGCAATGACGCGCTGAGCACGCTGGGTGCAGCCACCGCCGCACAGATCGTCGCGCAGGATATACTTGCCACGCAGGTCGGCGCGGCCGTCGGCGGCGGGGCGCCGGTCGATCCGGCTGCTTATGCCGGAGGCGCGCTGACCGACAAGCTGGACAATGCCGCGAACGAAGTGGGCGTCATCACCGCACCCGAGCAGCCCGCGCCCGGTTTCGTCGCCGCGCCGGATCGCCCGGTAGTGGACGACGGCGCGCGCATCACGGCGGACGAGGCGGCGGACGGCATCGTCGTTACCGTGGCCTTCGACCCTGCGGGCGGCGCCAAGGCAGGCGACACGCTCAAGCTGCTGATCGGTGGCACGGACGTGAAGTCCGTGGTCCTTGCCGCCGCCGACATTCCGGCGACCGGAACGAAAGGCGCGATCACCTTCGCGCTGTCGGCGGCCGAACTGGGCGCGGATGGAGCCAAGTCCTTCACGGCGCTGTTCGTGACGGCGGCAGGCGTGGTCGGCCCGGCCTCGCTGCCCGCAGTGGCCACGCTCGACACGGCCGACGCTATTCCCCCAGCTGCTCCGGAGGGCCTGACTGCGCCCGAAGGCACGCTCATCACCGCTACCGAGGCCGCGGACGGCACCACCATCACCGGCACGACGGAGGCTGGCACCTCCGTCACGCTCACGCTCACCAATGGCGACGTGACACTGACGAAGGTGGCCGTGGTCACCGGCACCGCCTTCACCGTCTCGCTCAGCGCTGCCGACATCGTGCAACTTGGCGAGGGCTATGTGCGGTATTCGGCTGTGGCTACCGATGCCGCGGGCAATGCCAGTGCGCGGTCTGTAACCGGACAATATGTCTACTCGGCGCTACCCCTTGTCGTGCCGGACGTGCGCATCGACGAAGCCGGTATCCCGGTGCTGGAAGATGACGACCGCGGCGTCGTCGGCATCACCCCGGTTCCCGGCGGCGGCTTTGTCGTTAACTGGCTGGTCGATTTCGACCACAACTATGCGCCCGACGCCATCGCCGTCCAACGCTTCTCGGCTGACGGCTCGAAGCAGGGTGGCATCACGCTGCTGCAAGGCGTTGCGGAGCAACTGGTGAATAATGCGGGCGACGATTCCACCTATGACCTGACGGCGCTGGCGAATGGTGGCTACGCACTGGCTTTCACGCTCTCGCACGATACCTCTTATCGCAACGTCACGCTGACAGGGCAGGTCGCGCAAGCCTCTATCACGGGCGAGCCGACCAACATCTACATTTATCAGGCGCCTCCCGGTGCCACCTTCTCGCTACAAGGCGTCGGCACCGACGGCGCGGTGCGCAGCGTCGCTCTCACTTTCGAGGAGAGCCGCATCCAGATCACGCAGTCGATTCTCGACCAGTTCGCGGTCGACAACCGGCTGACGCTCGTCGCCGGGGGCCTCGCCGCGCAGCAGAGCGTGAACCTTACCATCGAGGCTAAGGTCGACGTCATTTACGATACCGATGTTGCTCTCATACAGACCAGCCTGACCACCACCGTGCGGCCGAACGGCATAGCGGCGATCGGCGTCCCGTCAGGCCGGGTCGAGAGCGTCCATATCGACAGCGCATCCGGCACGCCGACGGCCGTGGTCCTTGTCCTCAATCCCACGATCGACAGGATCGGGTTCATCGGCGCGCCGATTTCGAACTTTACCGGGATACAGGGACTGACGGCGCTGCCCAACGGCACCTTCAACATGGTGCTGGCGGCCGGTGCAGACGGCACGTACCGAATCCCCGAATCCGTCCTGACGTTGTTCGAGGGGGATGCCTTCCAGTCCGCGTTCATCCTCAACGGCCTGACGGCGGGCACAGCTGTGAGCGCGACGGCGGGCGTGCGCGAGGGGATCGAGACCGTCGAGGGTGTGTTCGTCCAGACCTTCGGGCCGGACGGCGTGGCTACCGGCCCCATTGGTGACCGCCTGGACACCGGCAACGCGCCGTTCCTGGGCGACGACGACGGTCGGGTCAGGATCACTGCGCTCCCCGATGGCGGCTACGCCGTTAACTGGGTTGTAGCTGCCAATGGCGACGATGCAGACGGTCTGGCATTCCAGCGTTTCGCTGCGGATGGCAGCAAGAGCGGCGATGTCATCCTGCTGAAGGGCATTACCGAGGAACTGCTGGAACAGGTCGACGAATTCGGCTCTTACGACCTGCAGGCGCTGGCGGGCGGTGGCTACGTTCTCGCCTACACTCTGTCGATGGAGAATGTGGACACCAGCGTCACTCTCACCCAGCAGTTGCCGAGCGCGCTGATCGTCGGTCGCCCGTCGAGCATCCAGGTGGATTCGTCGCTGACCAACGTGACATATGTCCTGCGCGGGCTGAATGAAAGCGGCGCCGTCGTCAACGTTGCGGTCACGCCGGTCGACGGCCGGATCGCTGTCACGCAGGACATCCTCGACCGGTTCGCCGTGGACAACCGCCTGAGCCTCGTCGCCAGCGGCTTCACCGCCGGGCAGCAGAGCTATGCCTATGTGAATGCGGGCGCAGACGTGGTTTACGATCTCGACGCAGATCTCGTGGACACGACGGCCAGCGCGACGGTGCAGTCGACCGGTGTGGGTCTGCTGAACCTGCCGGGCACGCGTTCGGAGGTGTTCCACATCGACAGAGCCAGCGGCGCGCCGACCTTTGTGAACATGCAGATCACGGTTGCTGGCGGCAGCTTTATCGATCTCAGCGGCGTGGCGGGTGCAACGCGGCTGTCCAACGGCACCATCGTCATCACGAATGTGCGGGCGGATGCGAATGGCGACTATGCAGTGCCTGACGCGATCCTGTCGCAGACTTACGGGCATGACTTCCAGGCGCTGCTGATCGTCGGTGGCCTGACCGCGGGCAGCACGATCACCGGCACTATCGGCGTGCGCGAAGGCTCCCCCGCGCAGGAGGGCGTGTTCGTACACCTGTTCGACGCCGATGGCGTGCTGCTCCCCGGATCGGCCGACCGTATCGACGGGCCGGGCAACACCCTCATCTCTGGCGACGAGAACGACAATGCGGTGCGTGTCACGCCGCTCGGCAATGGCGGCTATGTGGTGAACTGGGTGGCGGACGTCGATGCAGACGGCCAGGCCGATACCCTGGCTGTCCAGCGTTTCGCGGCGGACGGCAGCAAGCTGGGCGGCGTGACCCTGCTCGACAGCCTCCCGGCCTCGGCATTCTCGCGCGAGGATGTGGCGTTCGACCTTCAGGCGCTCGACAACGGTGGTTATGTGGTGACATATGCGGTGCCGCCTGAGCAATATGGCAGCCCGCTCACCCTAGGCGGCAGCGCGGGAAATGCCGTGCTCATCGTTGGTCGGCCAAGCGAGTTCTACGTGGGCGGCGCTCCCGCAGGCGCCACGTTCACGCTGACCGGCACCGGCAATAACGGATTTGCCCTGCAACTGCCGCTCACGCCCGACACGAACGGGGTGATCCGCATCACGCAGGACATCCTCGACCAGTATGCCGTGGACAACCGCTTCACGCTCTTCAGCACCGGATTGACCGGACAGTACCAGTTCTCTGCGAACACGGTACAGGATGTCGTCTACGACCCTGACTCGGCGCTACAGCAGATCGATCGCTCGATCACCACCGGGGCGAATGTCGCCTCCGTCGGGATCGGGGCCGGTCGCCTGCCGGACGGTACGACGGGCCTGCGGGCCGAGGCGTTCCAGGTCGATACGCATGGCGCGGTTCCGACCTCGGTAACGTTCCAGATCGTGCTGGGGCAGCCCTACTCGATCAACCTGACCGGCGTTGCAGGAGCCACAGTCACTGCAAACGGCCTGATCCGCATCACCGGCGTGACTGCGGACGCCGATGGCACGTACCGCGTGCCTGACACGATCATCGACCAGCTCGGCAGCCATGATGCGCAGATCACTCTGGTACTAGGTGGCATCCCCGCCAACCATACGATCGACGCCACTATCGACGTGCGCGTGCCCAGCCCCGCGCTGGAGGGCCTGTTCGTGCAAAGCTTCGACGCCGAAGGTCATGTGGTGACAGACAGCCTCCACCTGACCGGCACCGCCGGACAGGATTTGCTGGTCGGCGGTGACGGCAACGATGTTCTCGCCGGGCTCGCTGGCGACGACACGCTGATCGGCGGCGCAGGCCGTGACGTGCTGACCGGCGGCGACGGTGCCGATCTGTTCGTGCTGGACGCGCCGGGTGGGCAGACATTGTCGTTGGCGGACCTTGTCACCGACTTCCAACTGGGCACCGACCATTTGCGCCTGCCGGGGGGGCTCTCCTTCGCTGACCTGACCGTCGCGCAAGGCGATGGCAGCACGACCGGCGGGGCGGCGAGCGACAGCCTGATCATTCACGCACCGACCGGCGACATTCTCGCCGTGCTCGCCAATACGGAAGCGCAGGCACTTACCCAGGCATCCTTCGCCTGACCTTGTCCCTGCCGACCCGCCAATCCGGGTCGGCAGGCCGGACACCGGTAACGGCGGCACTGGCCGGAAGACCGAGCGCGCCGAGCGGTCGCTCCTCCGAATTGAGGCCATCGATATCCTCACCATTCGCGACAACCGAAAGGGCTCGAAACTGCCGGGTCGTGCGTTGACGTCTGCCGACCTGGCCGATGACGCCGCCACGAGGATAGCAGGGTGAAGATCTATCGCAACTTGGCCGATGTCCTACGGCTCGACGCATCGGGCAAAACGCCGATGCCCGCCATATCGGTCACCGATGACTGGTTCGAGGCGGCGATCTGCCGCAATTGCGGAGAGGAAATGACCACGGCCTATTGTGGTCAGTGCGGTCAAAAAGCTGCGCAACGCTTCGTCTGGCGCGATATTCGTAGCGAGGCTTGGGATCGCATCAGGCTGTTCGAGCTTCAGTCGGTTCGCACCTTGCGCCGCCTCATCCTTTCACCGGGCACCGTCGCGCGCGAATATGTCCTCGGTCGCCGCGCCGTGCATATGCATCCGATCAAGCTACTGGTCGCGCTGGTTGCGATATTGGTGCTGCTGCTCGCGGCCAACCAGTATTTCGGCCATTATGCCCATATCGGCCGGGATGCGGTGGTGGACCAGATGGCGAAGCGCGTCATGGCCTATGCCAATTGGAGCTTCTCCCTCGGCATTGTCGCGATCTTTGCCGGCGCCTGGATCGCGCTGCGTAACAGGCTGGGTTATAATATGGTCGAACTGGGCGTTCTGGCCATTTATTGCCAGGCGATCATCCTGGCCCTGATCATCGTCAACCTGTTGCCGACACTCATCTGGCGCAGTCCCGGCTTCATATTGTGGCACAAAGCCGCGTCGCAATATTATGTGCCCCTGGTCAAATTGGTCATCGTGGCGATGGGCTATCGCCAGTTCTTCCTGCTCGATCTCCGGTCGGACTGGCCAAAACTGCTTTCGGCCTGCCTGATTTATGCGGCGGTAAACTGGGCGCTGCTGCGGCTTTATGCATTGGGGATTTTCTGGGTGGTAAGCCAATAAAGGAGAGGCCCTATGCAACGCACTGTGCTGGCATCGACTTCGACGGTCCTCGCGCTCCTGGTAACCGGGTGCGGGCAGGGGGACGGTTCGGGTGGCGGGGGATCGGGCGGCGCGTTGTCGAGCGCGGACAAGGTGGAAGCGATCGCTTCGACATTGCAGGCCTGTTCTTATGATGGCGACCCGGTCGAGGCACAAGCGTCAGCCCTGACCGGCCGCGCGCCCGACGACTGCGCAGGCGCGGTGACGCGGATCATGAGCTATACCGGCCTGCCCGCCAACTTCGTGGTCGTATCGGGACCTGTGCCCAATGCGGCGGCCGTCATCATGTTGGACGACAGGAAGGTGCCGCGTCGCGTGATCGCGTTCAACCCGCAATTCATGAAGGCTGCCGAGGCGCAGGTCGGCGGCAGCCCATGGGGGCCGATCAGCATCATGGCGCATGAAATCGCGCATCATCTGTCGGGTCATACCATCGTACCGGGCGGCAGTCGGCCGGAGATCGAGTTGGAGGCGGACAAGTTCAGCGGCTATATTCTGCATAAAATGGGTGCGCCGCTCGATCGTGCGCAGCAGATGATCCTGGCGGTCGGCAACGATCACGGGACGCCGACGCACCCTGCCAAGAGCGAACGTGCCGAGGCGATCAAGCAGGGTTGGGTGCAATCCTGCGTGCAGGCGGCCGGGACGGATTGTGGCGGGGGACCATCGGACCGGGTGACCGCCGATGGCGCGCCATCGATGCCTTCTGGCAACATGCAGCGACCCGTTACGACTACCAGGCCGGTCGCCGCCACCGTCGCTCCGCCGCGACCCGCGCTTCCCAAGCCAGGGTCCATACCTTTCAAATATGGCCGGTTCGTCGTCGACGAGACAGGACGTCTGGACCCTGCGCGGGTGAAGGGGATGGAGCAGCGGCTCTACACCCTCGCCAAGGATAAGGGCGTGGAGGTCGTTTTCCTCGTGGTCGACAATCTGCGCGGCATGAGCGCCGACGACTATGCCTGGGCGATGATGCGCCAGTTGCGCATCGGCAAGCTGGACGTCGGCAATGGCGCGGTCATCGTCGTCGCACCGCGCCAGAAGCAGGCTGCTGTCGCCTTCGGCCCCGGTCTGGCCAAGGAAGCGGAGTTTTCCGACCCCAAGGCGCAGCTGCTGAAATGGATCGACGCGGCCTGGCCCAATTGCGAGGATGCCGATGGCTGCGCGGGCTGGACGGATGCCCTGTTCACCAACTTCAACGGCACGCTGTTTTGGGCGGAACGGAGCAAATGGACGATCCAGTATCAGTCGCTAGGGGCGCTGCTGGACCATTATAAGCAGGTCAGTGACGAGCGGCTTCGCACGAAGAGACCCTATAACCCGGAGACGGACCAGCCCAATGGCAACCTCGTCCGTGTTGCCGGGCGTGTCACCACTCTCGCAGCGCCGACCGGCGTGGGGCAGGCGAACGAAAGGCTTCTGGGCGGTAAGCTGGGCTATACAGCGGCGAAGATGACGACGGACGACGGGCATGACCTGATCCTCTATGTCTCGCCGCGCCTCGCTCCGCTGATGCCCTCCGGCGCGCTCAAAGCCGGCACCCGCTATACGCTGGTCGGGCGGTTGCAGAGCACGGGCGACAAGGCCAGCGGCCAGGCCTCGTCCATGTGGCTGTTCAGCTATGACAGGCTTGAGAACTGAGGGCGATCAATCGGAAGCCTGAGTGGCGGGCACCAGGATCAGGGTCCGACCCTCGACCCGCCAGGATGCCAATTGCGAGAGGAAATTCATGCCGAGAATGTCGATCCGGCCGAGCGCAGGTGAGACCACCACCTTCAGGTTACGGGCGTTTATGGTGCCGAGAGTCAATGTATCGACCGAGCCGGTCTCTGCCCGGACGGCGCCATTGGCCGTCTGCATGATGACGGGGACGATACTGGCATTCCGTGTCACCGAGGCACGCCGGGCGGTTTCGTCCGAGAGCGCGGTGACCGTTGCCCCGCTGTCGATCAGCATCCGGGCCTCGACCCCGTTGATCGAAGCGCGCGCCCAGAAGTGGCCGTCCGCCGCCATTCGAATGCGAACCTCCCGTCCCGATACTTGCTGATTATCGAGGCCGAGGCGCGATGCGACCTGGGTGAGATTGGGGTCAAAGGGCGCATGCTGGAAAAGCAGGAGTAGGCCAAAGGCGAGGATGCCGAGCGAGAACAGCGCGCGTATCGCCCTGCCGACATAGGGAATGTTGAACAGGAGGATGAGCAGCAGGGCCGCGCCGACCGCGTAGAGGGCCAATTGCTGCCATTCGGGATTGGCCGTGACGTCGAGGGCGCTCCTGAGCCGGGATGCGGGCGTCATGGAGCAGGCGGGGTCGGTCGCCTGCCGGATGGGGAGACCCTCCAGATCGTGTTCGACAGGTCGTCGGCGACCAGCAGCGTGCCGCCGACGGCATCATAGACCACGCCGACAGGTCGGCCGCGCGCATGACCATCCTTGATGAAGCCCGTGAGGAAATCCTGCGGCTTGCTCGCCGGGCGGCCCCCCGCAAAAGGAATCCAGACCACCTTGTAGCCCGACAGGTCCTGCCGGTTCCAACTGCCATGCTCACCGACGAAGGCGCCCTGCGCAAAGCGAGGCCCAAGGCCGGTCGCGTTGACGAAGCCGAGGCCCAGCGCGGCGACATGGGAGCCCAGCGCATAGTCGGGACGCACCGCCTCCTTGACCATCGCGGGGTCCTGCGGATGGACGCGGGGGTCGGCATTGGCGCCCCAATAGCTGTACGGCCAACCGTAAAAGGCGCCGGGCCGAACCGAGGTCATATAGTCGGGAACGAGCTGCGGGCCCAATTCGTCGCGCTCGTTGACGACGGCCCAGAGCTGACGCGTCCAGGGATTGATCGCGAGCGCCGTGGGATTGCGGATGCCGGTCGCATAGACACGCGATCTGCCGGTAGGAAGGTCGATTTCCCAGATGCGGGCACGATCCTCTTCAACCGCAAGGCCCCGCTCACCGATATTGCTGTTCGAGCCGATGCCGACATAGAGCTTCGTGCCGTCCGGCCCGACCGTCATTGCCTTGGTCCAGTGATGGTTGATCCGCGACGGCAATTTCAGGACTTCGCGTCCCGGCCCGGCCGCACGCGTTGTTCCGGCCGTGTAGGGGAAGGCCAGCACCGCATCCTGATTGGCGACGTAGATGGTGTCGTTGGCGAAGGCGAGGCCATAGGGCGCGTTGAGACCTTCGGCAAAGATCGTCCGCACCTCCGCCTTGCCGTCGTCATTACTGTCCCGAAGTAGGGTGATGCGGTTGCCGCCCTTGACGGGCGTCTTGCCGAGACTCTTGATATAGCCAGCGATGACATCCTTGGGTCGAAGCAAGGGCGCAGAGCCGCCCGACCCTTCCGCCACCAATATGTCGCCATTGGGGAGGACCAGCATCTGCCGGGGCACCTTGAGACCTGTCGCAAGGGCGCTCACCGTGAAGCCCGGTGGCGCGACCGGCGTCTCACCGGCCCAGCCTTCGGGCGTTGCTATCTTCATCGGCGGAACCAGCGTTTCGCGCTGGTTCGGCAGGTCCGGGCGGTTCCCGGTCTGGTCAAGCCCCGGCTGGCTCCCGCCACCGCAGGAGGCCAGTGTCACTGCCGCCGCCAGAGCGGCCAGGCTGCGCGCGCTCATCGTGCGATCTCCCTTGTGCTGCTATGGGCGACCCAGCCGGCGGCGAGGATGAGGATGGTGCCAAGCGCGGACAGGACGAGGCCGACCGTGCCGACCGAACTCCAGGCATCGCGGCTGTGCTGGAAGGCATTCACCAGCCCCGTGATCCACGCACCGGCGAGGAGCAACGCATAGAGGGCAGCGCGCCTGCCGACGGCATGGCGGCGCAGCCCCAGAGCCAGGACCGCGCCCCACAGCAGCGCCAATCCGCCGAAAATCAGCGCGCCGACGATCAGCCAGGATGAAAAATTCGACCACTGCATCTCGGCGGTCCGTAAATAGGTGATGTCGCTGAGGAGCGCTGCCGGGAACATCGCGACCGGAAACGCCAGGATGAGCGCGTGCAGAGGATGCAGCAAGGGCCGAGCGGCTGGCAGGGATGTGGACAAAGGAACGGTCCTGACCGGATGGGGGCTGTCGGCCTAAGACGCTTGGGCGCGCGCTTTTGTTTCTGGAGCTTACGGCGATTCCTGCGTTCGCCTCGTGCGACCGATATGCGCGGGCCAGATAAGCGGCCAGCTTCGCGGCCGTCCTTTTTGCCCGATATGTTGACGCACCCATGGAGAGCCGGTCAATGAACCCGCATGGATAATTTCACGCATAGCCTGGCCGGATGGGCGCTTGGCCAGACCGGGCTCAAGATGAAAAGCCGCAAGGGGCTTGCGGCGCTCATCCTCGGCGCGAATTTGCCCGACATCGATGTCTTCTTCGGTTGGGTGCCTTGGGAACCGCTCGCGACGCATCGTGGCTTCACCCATGGGCTGGTCGGCGGCATTGTCCTGCTGCCCGCGCTCCTTGCAGCGTTATTGTGGTGTGTGGACCGATGGCAATGTGCGCGCGGCGTGACGTTTCGCAGTGGCTTGCCCTTCCATCTGCCGTGGCTGATCCTGCTCTGCTATCTTGGCGCGCTCACCCATCCGCTGCTCGACCTCCAGACGACCTACGCGGTCCAGCTCCTGTCCCCGTTCAGCACCATCTGGTTCCACACCGATACGCTCTTCATCATCGATGCGGTCATCTGGACCGTCCTGCCTTTCGCGATCTGGCTGTCGCGCAGGCGCGAGCGTCATGGCGGCGCGTGGCGGCGTCCGGCCATTATCGGCCTGCTCGCCGTGTGCGCCTATATCGGCTGCAACGGCATCATATCGCTCGCGGCACGGCGGGCGCTCATGGCGCATATCGGACAGCGACCGGAGGCCGTCTATGCGGGCGAGGAGCCCGTGCTGTTCTGGCGGCGCAACCTGGTGTGGCGTCAGGACGGCATGATCGGGCAGGCCCGCTACGACCCGCTGACCAGCCTCCACGCGATCTCCCATGTCCAGCCACTCAGGCGCGACCTGATGCAAGAGCCACTGGTTCGCCAGGCCATCGCCGTGACCCCGAGCCTTCGGCCGTTCCTGCGCTGGTCGACCATGCCCATCGTCACGATCGAGCGGCAAGGATGCAGGGCCAGCGTGTCGTTTGCCGATGCGCGCTTCTTGCCGCCTCCGGGTCAGGCGGGGGGCTTGCGGCGGGCAGGACCGTTCGCGCAGGCCCCTGTCATCCTTCCGCTACGGGGACCATTTTGCCCCTGACTATGGCTTGTTGGGCGCGCGTGCCCGCAAACATCGCGCATTCGGGAACACCCGGAGAGTTCTGGTGCACCCGGAGGTGCACCAACTCAAAACTCGTACCTAAGAAGGAAAAGCCCTTGTCGAACAAGGGTTATGGTGCGGTCGAGAAGACTCGAACTTCCACGGCCTTTCGGCCACAACGACCTCAACGTTGCGCGTCTACCAGTTCCGCCACGACCGCACATCATAGACCTTAGTGGACCCGGGGGTCCCTGGTAGGCGGTGGCCATTAGCAAAGGCTTTTGGGGTACGCAACCAACAAACGCAGTCCCGCGAAAAGAGGAATCATTTGACAGGTTCGGCGGCCATCGAACATTCCCTAGGGGCAGGCGGGAAGGGCATGATGGCCCACTGACCCATGGGAGAGAAATCGTGGCGACGGATGGGACCGCAATCGACATGATCGTCGCGAAGGAGGCGATCCGCGAACTGGCGATGCTCTATTCGCGCGGCGTCGACCGCAAGGACGCTGCGTTGCTGCGCACTCTTTACACCGCCGATGCGACTGACACGCATGGGGACAGCTTCGACGGCGGGGCGGAGGACTATGTCCAGTTCCTCGAGCGATCCTTTCCGCACATGCGCTACAGCGGGCACCACATCTGCAACCATCTGATCTCCGTGCACGGCGATGAGGGCGAGGGCGAAGTCTATGCCATCGCCTGGCACATCATCCCCGACCGCGCGGGCGGCTGGATCGAGGATGTCATGTGCTGCCGCTATATCGACAAATATCGGCGGGAGGCGGATGGGCGCTGGCGTTTTGCCAGACGCGTCGTCAGCTACGACATGCGTACGCAGCGACCGCATGTACCCCATGCCGACGCCGTCGAGCCAACGGCCGATCCGAGCTACGATGTGCTCGCATCGGCCCTGTTTCAGCGCGGTGGACGATCCTGAGGGTCGCGGGTCAGAACGTCACGACGATCTTGCCCAGGTGCCGCCCTTCCTTCAGTTCGGCGAGCGCTTGCGGCAGTGCCTCAAAAGGATAGCTGGCCGAGATATGCGGCCGCATGCCGTGGAAGGTGACGGCGCGGTTCAGATGCTCATAATCCTCGCGGCTGCCGACCTTGATCGGGGTGATGTCCACGCCTGATGCGAACAGCTTCGCTGCCGCGTCGGGCCATCCGCTGATGAGGCCGATCAACGCCAGTCGCCCACCGACCCGCGTCGCCGCCATCGACCTGTCCACCGTCTCCGCGCCGCCGATGTCGAGCGTCAGGTCCGCACCCATGCCGCCGGTCAATTCGCGTACCCGCAGGTTCCAGTCGGGATCGGCGCGATAGTCTATCGCCTCGTCGGCGCCAATGTCCTTCAGCCGCTGGCACCGGTCGGGGCTGGACGAGATGACGATCACGCGCGCGCCGAACAGCTTGGCGAACTGGATCGCGAACAACGACACGCCGCCGCCGCCCTGCGTCAGTACCGTCATGCCGGGCAGGAGGGGCCGCGCCTCCGTCAGCGCATTCCAGGCGGTCACACCCGCGCAAGGAAAGCAGGCGGCCTCGGCATAGCTCAGATGCTCCGGCACATGCACCGCCTCGCCCTCATGCACAACGATCTCGTCGCGCATGACGCCGGTTATCATGACGCTGCCTCGGCCCATGCCGCCGGCCGTCAACGGGAAACGCCCGCCGATCCAGTCGGGGTTGAAGGTGAGGGCCACCCGGTCCCCGACGGCGAAGCGGGTCACGCCCGGCCCAGCCTCCACCACTTCGCCAGCGCCGTCGGAGCAGGGGACGAGGCCGTCCGCTCCGGGTGGTCCGAACTCGCCGCGCATCCACAACAGGTCACGATAATTGAGCGAAGCCGCGCGCATGGCGACGCGGATCTGGCCGGGCCCCGGCGCGGGTGGTGGGGGAGCATCCTCCAGCCTCAGCCGGTCGATACCACCAGCTTCGCGCGCGATGAAAATACGCATGAAATCATGTACTCCGGATTAAATAGAAAAGCGGTCGGTAAGGTCTTGTTTTGACAAGTCGCGAACTTTGCCGAATGTTGCACGTGACGAAACCGGGGATCAAGCCGGGCTATAGGAGAGGCCGAATGCTGAGGTCACGCGACATCATTGCGGAGGCGGAAGGCTGTGCCGGCATCCGTGATCCGGAAACGCATCTTCATGGCGGGCTGCACGCGCTCGTCGCGTCGCTCAACGGCGACAACCGGTTGTCGGCGGCGGGCGAGGCGGCGGCCCAGCAGGCGCTGGTGGCGCGCACGGTGGACCGTCTCGAAGCCATCAAATGGGTCAACCAACATCCTGAGATAGAAGAAGAAAAGATCGAAGCGCCGGTATTCCTGACCGGCCTGCCCCGATCGGGCGCCAGCTATTTCCAATATCTGTTCGACCGCGATCCGCGCTATCGCCTGCTGCGTCCCTGGGAAATGTCGATGCTATCCTCGCGGCCCGGCGCAAAGCCCGCAACCCCTCCGCCGCGCGGGGTGCAGGAGCGCCAGATGCGGCCCGAGGAGGTGGAGGGATTCGACGCGCTTCACCTGATCGACTCCGACGGATCGGAAGATTGTCATGCGTTTCTCGAACAATCCTATGCGGCGGCTGGCTTCTTCAATGTCGGGGATGCGCCCAGCTATATCGATTATCTGCTGAACCGCATGGACATGACGGGGCCATATCGCGTCCATCGCCGCCAGCTTCAGCTTCTGCAATGGCGGACCGCGCCGCGTCGCTGGGTGGTTAAATATCCCAATCATGTCATCGCGATGGATGCGATCCTGGACGTCTATCCCGATGCGCGCTTCGCCATGACGCACCGCGACCCCTTACAGACGCTCGCCGCCGTTGCGCTGAGCACGCTGACGCTGCGGTCGGCGCGCTACGACCCGCCGCTCGACCCGCACCGGGTAGGCAAACAGATGATGGACTTCATGCGCCGCCATGTGGACCGGATCATGGCCTTTTGCACCGGGCCGCATGCCGACCGGGTGGTCCATGTCGATTATTATGCGCTCGTCGCCGACCCCGTGACGCGACTGGAGGCGGTGCACGGTGCGCTCGGCACCGACCTGCCGGGCGACGTGCGGGAAGCCATTGGCGGGTGGCGACGCGACGATCCCAAGGGGCGGCGCGGGTCGGGGCATAATATCCTCGAACAATTCGGGATTGACGTTGAGGCGGCGGCGGAATTGTTCAGCGATTATCGCCGCCATTTCGATATCCCGCGCGAGAAGGAAGCGCTGCTGCGCATGGGCGCCGCCGCCTGAGCGGATATGCGCCAAAATTCGGCAAGGCATCGCCCCGACGCTTGACGCATGAGCATGGCGTCTTTTGATGACAGCGGTCACCGCCATCGCCATCCTTGGCACACATTAGGGAGAGAGCGGGATGAGTGACCTTCTGGATCTGGGCGGCCAGAATGCTTTCGTGACGGGCGCAGGCCAGGGTGCCGGGCGGGGCATCGCGCTGGCACTGGCGGGCCATGGGGCAGGGGGCGTCGCGGTCAACGACTATGTGCTGGAACGCGCCGAGGCTGTCGCCGCGGAGATCGAGGCAATGGGCGTTCGGGCGGTGCCGGTGCAGGCGGACGTCGGCGACCATGGTTCGGTCAAGGCAGCCTTCGACAAGGCGACGTCGGCGCTCGGGCCGATCACCTTGCTGGTCAACAATGCGGGCAATGCCGGTCCCGACGCGCAGATGCGCCACTCGCCTCTGTTCTGGGAGACCGACCCGTCCGATTGGGATCGCTATTTCCGCACCAACCTGGATGGCGTTATGAACTGCTGCCACGTCGCACTGCCCGCCATGGTGGAGCAGAAGCGCGGACGCATCGTGACCGTCGTGTCCGATTCCGGCCGCGTGGGCGAGGCGCGGCTGGCCGCCTATGCAGCGTCGAAGGCCGGCGCTGCAGGCTTCGTGCGGTCCATCGCCAAGGAGGCAGGGCGGTTCGGCATCACCTGCAACGCCATATCGCTCTCCACGCTGGAGCCGCCGATCCCCGCCGAGCAATATGACGCGTTCATGGCCAGCGACCGGACCAAGGCGCAACTGGCGCTCTACACCATCCGCCGCTTCGGCAAGCCGGACGATGTCGCGGCGATGGCGCTGTTCCTGTGTTCCGACGCTGCATCGTGGATCACCGGGCAAACCTATCCGGTCAATGGTGGATATAGTTTCGCGGTTTGACAGGCAGGCGGGAGCAGCTTATCGCCGGTCCCAGTCATCTGGGGAGTAGCCAGCCGTTCCTAACGAACGGGCTCGCGCGTCAACATACTTGGTCGAGAGGCCATGGTGCGCGAGGGACGGGATAAAACCTGTCCGGGCGAGACCAATGGCGTCGCATCTCCGCTCATGCCGGGCGGGGAGGTGCGATGTCGTTGGAATCGTAAGCGCGCCCGGCCCGGAGATCATTCTTGGAAGCCCTGCTCACCTCTACTGCGGTCGTCGCCCTCGCCGAGATCGGCGACAAGACGCAGCTTCTCGCCATATTGCTGGCGACCCGGTTCAAGCGGCCATGGCCGGTGATCGCGGGCATATTTGCCGCGACGCTGGCCAATCATTTCCTCGCCGCACTGGTCGGTGAACAGGCCGCCGCGTTCCTAGACGGGCTGTGGTTCCGCTATCTGATCGCCGCATCCTTCATCGCGATGGCGATCTGGACGCTCATCCCCGACAAGATCGACGATCTGGAGGACAAGCCTGCGCGCTTCGGTGCGTTCGTGACGACGACCATCGCTTTCTTCATCGTGGAGATGGG
Organism: Sphingobium sp.; assembly: GCA_040508315.1. Taxonomy (GTDB): domain Bacteria; phylum Pseudomonadota; class Alphaproteobacteria; order Sphingomonadales; family Sphingomonadaceae; genus Sphingobium. The sequence continues at coordinate 26,775 of JBEVNC010000258.1, forward strand.
CGACAAGACGCAGATCGCGACAATTGCGCTGGGTGCTCGCTTTCAGGCGGTGCTGCCGGTCATGATGGGCACGACCATCGGCATGCTGATCGCCAATGTGCCCGCCGTGTTCCTCGGCAACGAACTCATCAAGCGCGTGCCGCTGAACGTGGTGCGTACGATTGCGGCGCTGCTGTTCCTGGCGATCGGTCTGTGGCTGCTCGCGCAGACGGCGGGTGTGTTTTGACGGTCTGAACGCCCCGTCATGCTGACAGGCCGGGGTGACATCGTGTGCCGCGCCGGCCCTTATGCAAGCGCCTCCGCCAGATCGGTCACCGCATAGCCCAGTTCACGCGCGACCGGTTCGCACGTCACCTTGCCATTCCACACGTTGAGGCCTGCCAGCAGATGGGGATCGCTGCGCAAAGCCTCGCGCCAGCCGAGATTTGCGATGCGCAGGGCGTGCGGAAGGGTGACGTTGTTGAGCGCATAGGTGGACGTGCGGGCGACCGCGCCGGGCATGTTCGCCACGCAATAATGCACGACGCCGTCCACGATATAGGTGGGGTCGGCGTGCGTCGTGGCGTGACTGGTCTCGAAACAGCCACCCTGATCGATGGCGACGTCCACCAGCACCGCGCCCCGCTTCATCCGGCCCAGCATCTCGCGCGTGACCAGCTTGGGGGCGGCCGCGCCGGGGATGAGCACCGCGCCGATCACCAGGTCCGCCTCCGCCACGCTTTGCGCCAGATTGGCCTTGTTGGAAAAGCGCGTCTTGGCCCGCGCCTCGAAATGGGTGCCGAGCCGTTCCAGCACCTCGGGGCTGCGATCGAGGATGGTGACGTCCGCGCCGAGGCCAGCCGCCATTTGCGCCGCGTTGAAGCCGACCACACCGCCGCCGATCACCACGACCTTGGCAGGCAGCACGCCTGGCACGCCGCCCAGCAGCACGCCGCGCCCGCCATGCGCCTTTTCCAGCGCCGTCGCGCCCGCCTGAATGGACATGCGGCCAGCGACCTGGCTCATGGGCTTGAGGAGGGGGAGCCCGCCCGATGCGTCCGTCACCGTCTCATAGGCGATACAGGTCGCGCCCGATTTCACCAGATCGGCGGTTTGCTCCGGATCGGGGGCGAGGTGGAGATAGGTGTAGAGGATCTGGCCGGGGCGCAGCATCGCGCGCTCGGCGGGCTGCGGTTCCTTCACCTTCACGATCATCTCGGCCGTGGCAAAGATTTCCGCTGCCGTGTCGACGATCCGCGCGCCGGCCTCCAGATAATCCTCGTCGGTCGCGCCGATGCCGAGGCCAGCGCGTGCTTCGACCAGTACCTCATGGTCGTGGGCGGTGAGCTCGTGCACGCTTTCGGGCGTCAGGCCGACCCGATATTCGTGGTTCTTGATTTCACGCACTGTCCCTACGATCATGGCCGCCTCCGAAAAATTGCTTCGTTGGAAGTATAACGGAGGCGTGCGGGATTTTTTCCTTCTTAACGTGGCGCACCCGATAAGCATGGGATAGGATTTCGCCGATCACGCCAATATTGGGAAAATATGACGAGAAGCGACGTCATCCTGCTCGACGCCTTGCAAGTCGATTCCACCCTGTCCATCGCCGAACTGGCCGAGCGGGCGGGCATGTCGCCGTCGGCCTGCCATCGGCGCATCCGGGCGCTCAGCGACCAGGGTTATGTGCGCGGCTATGGCGCGCGGCTCGACCCGGTGCGGCTTGGCCTCGACCTTCAGGCGTTCGTGGAGATCTCGCTCAACAGCCAGAGCCGGGAGGCGATGGACGCGTTCGAGGCGGCGGTAGGACGGTTCGACGACATATTGGAATGCCATCTGATGTCGGGCTCGGCCGATTATCTGATCCGCGTCGCGGCGCGCAGTCTTGCCGACTTCGACGATGTGCACCGCAACTGCCTCGCGCGGTTACCGGGCGTTTCCGCGATGAAGACGAGTTTCGCGATCCGGCGGATCAAGCAATGGGCAGGCTATAATGTGCGCTCGCTGCGGAGCGATGGCTGAGCGCGATCATCCGCCGACGACGCGCAGGTGCGGCGCGCCGACGGGGTCCAGCGTTTCCATCCGTACCTCGGTAACGCCGTCCACCGCTCGAAGCTCGTCCTCCACCTCCATGTCGAGGCGGAAATCGCGGCCTGCGCATAATTTCGACACGCCGCCCACGGGGGAGGGAATGAGGAAGAACAACTCGCTGCGGCCGCCCCGTCTTTCGGCGAGCAATGCTGCGACGCGGCCCGGTGCGCCCGCGCTGTCGATGGCGACGGTCATGCTCATGCGCGTCGTGGAGGTCAGGCTGTCGAGTGCCTGGACGCCCCGCACGGTGACGCGCGGCATGTCCTCTCCCCCTGCACGGTCCAGTTCCACGCTCAGCAGCGCGCATCGGCCACCGGTTTCCTCCGCCTGCGCCAGCCGGTCGAGAAGTTTGCAGCCATCCTCCTCGAAACAACTGGCCTGAAACTGGCCGCTCGGGTCGGAGAAGGTCGCCATGACATAGCGCCCGCCGCGCCGCGTGTCGCGCCAGCGGATCGTCTCGACCAGTGCCGCCATTACTGCGGTGGGCCTCTCGCCGGATGTGGGCGAGGCACAGATTTCGCCGAAGCTGCGCGCGCCCTTCGACCGGGCGACCTGCGCGAAACGGTCCACGGGATGGGCGGAGAAGTAGAAGCCGAACGCGTCCTGCTCCTGCGCCATGCGCTCGCTGGCCGTCCATGTGGCGTCGGGGACGCGCACATCGGCATGGGCAACCTCGCCGCCGCCGAACAGGCCGCCTTGCCCGGTCTGGCGTGCGTCCGACGCCTTGGCCGCGACAGCGAGCATGGCTTCCGCCGCCGCAAAAGCGCCCGCGCGCGAAACGCCGAGGGAGTCGAAGGCGCCGGACCCGGCAAGGCTTTCGATCTGGCGGCGGTTGATGAGGCGCGGCTCCACCCGGTTGGCGAAATCGTCGAGATCTTTGAACGGGCCGCGGCTGAGCCGTTCCTCGACAAGCTGTTCCATGGCCCGCTCACCGACGCCCTTGAGGCCGCCGAGCGCATAGCGCACCGCGAAGGCGCCCGGCGTCTCCGTGTCCGGCTCCACCGTGAAGTCGGCGGCGCTCGCATTGATGTCCGGCGCAAGGCAGCGCACGTTCATGCGGCGCATATCGTCCACGAATATGGTCAGTTTGTCCGTCAAGTGAATGTCGAAAGCCATTGATGCGGCAAAGAATTCTGCCGGATAATGTGCTTTCAGCCACGCCGTCTGGTAGGAGAGCAGTGCGTAGGCGGCGGCGTGGCTCTTGTTGAAGCCATAGCCTGCGAACTTGTCGATCAAATCGAATAGATCGTTCGCCTTGGCAGCCGGGATCTGGCTGCTCGACGCGCAGCCGGACACGAACCGCTCCCGCTGGGCATCCATCTCCGCCTTGATCTTCTTACCCATGGCGCGGCGCAGAAGGTCGGCGTCGCCCAACGAATAGCCCGCCAGTATCTGCGCGGCCTGCATGACCTGTTCCTGATAGACGAAGATGCCGTAGGTCTCGTTCAGGATCGGTTCGAGCAGAAGATGAGGATATTCAATCTCTTCCTGCCCATTCTTGCGGCGGCCGAACATGGGGATATTGTCCATCGGGCCGGGACGGTAGAGTGAGACGAGCGCGATGATGTCGCCGAAATTGGTCGGGCGGACGGCGGCCAGCGTCTTGCGCATGCCTTCCGATTCCAGCTGGAACACGCCGACGGTGTCGCCCCGCTGCATGAGCTCGTAGACGGCGGTGTCGTCCCATTCGAGCGTGTCGAGGTCGACCTCCACCCCGCGTGCCTTGAGCAGGCGCACCGCGCGCTGGAGGACCGAGAGGGTCTTGAGGCCGAGAAAGTCGAACTTCACGAGGCCCGCGCCCTCGACATATTTCATGTCGAACTGCGTGACCGGCATGTCGGATCGCGGATCGCGGTAGAGCGGCACCAATTGCGACAGCGGCCGGTCGCCGATCACCACGCCCGCCGCATGGGTGGAACTGTGCCTGGGCAGGCCCTCCAGCTTCATCGCATAATCGACCAGCCGCTTGACCTGCTCGTCCGAATTATACTCCGACACGAACTCGACGATGCGCATCTGGCTGCCCTTGCCGTTCATCGTATCGGTCAGGGTCCACGGATCGGTGGGATGGTTGGGCACCATCTTGGCGAGGCGGTCAACCTGGCCATAGCTCATCTGGAGGACGCGGCCGGTATCCTTGAGGACGGCGCGCGCCTTCAGCTTTCCGAAGGTGATGATCTGCGCGACATGGTCGCGGCCATATTTCTCCTGCACATAGCGGATGACCTCGCCGCGCCGCGTTTCGCAAAAGTCGATGTCGAAGTCGGGCATCGACACGCGCTCAGGATTGAGGAAGCGTTCGAACAGCAGGCCCAGCTTGAGCGGGTCGAGATCGGTGATGGTCAGCGACCATGCGACCACCGAACCCGCGCCGGAACCGCGTCCCGGCCCCACCGGAATATCGTGCGATTTCGCCCACTTGATGAAGTCAGCGACAATCAGGAAGTAACCCGGAAACCCCATCTGGTTGATGATGTCGATCTCGAAATCGAGCCGGGCGAAATAGGCTGGATAGCGGGCGCGGAGGCTGGATTCGTCAGTATTGGCGTCCCGACCGGCCAGGATCTCCAGCTTGCGCAACCGGTCCACCAATCCGGCGGTCGACTGATCGCGCAGCATGCGCTTCTCGCCCTCGATATCGCCGGCGAGACTGGGCAGGATAGGCTTGCGCTTGGGTGCGGCGACCGCGCAGCGCTGCGCCACGACCAGCGTGTTGGCCAGAGCCTCGGGCAGGTCGTCGAACAGCCGCTCCATCTCGTCCGCTGGCTTGATCCAGCTTTCCGGCGAACTGCGCTGGCGGTCGGCGCTGTCGACATAGCTGCTGGAGGCAATGCACAGCATCACGTCATGGGCAGCATGGAAGTCAGGCTCGGCGAAGCAGGCGGGGTTGGTTCCGACGATGGGCAGGTCGCGCGCATAGGCGAGGTCGATCAGCGCGCCCTCCGCCATGGCTTCGGCCGGATCGTCGCGGCGTGCGATCTCGACATAGAGCCGGTCGCCGAACATCTTTTCCAGCAGGCTGAGATAGGCGGTCGCCGCCGACGCCTGCCCCTCCGCCAGCAACCGCACCACCGCGCCCTCGCCAGCGCCGGTCAGGCAGATCAGCCCATCGGCATGCGCGGCCAGCCGTTCGAGCGTGACATGGGGAACCAGCGTATCTGGGCGCTCCAGATGAGCAGCGGAGACGAGATCGCACAAATTGTCGTACCCCGCATCGTCCTGCGCATATAGGACGAGCCAGTCGATGGCGTCTGCCCCGCCGCCGATATCGTCCGGCCGTGCGACGCCCAGCATCGATCCCACGATGGGCTGGACGCCCTGATCCTTGCACGCATCGGAAAAGGCCATGGCGCCGTACAGGCCGTTGCGGTCGGCGATGGCTGTGGCGGGAAAGCCCAGCTTGCGCGCATGCTTGGCAATGGCCTTCGGCTCGATGGCGCCTTCCAGCATGGTGTAGCAGGAGAAGACACGCAGAGGGACGAAGGCGGCATGTGACATGGGTCGATGATAGTGCGCGGCGCAGGGGCGGGCAAGGCAGGGGGCGAGTTATGCACAGCTAATCGGACGGCATAGGCGGCACTTAGCCTGATCCCACGACCGGCCCCGGCGCAGTGCGCGCCTGCGCGAGCAGCGACGCGTTCCCTTCATGCCGCATGCGGCCGCCCGGCTCTATGCCTTCCTTCAACCGCGCGATGATGACGCCCTGATCGTCGCGAAAGTCGCGCAGGAACTCGATCTCCGGCTGGGAGCAGCCGATCAGCGACGCGACGGCGATCTGCTGGTCGATGGCATCGACCTCCCGGTCCACGCGCTCCTGTTCGTCCCTTGCGAAGCGGTTGCCCGCACGGCGATACTGCACGACATGCCAGCAATCATGGAAATAGGTGTTCGCCCGCACATCGGCGTCCGTGTTGCGCAGGAATTCCTCGATCTCCCAGTAGAAATGGGCGTCGTCCTCGTCGCAGCCGGGTCGGTCGAGCAGCCACGTGTTCACTATCACGGGCTGGTCGAAGAAGATGATCTTGCGCATGATCCGAAAGGCGTCGGCATAGGCGGTCGTCCAGACCCGCGAATTGATGAGGTCCGCCATCTGGTCGATGCCGTACCTCAATGTCGCCTTCATCTCGTCGCTGATGTCCTGCCCATCGGCGAAGGACACCGTCACCGCCGCGCCCAATATGTTGACCGTTCCCAAGGATGCCTCCCTCGGTTATCGACTCATTACGTTAACGTTATCATGAATTGGGGGCTGGCCCTACAGCGGCTTTGCGCCATTTTGGATGCGTGTCTGACAGGGCTTTGCAGGACGGAGCGATTTCATTAGGTCGGCGGCATGTCCGGGCGCGGTTATGAGGCGGCGTTGCAGAGCGCAGGCATATTGGCGGTGCTGGCCCAGTTCGACCCGCATGTCGCGGGTACGCCGCCGCTCGGCCTCGACATGCCGGGAAGCGACATCGACATTCTGTGCCATGCGCCCGATGCAGGAGCGTTCGCGCGGGCGGTGTGGGCGGCATTTGCCGAACATGCGGGCTTTGCCATGCATCAGTGGACCAGCAGCGTCCGTCCGGTCATCGCGTCGTTTCGGGCAGAGGGATGGGAGTTCGAGATTTTCGGCGATGCCGTGCCGGTGCGCGAGCAGGCGGGATGGCGGCATTTCATGGTGGAGCGGCGATTGCTGGCGCTGGGCGGCGAGGGATTCCGGACCGCCGTGATGCAGGCGCGGTCGACAGGGATGAAGACCGAACCTGCGGTCGCGGCGGTGCTGGGGCTTGGCGGCGACCCCTATGCCGCCCTGCTCATGATCGAAGATTGGGAGGATGAGCGGTTGATTGCGCTTTTGCGCGACGGGCTTTGACAGGACGCTCGTCCATGACCTCCCGAGCGACCTACCCCAGCTTCGCGATCACTTGCGGCAAATCCACTGTCGTCCTGATCCCCGGCGGCGCTTCGCAGACATACCGCACCATGTTGACCGGCCGGTGCGCGGTCAGGCCGGGGGTCATGGCCGCATAGTCCTCCGGCGCGACGGGAAAGCTGATGTCGACCTTCAACGGGCAGTCGCCCTCCACGATCACGCGCCATCCAGATTCGCGAAATTCCCACGGGATGCCGTCGCTGGTGTCCACGTCCGACGATACCGACCAGTTGGCGATCATGCGCAGCAACGGCTTGCCGTTCCGCATTCCCTCGATGGTCGTCTTGGTCGCAGCGACAGTCCCCTTGGGCACTGTTCCGGCAACGATGTGCACGTCGCTGCGCGCGGTGGCGACCGCGCCGGATGCCCGCACCTCGTCCAGCGGCAGGCCGATGGCATCGGCGATTAGGCTGAGCGTGCCCGCGAACGTCTCCCGCTTGAAGTCGAGTATCTCCGCTTTCACCTCGCCCGGCGGCGCGCCGAAGCCCATATAGCCAAACAGCATCTCGGGCGAGTTGCGCGATTCGCTGGGGCCGAATTCATAGATGGTCAGGCAGTCCAGCCGCCGCTGGATCGACGCGAGCACGATGGGCATCGCCTCCGTGATAAAGCCAGGGCTGGAGCCGGTGCCGTGGATTGAACTGCCCCCCTTCGCGCAGGCCGCCTCGACACGATCCCGGATGGCCGGGTCCATGGTGGCCGGGTTCTGAAATTCGGTGCGCGTGGTGATGACGTTCGCGCCGGATTCCAGCAGTTGCACCACCTCGTCATAATTCATGACATGAGGAAAATAGAGGACGCAGTCAGGCTTTAGCGCAAGGATGTCCGCCATGCTGTTCGTCGCCTTGAGCCCGATGGGCGCGACGCCGCCCAGCTCGCCCGCGTCCACGCCGACCTTGGACGCGCTGTGCACCCACACGCCGACCAGTTCGAGGTCGGGATGCTCGATCACCCGGCGCAGCGCGCGCGATCCGACGTTGCCGGTCGCCCATTGGACGACCCGATAGCGGGCGCCGTCCCGCCCGCGTATGCTCTGCTGTGTCGTCATGTCCTGTCCTCTCCGTCTTTTGATGAAAGGGTAGGGGTGGCCCGCGCCGCCGGTCAAGCGCATGGACGACAGGGCCGTCGATTTGTCCGGACGGTTCTTGCGCTGCGCCGTGGCCGCTTTCAAAAGGCGGCAGCAACCAAGGGAGAGCCAACGATGCCCAAGTTCAAGATGATCGCATTGACCAACCCGGTCGCGGGACGCGAGGACGAGTTTAACGACTGGTATCAGAACGTCCACCTTGCCGAAGTGGTGTCGCGCGAAGGCGTCGTCTCGGCGCAGCGTTACAAGGTCGCCGCCCCGCTTATCGCGCCGATCTCCTACGGCTATATGGCGATATACGACATCGAGACGGACGATCTGGGCGCGTTCCTGCGCAGCATGGGCGCTTCAGCTGCATCGAACACGCAGAGCGACGCCGCCGACACGGCGGGCAGCTACACCGTGATCTTCAACGAGTTCGGCGAACAGGTGACGCACGACGAGGCGGTGGCGAAACTCGCGCAGAGGTAAGGAGCTCTTGCGGCAGTTCCGCCGTCGCCCCGGATTGCGTCCGGGGTGACCGAAATGGCGGGGTGCCTTTGAGCTATATCGTCATCCTGAACTCGTTTCAGGATCCATGGTGCCTCCAGAGACCGTTGGGCGCGGACGAGAGATGGATCCTGAAACAAGTTCAGGATGACGAGGTCCGGCTGCCCGGCGACAGTCTGAATGCCGATCCGGCCTAACCGCCGAATTTCGGCGCGCGCTTCTCGCGCAGCGCCGCAATTCCCTCCAGATGATCGGCGGTGCGTACGCTCAGCGATTCATAGGCGATGCCTGCGTCCATCAGCGCGGTCGCTGTGCGCTTGATCTCCAGGTTGGTCAGGATCTTGGTCCAGCGGATGGCGTCGCTTGCGCCGTTCAGCAGGCGGTCACAGAACGCGTCCACCGCCGCGTCCAGTTCCTCCAGCGGGAGGGCGTGGTTGATGAGGCCGATCTCGGCGGCCTTCACCGCGCCGATCAGGTCGCCGGTCAGCAGATATTCCTTGGCGCGGGCAAGGCCGATACGCTGCGCCCAGATGACCGCGCCGCCATCGCCCGCGACGAGGCCCAGGCCCACATGGGGGTCGCCGATCTTGGCCTTGTCGCTCGCGAAGATGATGTCGCACATCAGCGCCAGTGTCGCACCGAGACCGACCGCATGGCCGTTCATCCGGCAGATCACCGGCTTTTCGATGTCGAGCAGGGTGGAGATGACCCGCTTGGCCTGACGCGCCTCATGGTCAAAGAGGCGCGGATCGGCCGCGTTTCGCTCGATATGGCTGAGGTCGCCGCCTGCCGAGAAGGCGCGTCCGGCGCCGGTCAGCAGCACCACGTCCGAATGGCGGTCGCCCTGCGCGAAGAAGAACACGTCCGGCAGTTCGTCATGCAGTTCCAGATTGACCGCATTCATCTGCTCCGGCCGGTTGAGCGTAATGACCAACAGGCGTCCGCGCCGCTCCAGCAGGACAGTCTCGAAGGCAGGAAGGGCGGTGTCGGGCGATGACATAGGCGGCTCTCCTCTAAGGCACGGTCGCTTTAGCTTCGCCCGGACGATTTGCAACCGAATGCAGGTTGTTGATAGTTGCAAAGACAACCAGGTTAGGAAATGAAAGCCGACATGGCGGTTCGGCCGCGAAGGCGGGGTACGGGACCCGAGGAGAGCGATGAGATGAGCGGTTTCGACGAGACTTTCGACTGGATCGTGGTGGGCAGCGGCGCGGGATCGATGAGTTCCGCGCTCGTGATGCGGCAGGCGGGCAAGTCCGCCCTGATCCTCGAAAAGACCAAGTTCGTCGGCGGCACCACCGCCAAGTCGGGCGGCATGATGTGGATCCCCAATAACCGCTTCATGGATCCGGGCGAGGACAGCCAGGAAAAGGCGATCACATATCTAGACGCGCTGGTCGGCGACGATCCGGCCTTTCCCGGCACCAGTCATGTCAAGCGCCTGGCCTATGTGAAGGAAGGGCCCAAGATGCTCGACTTCATCGTGGGGCAGGGCGTGGAGATCGAGCGCGCCTCGCACTTCTGGCCCGATTATTATGACGAGCTTCCCGGTGGCTGCAAGACGAGCCGTGGCGTCACGGCTAAGCCGTACAACACCAACCGCCTAGGCGAATGGCGCGAGAAGCTGCGCCCCGGCTTCCTGCCGGTGAAGGCGCGGCTGGAGGACGGCATGCAGCTGGCCTTCATGAAGAAAAGCTGGAAGATCAAGGCGATCTTCGCGAAGATCGCGGTCAATGTGGTGCTGAGCAAGCTGACCGGCGCGCATTATGTGACTGCTGGCGCCGCCCTGCAGGGCCGCATGCTGGAAGCCGCACTCAAGGCAGGCGTCGTCATCCGTACCGAGAGCGGCGTGAGCGAACTTGTCGTAGAGGATAGCAAGGTGACCGGCGTCGTGACGCTCAAGGATGGCAAGCCGTGGCGCATCGGCGCGACGCTGGGCGTCCTCGTCAATGCGGGCGGCTTTGCGCAGAATCAGGCGATGCGCGACAAATATATGCCCGGCACCCGCGCCGAATGGTCGAACACGCCGGAGGGCGACACGGGCGACCTGCATGTCGAGATGGAGCGGGTCGGCGGCGTGCTGGCGCAGATGGACCAGATGGTGGGATATCAGACCACGCCCGCGCCGGGCTTCGCCACCGACTATGTGAAGCCCCCAGGCCAGAGCATCACCGGACGGCCGGGCGCCATCGTCGTCGATCAGTCGGGCGTTCGCTACATGAACGAAGGCGGCTCCTACGAAGCCTATTGCGAGACCATGCTCAAGCGGAACAAGACCGTTGCCGCAGTCCCCAGCTGGGCGATCTTCGACCAGCGCTACGCAGGCGATTATCAGATCGCGGGCAAATGGGTCGGCAAGGATAAGAAGCCCAAGGATTTTGTCGAGAGTGGCTATCTCAAGCAGGCCGACAGCATCGAGGAACTGGCTGCGCTCATCAACGTCGATCCCGCAACGCTGAAGGCGACGGTGGACCGCTGGAACGGCTTTGTGGACCGGGGAGTGGATTCGGATTTCGGGCGCGGTGCGCGCGACTACGACAAGTGGCTGGGCGATCCCTTCCATGGTCCCAACCCCTCACTGGGCCGGATCGATCAGGGGCCGTTCTACGCCATCGAGATGATCCCCGGCGACGTGTCCACCTATGGTGGCATCGTGACCGACGAGAAGTCGCGCGTGCTGCGCGGCGACGGTACGCCCATCGTGGGCCTCTATGCGACCGGTGTGTCCACGGCATCGCCGATGGGCGGCGTCTATCCCGGCGCAGGCGCGAGCGTGGGTCCGTCGATGACCTTTGGCTATGTCGCGGCCAAGCATGCCGCCAATCTGGACAATCAGGCGGTGTGATCAGTCGATCTATAGGGAGGGCAGGTACGGCCCTCCCTCCTATCCAGCGAGAAGCCCAAGCCAGTCGAGGATGCTTGGGACCAGGTTCGACATCGTGATCGGGTCGCCCGCAATGATCGACCAAGCAACCTCGCTGCCCGCATATAGTACCAGAACGCTGCCAAGAAATTTGCCGGGACGCTGAAAGGTCTCGCCGGAGACGAAGCGGATAAGGGGGGATTGGGAAAGTGCCACGACGGACAACAGCCCGATCATGCCGGCGTAGACAAACCCCAGGACGATCTTGTCGACTATACCCTGACCCTCGAAATAATGCGTCATAGGCCATAGATCGACAAGCATCTTGATGCTTCCCAACGATATGCACAGCCCAAATAATGTTTGGCCAGTTCGGTGAATGATCTCGTCGAAGGCGGAGCTACTATCATTCCTGCCCAAAACGTGGCGCAGGGGAACGGCGATGATCGTTACCAGTTGGGCGAAAGCTATGGCAACAGGAACCATTAGCGCGAGGATTGCGATCGTGAGTGGAAACACACCCCACAGGGTTCCGCCGAGCAGAAACTGATATTCGCGGGAAATGTCCGGCTCGATCACTTCACAATAGTGGCCACTTGGCAGGCATAGCTCGGGCACTTTCTGACCCATCGGTGCGTCGGTATAGGTCCCGTCGTCTAGAAAGTTGAACCGCTCGTAATGACCGTCGATCCGATGCAGCTTCGATGCCGTTACAGTCCCGATGCGCGGTACGCCGCTATAATATAATACAGCGTGAAAATGTGCCGATCCCATCGCGAACATCAGGAAGATCGCCAGTATCGCTTTCTCGAAAATTGAGCCTACTCGACTATCCATGGCGCGTTATACTGTAGGAGTGCGAGTGTGCCAGCGACGCAAATTTGGTATTCGCAAAACTGACACAAAAAGGCGGCCCCTCGCATCGCAAGGGACCGCCTGTTTCTGTCGCCCGTCAGTCTCAGTCGCGGAAGGCGCGGGCGAACTGATCCTGTAGCGGCTTGGTGAGGTAGGAGATCATCGAGCGGCTGCCCGTTTCGATGAAGATCTCCGCCGGCATGCCCTGCTTGAGAACGACCTCGCGGTTGCGCTTGAGCTGGGCAGGGTCGATGACGATACGCACGGGGAAGAAGCTGCGCGTGCCCTGTGCATCGGACTGGGTGACCGGGTCGGTGCCGACATAGATCACCTTGCCCATCAGTTCCGGCGTTGCCGTGTTGTTGAGCGAGGAGAGGCGTACGCGGGCTGACTGGTCGACCTGCACCTGATCGATGTCGGATGGGCTGATCGATCCTTCGACCACCATACGGTCCTTGTCGGGTACGATGGACAGCAGCGGCTCGGCCGGGCGGATGACGCCGCCGATGGTCGTCACGGTCAGCTGCTCCACCACGCCGTCGGTGGGCGCGCGGACCGTGGTGCGGTCGTGCAGGTCGTTCGCCGACGTGGATCGAACCTGCTGTTGGTTCAGCTGCATGTTGATCTGGCTGAGCTGCGACCCCGCATCCGCGCGCCGTGTTTCCGACAGCTGGATGATCTGCTCACGCGTTTCGGCTATGCGGGCATAGGTGCCCGCGATCTGCGCGTTGAGCGATCCGATGGAGCCGTTCAGATCCACGGCGGTCCGCTCCAGCTGGTTCAGCCTGTTCAGCGTCACCAGCCGCTTCTCGTACAGCGTCTGAATGCCCTTGCGCTCCGGCTCGATCAGCGCGCTCTGCTGTTGCAGGGCGGTGATCTGCGCGCGGTAGCCTATGATCTGCTTGTCATATTGGCCGACGCGCGAGGCCAGCTGGGCGCGGATGCCCGCTTCCTCCGACTTGCGCAGCGTGAACATGCGCTGTTCGTCGGCCATCGCCTTGAGCGCGCCTGCGTCCTTGCGCGCCGCGAGGCTTGCAGGGAACTGGATGGCGGATGCGCCGAGGCGCTCTGCTTCCAGCCGCGCCTTCTGCGCCAGCATCTGGTCCACGGTCAGCGCCGCCATGGCGGCGTCCGTGCCGGACACCCGGTCGTCCAGACGGATCAGCACCTGCCCCTTGCGGACATGCTGGCCGTTATGGACCAGTATCTCCGCGACGGTGCCGCCTATGGGATGGGCGATACGCTTCACATGCTGCTCCACGCCGATCTGGCCGCCGCCGATCACGGCAGCGCCGATGGGGATGAGTGTCGCCGCGCCGCCGAGACCGAAGACGAGGGTGGACAGCAGGATCAGCGACGTGCGCAGCTTGCCCGCCATCCGCCGGTCAGGGTCATAGGGTTCGACCGCGATCGCAGGATTGTTGAGCAAGGTCATCATGGTGGTCGTCATGTTATCGGCCTCCCGCCGCTGCCTGGCGCATCGGGCCGCCCGGCCGCTGGCTCATGCTGTTGGGAACGGGCGCTGGACGCCCGGCGATACGTTGCAGGACCTCTGCGCGCGGACCCATGGTCTCGACCTGGCCATTGCGCATGACGAGGACGAGGTTGACGTTGGCCAGTGCGGAGGGGCGATGTGCGATCACCACTACGATGCCGCCCCGCTCACGGATGGACGCTACGGCCTTCTCCAGCGCCGCGTCGCCTTCGGCGTCGAGGTTGGAGTTCGGCTCGTCCAGCAGCACGACGAAGGGATCGCCGTACACCGCGCGGGCCAGGCCGATGCGCTGCTGCTGACCGCCCGACAGGTTGCGGCCGTCGAAGCCGACCTGCGTCTCGTAACCATGGGGCAGGCCGACGATCATGTCGTGCACACCGGCTTCCTGTGCGGCGCGGACGATCGCCTCCGACGTCATGTCGGGATCGAAGCGGGCGATATTCTCGGCCACCGTGCCCTCGACCAGTTCGACCGTCTGCGGCAGATAGCCGACATAGCGACCGAGCATGTCCTCGGGATATTGGTCGAGCGTCGCGCCGTCGAGGCGCACCGCGCCGCGAGCCGGCTGCCAGATGCCGATCAGGGCACGGCCGAGCGAGGACTTGCCTGCGGCGCTGGGGCCGATGATGGCGAGGCCGTCGCCTGCCTTGAGCGAGAATTCCGCGCCCTGGACAGTGATCTGCTGCGATCCCGGAGGGGCCACGAACAGCTGCTGGACATGCAGTTCCTTCGTCGGCGCAGGCAGGATCGTCTCGACCGATGGCGGCGCGGGAACGCGGGCCAGCAGGTCGCACAGACGCGTCCAGCCGAGCTTGGCCGAGGCGAAGCCGCGCCAGTTGGCGATGGCCGAGTCGACCGGTGCCAGCGCACGGCCGGAGAGGATCGAAGAGGCGAAGATCGCGCCGCCCGATGCCTGTCCCTTGATGACCAGGATGGCCCCGACCGTCAGCACCATCGACTGGAGCAGCATGCGCCCCATCCGGCTGGTCGCGCCAAGGGCGGCGACGGAATGGGTCATGCTGCGATGGGCGGCCAGATAATGGCTGTTCACCGTCTGCCAGCGATCCAGCATGCGGCCGCGCATGCCCAGCGCCGAAAAGACCTCGACATGGCGCATGTTCGATTCGGCCATGGAATTGCGGTGCGCCGCGACGATGTTCGCCCGCTCGGTCGGTCCCTTGAGCACCCTGCTGGTGATCATGGTCAGACCGATCAGGATCGCGCCGCCGAGCAGCGCCGTCACGCCGAGCCAGACGTGGATGACCATCAATATGCCGATGAAGAAGACGATCCACGGCAGGTCGATCAGCGTGGTCGGACCGGAGCCCGACAGCCAGGTGCGGATGCTTTCCAGATCGCGCATATGGCCGAGGCCATCGCCGCCGGCCTGACGTCCACCCCGCAGTGCAGCATCGCCGACGGCGCGCTGCACGCGGTGCGAGAGGGCCTGATCGAACGAGGCTGCGATATCGCCGAGAATACCGGCGCGCATGTTCTCGAACGTTCCCTGGAAAGCATAAACCGCGATAAGCAAAATAACCAGGCCGAACAAAGTCGGCAGGTTATGACTGGGAAGCACGGAATCATAGACCATCATCATGTAAATCGAGCCACCCAGAACGAGAATGTTCAGGATCGCACTCAACAGGGCGACAGTTATAAATGCCTTGCGATAACGGCCAATAATGCCGCGCAGCTCTTCGGGCACGGCCGAAGCAGATAATTTACCCACGATATGTATCCCCCGACACATAGTCGCTGCGCCACCCGACGCATATTAAGCGACTCCAATATGCTTAACATTAAGCGGAATTGGTAAACAACTTATCAATGACGACAATGCCGGAAGGCGGAGGGGTGCTTGGGCGTAAAAGGTTGAAAATCGGACCTTTATTAAACCGAAACGGATGTAACATCGGTCTAAGTAATTATCCTAATTTTCCAATCGACCGAATCAAAAAACTATAGCATAATCATATATATAAACGGGTTGGGTGCGATTACTGAGTGCAATGAATTTTCTTCATGTGGGGTTTTGAAGAAGTCATCCGCATTCATAAGTCGCTTTAGTGGGGGTTCCTGGATCGCGATTTCGTTAAC